>NZ_CP028271.1:4072985-4386292 GCF_009914055.1 Mixta intestinalis
AAAGTAGCGAAAACAGCGCAGCAGGTCACGCAGCTTTCAGGCGAGGTTACAGCGTTTGGCGCCATTTATCGCGTTGTAACAGTGCTGAAATCGACACAAAAATTTGCGAGCAGCCCCGCTAAAAACGATTTTTCCAAAACGGGATATTTGAAAAATTAATTTCAATGTAATAGGGTGGAAATATTAAATCAGATACGGATTTACGTTCAGGTACGGCAGGCCTGTTAATACAAGGGATGCGCATTGAAGTGTCCGTGTCGGTGGCTCATTTATGAAAGGAGAAGCGGATGTCTTTGCTTGCTAAACGTCAGCAGCCCGCCGCGAACGGGCAGATCCAGCATATTACACCGGAAAGCGCTGGCTGGCGTTTTGTTGGTTTTGAAGTCTACCTGTTGCAAAAAGGGCAGACCCTGACGCTGGATAGCGCGGATAAAGAACTCTGTCTGGTGCTGGTAAGCGGTCTGGCCTCGGTGAAAACCCGCCATGCAGCGTTCCCTGGTATCGGCAAGCGCCAGTCGCCTTTTGAGCGAACGCCGCCTTTCTCCGTCTATGTTCCGCATCACGATCGCGTTGAAGTCGTCGCTGATTCTGCGCTGGAGCTGGCGGTATGCCGCGCGCCAGGAAACGGCGACTTACCGGCGCGACTGATTGCGCCACAGGATGTCGGCGTAGAGCGGCGTGGCAAAGGGCGTAACCAGCGTCTGGTGCATAATATCCTGCCGGATGATAAGCCAGCCGATAGTCTGCTGGTGGTTGAAGTGTATACCGACGAAGGTGACACCAGCTCTTATCCCAGCCATAAGCACGATCGGGAAGATTCACCGGATGAAACCTATCTGGAAGAGACTTACTACCATCGCTTCCAGCCGGAGCAGGGGTTTGCGATGCAGCGGGTCTATACGGACGATCGTTCGCTGGATGAGTGCATGGCACCTTATAACCATGACGTGGTAATGGTGCCGCGCGGCTATCATCCGGTTGCGACTATTGCGGGTTACAACAATTACTACCTCAACGTGATGGCGGGACCGGTGCGTAAGTGGAAATTTACCTGGGAAAAGGATCATGCCTGGATAAACAGCGACAGCCATCCTGCTGCCGGGAATAAATAGCGTTTTGCCCCCCGGCGCTCAGAGAAAAGGCAGCGCTGGCTGCCTTTTTTACTCTGGTTAGCGTGTTTACTTTGATTAGCGTGACTTCGCCGTAAGCTGGGTTGCGAAAGTAATGCTGGTGCAACGTGCCGCTTTACTCTTTGGCGTTATTCAGCGCCAGTGAAACCGCCAGCGTTTGCGCCAGGCACAGCGAGGCAACCTGGGAGCGAAAGCCATCAACCTGAGCTTCGCGCACCACAAAGCAGACGTCGCTGAAGGCGGCCAGTGGGCTAACCTGGCTGTCCGTAATCGCAATCTGTCGTGCCCCGCGTCGTGCGCCCATTTCAACCAGTTCGACCCCTTCGCGGGCGTAGGGCGAGTAGCTAATGGCGATCACTACATCTTTCGGATTCACCATGCTGAGCTGCTCGGTGAACATACCGCCCAGCCCGTCTATCAGGAAAGCACGTCGTTCCAGATGGCGCAGAGCGTAAGTGAGATAGGAGGCAACGCTGAAAGAGCGGCGCAGGCCGATTACGTAGATATTTTCTGCCTGGCTGAGCAGCTCTACCGCTTTGTTCAGCTGTTCTGGATTGGTTTGCATCGCCAGCTGCTGCAAAGCCTGAGAATTCACCATCGTGAATACGTTGAGAATTTCGGCGGGGTTTTCAGGCGAGGCTGCCGCTTCATCCGTTGCGGTTTGGCGGAACAGACGTGCACGCTCGGTATAATTTACCGTTTCTTCCATCAGATGCTGACGAAAGACCTGTTTCATTTCATTGAAGCCGCTGAAGCCAAAGGCATTTGAGAAACGGATCAGCGTAGAGGGCGGCACATCAGCCTGTTGAGCAATCGAGGCTACGGTATCAAAGGCGATGCTATTACTGTTATCAAGAATATAGCGTGCGACCTGCTTCAGACGCTTGCTGAGCGTATCGTAGCGACGACGAATGTCATCCTGGAGTAAAGAAAGCTGTGTAGGGTTATTAGTTGTCATTACTTCGGCCTGCTAAAAATGATTGGCATTTTGCTAAGCGATATTCTATCAGATGAATGGAAAATTTCATTTGAAACCCCTGTTAGCAGAGTTTATTTCATAGCAACATGAATTACCTCACAAAACGTGGTGTTTAATCCGTTTCTTTCCAGCTAAAAAAAGAAGAACTATGAGGAACAATAAAGTTAATTCGTACTGAAAAGATGACAACGCCGCCGGTACGTTGGTATCGGCGGCGTTTTGAGTGGGAAAAGCGCTAGCTGGCCTGCTGTACCGGGCGAGCTTCACGCCAGTAGCTAATCAGCGTCAGGTAGTTATTTTTAACCTGTTGAATCAACGCGTCATCGCTTAATTCACCCTGTAGCCACTGGCGTGATGGCTGACCAAAGATGGTGCGCCCAACGGCGAAGCCTTTTACCCACGGTGCCTGTGCTGCATCGCGGAAACCCGCTTTCAGCTTCTCTTCCGGTGCATCAAGGCCTAACAGCAGTATGCCGCGACACCAGGGATCGTGTTGCTCAATTACCGAGCCGATAGTCTGCCAGCTTTGCAGCGATAGCGGCGGCAGCTTCCACCAGTCAGGCTGGACGCCGAGATGGTAAAAATGCTTAATGATATCAATGTAATAACATTCCTGACGATCGGGATTTTCCTCCGGCAGGATGATTTCCAACAGCAGTTCATGCCCGGATTTATTACAGCCGCGCCAGACGTCGAGGATCAGATCATCCTGTTGCTGGCGTAGTTCCGCGCTGTCGTGTGGGTGGTAGAAGACCAGGCATTTCACCACATGTTCCTGCGGCCAGTCGATCAGCTGCGAGCCGATATTGCCATGCTCAAGGCGCAGTGGGCGTGAGCCGGGCATCTCAATGGGACGCCCAATCCACCAGCCTTTGCCAGTAATGGCGTTCAGCGCTTGCTGACCGTAGGTAGTGTCGGCCAGGATTCCGCTGTTGTTCACCAGCCCGGCTTCGTTTGCCGCCGCTTCCG
The DNA here is from genome assembly GCF_009914055.1 of Mixta intestinalis. Lineage (NCBI taxonomy): Bacteria > Pseudomonadati > Pseudomonadota > Gammaproteobacteria > Enterobacterales > Erwiniaceae > Mixta > Mixta intestinalis. The sequence goes on from NZ_CP028271.1 coordinate 4,076,064, forward strand.
CCGCCTGGAGCAGCAGCGTTTTCAGTTGAGGTATGCGGGCAACGTCAGCCCCAGCTTCCTGTGCCATATCAAACAGTTGCTTGCGATGGTCGAAAGCAAAAACGCACAGCTCACGCCAGCTTTTTTTACGCGTGGTCACGCGATGCAGATGATTAAGCCGCTCGTCGCGATCGGGACGAGGTACTTCGCGATCGCGGCTCAGGTAGTCATCCAGCTCCGCTTTGGTTGGCATCGCCGGAGCGCAGCCGTGACGCGATACCACCAGCGCGCCGCAGGCATTGGCGTAACGACAGGCCTGTCGCCAACCTTCATCATTGAGCCAGCCGCGCAGCAGGCCGGACATAAAGGCATCGCCAGCGCCAAGCACATTCAGTACATCGACGCGCACGCCGCTTTGCAGCTCGGTTTTATCCCAGCTGTCCGGGATATCGCCTTCAAACACCACGCAACCTAACGGGCCGCGTTTGCATACCAACGTCGCTTTGGTTGCCTTGCGTACGCTTTTTAAGGCTCTTAGCGTATCGGTGCTGCCGCCTGCAATATGGAATTCTTCTTCCGTGCCGACAATCAGGTCGAAATAGTGCAGCACTTCCTGTAACTGCTGCGTCACCCGATCGGATTCGATAAAACGGGTTTCGCCGTCGCCCAATGAAGTCAGGCCCCACAACACCGGACGGTAGTCAATATCCAGCGCGGTGCGCAGCCCGTGGCGACGTGCGATTTCCAACGCTTTCAGTACCGCCGCGCGCGTATCGGGATGAGAGAGGTGGGTTCCGGTGACCGCCACCGCACGGGCCGAAGCGATATAATCTTCGTCGATATCCTGCGGCGTCAGGCCCATATCCGCGCAGTTGTCGCGGTAGAAGATCAGCGGGAAAGTATCTTCATCTTTAATACCAAGAATCACCAGGCCCGTCAGACGTTTTTTATCGGTAATCAGGCACTGGGTATCGACGCCGACGCGCTGTAGCTCTTCACGCAGAAAGCGACCGTTATGCTCATCCCCAACGCGTGCCAGCATGGCAGATTTTAGTCCCTGAATGGCGGTGCCGTAAGCGACATTGCCGGAAGAGCCGCCAAGATATTTGGCAAAGGTGCTGGTATCTTCCAGACGCGCACCGATTTGCTGACCATAGAGATCAACGGCAATACGGCCGATACAAATCACATCAAGCCGCTTCTGTTGTGTACTCATACCTGTTGTTTCCTTCTGTGATAAGCAGACACTGTCGAGCGTCTCCAGAGATCTTCCGGGTAGATCCCGATAAACCGATCGCACCGGATCAACTGTGTTGGCAGTATGAGGAATAAATATTCCAAAAACAACTTAGAGTGAAACTAATAACCCAAAATTGTGAGGGGGGTAAAACTCTCATTTCTTTTTTAGCGATGATTGGGTCAGGGGGATTACCAGAGCACTCACTACAGAAGGCACCTTTTGCTATGCTTTTTGAAGAAGTTAGCCCGTCAATCAAAATGAAATAGAATATTTGTTTTTATCGATTCTCCACGCCGCTGTTCCACTTCTTCCGGCGGCCAGGCCGCTTTCCACGCTGGTTAAACCGATTATTTGATCTCTCTCGCAAAATGAAATGTTTCTTCTGTAATCGTGTTTTATGAAAAAATTATTTGTTTATAATCGCCTCACGTTTCACTTACTGACCGTCGGCAAAGGCTCTTCTCTGTCCGCCGACATAGGCGATTGCGGTGCGCTCTGTTTTAGCGGAACGCCACGGGTAAAGGATGAACAAATGGGCACGATCAGATTAACCACGGCGCAGGCGCTGGTGAAGTTTCTCGATAATCAGTACCTGTCCGTTGATGGGGTTGAAACGAAATTTGTTAAAGGCATCTTCGCTATTTTCGGTCACGGTAACGTGCTGGGGCTTGGCCAGGCGCTGGAACAGGATAGCGGCGATCTGGTTGTGCATCAGGGACGTAATGAGCAGGGAATGGCACATGCCGCCATCGGCTACGCTAAGCAGAAGCTGCGTCGTGAGATCATCGCCTGTACTTCCTCGGTCGGCCCCGGCGCGGCGAATATGATTACCGCCGCCGCTACCGCAACGGCTAACCGCATTCCCTTACTACTGCTGCCGGGCGACGTCTTTGCTACGCGTCAGCCCGATCCGGTATTACAGCAGATTGAACAGAGTCACGATCTTAGCCTGAGCACGAACGATGCGTTTCGCGCCGTCAGTAAATATTGGGATCGTATAAACCGCCCGGAACAGCTGATGACCGCCTGTATTAGCGCAATGCGCGTGCTGACCGATCCGGCAGAAACCGGCGCGGTAACGCTGTCGCTGCCGCAGGATGTGCAGGGGGAGGCGTGGGACTTCCCGGATTATTTCTTCCAGAAACGCGTGCATCGTCTGGATCGCCGTTTGCCCACCGAGACGCAGTTACAGGATGCGCTGGCGCTGCTGGTGCGTAAACGCAAGCCGCTTATCATCTGTGGCGGCGGAGTGAAATATTCCGGGGCTGCTGAGGCGCTGCGACAGTTTGCCGAACGCTTTCAGATTCCTTTTGCCGAAACCCAGGCGGGCAAAGGCGCACTGGTTTCCGATCATCCGCTCAACGTTGGCGGCGTCGGTGAAACCGGCTGTCTGGCCGCTAACCTGCTGGCGAAAGAGGCCGATCTGGTGATTGGCGTCGGCACGCGCTACACCGATTTCACTACCGCGTCGAAATGGATATTCCAGCATCCGGAAGTCAGCTTTCTCAATATTAACGTCAGCAGCTTTGATGCTTACAAGCTGGATGGTGTTCAGGTAGTAGCCGATGCGCGCGAAGCGCTGAACGCCCTGAGCGAAGGCCTGGCAGATCGGACGTTCCACAGCGAGTGGGGCGAGCAAATTGAGCAGGCACAGAGCAAGCTGTTAAAAGAAACGCAGCGCGTTTATCAGGCGGCCTGGAGCGAAGAAAATTTTGTACCAGAAATCGATGACAGTATCGATCGCGAAGCGTTGTTTGCCGAGTTTAATCGGCTGACCGGCTCCTTTCTGACGCAAAGTAGCGTACTGGGTACGCTAAACGAACAGCTGCCGCAGGATGCCATTATCGTCGCCGCTGCCGGTAGCCTGCCGGGCGATTTACAGCGCGTCTGGCGTACAAAAGCCGCAGGCGGCTATCACGTTGAGTATGGCTACTCCTGCATGGGCTATGAAATCAACGCCGCGCTTGGCGTTAAGCTGGCCGAACCGCAGCGGGAAGTCTATGCACTGCTCGGCGATGGTTCTTTTATGATGCTGCACTCTGAGCTCATCACCTCTATCCAGGAAGGCGCCAGGATCAATGTCGTGCTGTTCGACAACATGACCAACGGCTGCATCAATAACCTGCAGCTGGAGCACGGCATGGATAGCTTCACCACCGAATTCCGTTTCCGCAATGGAGAAAGCGGCAAGCTGGACGGCGGCTTTATTCCGGTTGATTTCGCCGCGATTGCCGCAGGCTACGGCTGCAAGACCTGGCGTGTTACCACGCTGGAAGAGTTAAGCCAGGCGCTGGAAGCCGCACGCAAAGAGACCGTATCTACTCTGATCGATGTAAAAGTGCTGCCAAAAACTATGGTGCACAAATATTTCAGCTGGTGGCACGTTGGTGGCGCTCAGGTTTCGACCTCTGAACGCATCAATGCCGTCGCCAAAATGCTGAAAGAGCATGTCGATCGGGCAAGAAAGTACTGATTATTAAATTTTTTATCTAAGCATCTACCCTGACAGCGGGCATCGTCAGCAGTGCTGGCGGGTTCGCGCTTACCCTGAATTCTGGAGACATATTATGACTCTGAAACTTGGCGTTATCGGCACCGGCGCAATCGGGCAGGAACATATTCGTCGCTGCACTAAAGTATTACAGGGCGCCACCGTTGTGGCGGTTTCCGATATTAACGTTGAAGGCGCAAGAGCCGCGCTGTCGCGCCTGGGCTTGCAGGCAGAAGTATATGCCGATGGTCACGACGTGATTAAGTCATCTGACGTTGATGCGTTGCTGATCACCTCGTGGGACCCGACGCATGAAGAGTACACCCTGGCGGCGATCGCCGCAGGCAAACCGGTATTTTGTGAAAAACCGCTGGCGATGACGGCAGCAGGCTGCCGCCGCGTAGTCGATGCGGAAATAAAATTTGGTAAGCGTCTGGTTCAGGTCGGTTTTATGCGCCCTTACGATACCGGCTATCGTGCGCTGAAAAAAGTCATTACCGATGGCACTATCGGTGAGCCGCTGATGCTGCACTGCGCGCATCGTAACCCGGCAGTACCGGAAAGCTATACCACCGATATGGCTATCACCAGTACCCTGATCCATGAGCTGGACGTGCTGCGCTGGCTGACCAATGACGATTATAAAACCGTACAGGTGGTGTTCCCGCGCGTCACGTCGAAAAGCCATTCCCGCCTGAAAGATCCGCAGATCGTACTGTTTGAAACGCAGAAGGGTATCCGCATTGATGTGGAAATCTTTGTTAACTGTGCCTACGGCTATGACATCCAGTGTGAAGTCGTTGGTGAGGAAGGGGTAGCCAGGCTGCCGGAACCTTCAGCGGTGCAGATGCGCCGCAGCGCGCAGCTTTCTACCTCCATCCTTACCGACTGGAAAGATCGCTTTATCGATGCGTATGACGTTGAGCTACAGGCCTTTATCAATGACGTAAGCAAAGGCTCGCTGACCGGCCCGTCAGCCTGGGATGGCTATGCCGCTTCGGTTGCTGCCGATGCCTGCCTGAAAGCGCAGAACAGCGGCGCGATTGAGCAGGTTGAGCTGCCGCCGCGTCCGGCTTTCTACGATAAAGCTTAATTCCCGTCCTCCTCCCGTGCAGGCGGGAGGAGCGCGCACCTTGCACTGAGCAATCAGGGAGAACGTTATGAAGATCGCTTTCGATGTGGATGTCATCAGAGATTTAGGCATCACGAAGATGGTTCATCAGGTCGCTGACTGGGGCTATAAGTACATTGAACAGTCGCCGCACCCGCAGATTAACCCCTTCTATAAGCACCCGAAAGCTGGCCGGGAGATCATGACGGAGTATAAAAACGCGCTGAAAGCAACCGGCGTGGAAATTTCCTCCTTTATCGTGGTTTACCGCTGGTCAGGCCCGGATGAGCTACGCCGCCAGGCAGCGGTGAAGAACTGGAAACGCATGATTGAAATTGCGGTGGAAATGGGTGTGCAGGTCATTAACACCGAGCTTTCCGGTAACCCGAACGAGCCGGAGATCTGCGAGGAGATGTTCTACCGTTCAATGGAGGAGCTGCTGCCGATCGTAGAGCGTGAGGGGATTCGCATCGAAATTCAGTCTCATCCCTGGGATTTCTGCGAACTGAATAACGAAACCGCCGATATCGTGAAGTCTTTCCGCAGTGAAAACGTGAAATATGTCTATAGCGTGCCGCACACCTTCTTTTATGACAAAGGCAAAGGCGATGTGAAAAGCATGCTGGAGTACGTGGGCGAGGATCTGTCGCACGTGCTGATCGCCGATACCATGAATCATACCAAACACTGCCGCTATATCGTCAATCCACCGGGCGTAGATGCCGCTGTTCATCAGCATGTCGGCGTTGGAGAAGGGGAAGTGGATTTCACCACCCTGTTTAAGACCCTGCGTGAAATGGATTTTGCTAACCGCACTTACAAAGTGGGTGGCGATGCGATTATTGCCTCGGCGCTGTTTGGCTACCCGGAAAAAATGAAGTATCAGGCGGTAGAGACGCGCGAAATGATCGAACGCGAGCTGCTGGGAAAATAAAAGGGCTGGCTCCGCTGGCTGGAGCCTTTGCGCATGGCGGCGCGCTGCCGCCGTACTGAACAGAGAGTTCACCATGAATAAAGATTACGTGAAGCTGGCGATTGCGCCGATAGGCTGGACCAACGACGATATGCCCGATCTGGGCAAGGAAAACACCTTTCAGCAGACCGTAAGCGAAATGGCGCTGGCGGGCTTCAGCGGGAGTGAAGTAGGCAGCAAGTATCCGCGCGATCCGGCAGTATTGAAGCCAATGCTGGAAATTCGCGGCATCCAGATCTGCAACGCCTGGTTTAGCACTTTCTTCGCCAACGGCGAAAAGGCCAAAACCATCGATGAGTTCGTCAATCATATGAACTTCCTGCATGCTATGGGCGCAAAGGTGATTGGCTGTTCTGAGCAGAGCAAGAGTATTCAGGGCACCTCGCTGGCAATTTTCGATCGGAAACCGATCTTTACCGATGAAGAGTGGCGTTTAACGGCAGAAGGCTATAACGAACTGGCGAAAATTGCGGCGCAGAAAGGTATGCAGGTTTGTCTGCATCATCATATGGGCACCGGCATCCAGACGCCTGCGGAAATTGACCGCTTTATGACCCTGACCAACGATGATGTCTACCTGCTGTACGATACCGGTCACATCTATTATTCAGAGAACAGTCAACAGGCGATGCTGGCGGTGCTGGAAAAATATCTGCCGCGCATCAACCACGTTCATCTGAAAGATGTGCGTGATGAGGTGGTGGCTACCGTGCGTCAGCAAAAACTCTCTTTCCTGGATGGCGTAAAACGCGGCACTTTTACCGTACCTGGCGACGGCGTGATCGATTTTAAACCGGTATTTAAACTGTTGGACGAGGCGGGCTATCGCGGCTGGATGGTGGTTGAAGCTGAACAGGATCCGGCGCTGGCAAATCCCTTTGAATATGCGGTAAAAGCACGCAAATATATTCGTGAAACGGCTGGAATTTAAACCGCTGACCTGACAGAAGAGGGTTCGGCAGGCAGGAATGTCGATTTTTGCGTCTGCTTTTGAGCTAAGACGAGCGCCTTTGTTAAAGGCTGACGCCGCCATGACTGGCGGCGTTATTACTGTCGAAAACGAGGCGCTTATTTCAGCGTAATGCTGTTAATGATGTTCTCAGCGGCGGTTTGTGCCTGCTGTTGGTTATCCGCTGGCAGCGTAATTTGTAGCGTCACCAGTTTTTTTTCTGCCTTAGCCAGCACTACCGAAGACCACGCGGACTGATTATTGGCAGAGATGACCGTATCCAGCTGCTGTGCTGGTTGACCTTTCAGCGTAATTGCCTTGTTAGTCACCACCTGTAGCTGTGGATCGCGGTTGCGCTGCTGCCGTTCCAGGCGCTGAGACAGCACGTCCAGCCCTTCATCCGTATCATCACCTTCAATAACAATAATCGCGCGCTGCCCGCTTTCATCGGCGTAGACATGCATATTGTTCGCCTGGGTGCCAACCTTGCCGCTCTTATCAGACATACCCGCAGGCAGATTAAAGCTGAGCTTGCCATCCATTAAGGTTACCGTCTGCACTGAAGTACTGGCGCTGGTGCCATTATCATCCGCCGCGGCTTTATCGGATTGTTGATCGCAGGCGGCAAGACCGACCACCAGTAAACCTATTCCAAGATATTTCGTAAGTTGACGCATCAGGTTCCCTTTTCTCTATTTGCCTGACCATACAGAACTCAAATACAAACTGAATCAGCGCGTAAAAGCAACCAATCGTAAGTCACGATCTTAGACGCGCTGGCGCATTGTCGCTATTGCCGTTTAGCTGAAATGATAGTCGGGCTGCTGTGAACGCTCTGCCAGACGCTTCAGTGCCGCATTCAGCAGTACGCCGTAAGCAGGCAGGAAGAAAATCATGCAGATCAGAACCTTGAAACTGTAGTCTACCAGCGCGATCTCAACCCAGTGCTGGGCCATAAACGCATCGGGACTCTTATAAAAGGCGATAAAGAAAAAGGCCAGCGTATCGCTGATATTGCCTAAAAACATGGCGCAGCCGGGCGCGATCCACCATTGTGGCAGCTGGCGCAGGCGGTTAAAGACATGCACATCCAGAATCTGACCCAGCGCGTAAGCCATAAAGCTGGCGCAGGCGATGCGTGCGACAAACAGGTTCAGCTGTTGTAACGCCTCAATTCCCTGCCACGCACCGTTATAAAACAGCGCGGAGATGATGTAAGAAATAATCAGCGCGGGCATCATCACCGCCAAAATAATGCGGCGGGCCAGCGGAGCACCAAAAATACGGACGGTGAGATCGGTTGCCAGAAAGATAAACGGAAAGCTAAAAGCGCCCCAGGTGGTATGGAAACCAAACAGAGTAATCGGGAGCTGTACCAGATAGTTGCTGGAGGTGATGATCAGCAGGTGAAACAAAGAGAGCCAGATAAGCGCATGCTTCCGCTGGCGCGGCGTCAAAGCGATCATAATGTACCTTTTTTACGTTGGGGTGAGGGAACCCAGTCTTTATTCAGAGCCTGGCTTAAGCGCTAACGGTTAGCGGGCAGCAAAGCTTTTTGTCACGATAATTGGGGTAAAAGTCTTATCGCGGGCGCATCTTACCGCGTTATCCTCTGTTTGCAACGGTTAGTTTTCACGCAAACGTTAACCTGGCGGGGGGCAGCTTGCGCCATTGACCGTCAGGGGTAAAATAGAGTCCCTGAACCGCTGCCGTTGAGACAATTATGAGCGATCTATTTGCCAATCCCGATCAAACCCTGGATGCGCTGGGCCTGCGCTGTCCTGAGCCGGTGATGATGGTGCGCAAAGCGGTGCGCCACATGCAGGAAGGGGAAACGTTACTGATTATTGCTGACGATCCGGCCACCACGCGCGATATTCCCGGCTTCTGCCGTTTTATGGAGCACACGCTGGTGGCACAGGCGATCGATGAAAAGCCCTACCGCTATCTGCTGCGCAAGGGCGTGGCCTGAGCCTTAAAAGAGCCAGAGCGAGCGGGCAATCATAAAATGCCCGGCAAAATAGCAGGCGGCGACAATTGCATTATCCGCCGTAAAACGCTTGCGGAAGTGGCTGATAAACCAGACCAGATTCGCCAGCGTCAGCAGCGTTGCACCCACAACCAGTGAGAAGCTGTAGTCGGTTGGGCGGAAGTAATAGAGCTCGGCGGCCAGCCAGTTCATAACCAGCGTCATACCGATAAAGGTGCAGACCGGCCAGCGCAACTCCTCCAGCCGCGACCAGATAATCGCTATCCAGACGATGCCAATAATCAGCATGGTTAATGGAATGGGCCAGAAAAAACTCATCGTCATATGGCTGGCGAAATCGATGGTGTAAAGCAGATGGGCCAGGAAGAACGCGCCGAGGGCATACATCATGCGCTGGCGCGGCAGCAGCGTCAGCACATCGCCCGCCATCGTCGCCAGCAGTCCCAGCAGGATGAGATAGTCGCTGGGATTCAGCGTCGGTGCCTGCCAGGCCCACGCCAGCAGCAACAGCAGGGTAACGGGCTTAAACAGCCAGCGTTGCCACTGCGGGCCGCGATAAGTCGCATCGACATACAGCCAGCCGGAAAAAAGTACTGCAAGAAACGACCAAATCATGGAGTTGTCCTTTTTGGAAAAGGGGCGTTGCCAGTATTTGCAGCACAGCCACCGCGTTAACTAACACCGCTATTTTATTAGCAATCCTGCACTGAGTTTAGGTTAGCGGAGGGCAATGTGACAACGGCAGCATGCTGGTTGTATCCTTGGTGCACAGGAAAAGAGCGGAAACGGAGCCTGTTGGCAGAATGAGTAAGCCCCCACTAATTTTTTTAATTGTGTTAGCCATTATTGCTGTGCTGGCCTCACGTCAGTTTATTAAGCAGCGACGCGAGACGGCGCAAAACGACGCGTCGCCGGTGCGCTCGCTGACGGTAGAGGTTAAAGATAAGCGCGACATGCCGGTATCGGATCGGCGTTCACGCCAGCGCGAGGTGATTGCCGGAGAAGAGATGCGCTATGAGGCGCGGTTTCAGCCGCTTAACGGTGCCGCAGAGATCACACTAAAAGTGTCGCCGGCCGCCTGGCAGCAGATGGATAAAGGCGTAAAAGGCGAGCTGAAGGTGCAGGGCACCCGCTTTATCTCTTTTACGCCGCAAAAACCTTAAGGCGTTACTGTTTTGGATAGTGCTTTTTCTGCCAGGCCAGCAGTTCAAAGACGCCGAAGAAAAAGATCTTAATCTGCGTGAGGCGGCTCAGCTTCGCGCTATCCTTCGGCTGCGTCGCCCGTAGCAGTACCAGCTGCAGGCCGTGCATAATCACCATAAAGATCAGCGCAACATCGACAAAATATTTCAGCGGTTTCGGAAAAGGCTGTACCAGATTCAGTAACAGAAAGGCCCATACGAACACCATCATCAAACGCCCCAGATTAAGCCACATCTTTCTGCTCCTGTGCTGTGCCTGTGCGGCGATATAAACGGTATGCCACCTGGCCCGCCACTTTTTCGCGGTGTAGCTGCCAGTTAACCGGTACCGGCGGCGTGCCGTTTTCTACTTCGCTTTCGACATAAATCAGCGCGTCGTCAGCCAGCCAGCCGTTGCTCTCCAGCAGGCGTAGCGTTTCATCCAACAGGCCCTTACGAAAGGGCGGATCGATAAACACTATCTGATAAGCATCGCCCTGCTGCGCCAGCCAGTTCAGAGTGTTGGTCTGAATTACCTGCGCATTGCTGGCTTTCAGGGTTTGCAGATTCCGCATTAACTGCTGCGCAACAGGTTTTTCCAGTTCCAGCATGGTCGCTGATGCGGCGTAGCGCGAGAGCGCCTCAAGGCCGAGCGCACCGCTGCCAGCGAAGCAGTCGAGACAGCGCGCCTGCTGGATTTCAGGTGCCAGCCAGTTAAATAACGTTTCACGAACGCGATCGGTCGTTGGACGTAGTCCGGCACTGTCCGGCACCGGCAGTTTTCGTCCACGCCACTGGCCGCCGATAATGCGGATTTGACCGGCGGCGCTGCGGGGTTTTTTATTCATGCTGCTCACAACTCGTCATAATTTGTTGCGTAGTTTAACGGGCGAAAGCGGTTGAGGAAACGTTAAAAAGGGTGCTGGTGTTGCGCTGGCTGGAAAGTGTTAGACTAATGAATTCTTTATCAGGTTATTTTTTCAGCCCGGCGCGACAGATGCCCGGATGAAAGCCATCGAGGAGTGTAGTCACACAATGGCAAAAGAGAAAAAGCGTGGCTTTTTTTCCTGGCTGGGGTTCGGTCGTGAAGAAACGCCTGCGCAGCCAGAAGAACAAAAAGAGACGTTAACGGAGCAAACGGAAGCCGCTGCGGAAAGCGATGCGTCCACCGCGACGCCGGTATCCGCCGGGCAGCTTGCTGAAGAGATTGTTGCGACAACGGAAGAGGTGGCGCGTCAGGAAGAAGCGCGTTCCACGCCGATTGAAGAAGAAATTCTGCCGGAAGAGAGTGCGCCAGCGGAAGCCGTAGCGCCGGTTGAAGAAGAAATTCTGCCGGAAGAGATTGCGCCAGCGGAAGCCATAGCGCCGGTTGAAGAAGAGAGCGAGTCAGCTAAAGCTGATGAGAAAGATGCGGTTATCGCTGCTGAAGTTGCCGTTGCCGTCGCGCTTTCCGATACGCATCAGCCAGATGCCGTGCTGGAAGAAGAAGCGCCGCTTTCTGATGATGAGCTGACCGCGCTGGCGTTAGCGGAAGAAGCGCCAGAAGAAGCGGTAACGCCAGTCGCTGCGCCCGTTGAGCAGGAACGCCCGACCAAAGAGGGTTTCTTTGCTCGCCTGAAGCGCAGTCTGGTAAAAACGCGCCAGAATCTTGGCTCCGGCTTTGTCAGCCTGTTCCGCGGTAAAAAGATCGACGATGAACTGTTTGAAGAGCTGGAAGAGCAGCTGCTGATTGCCGATGTGGGTGTTGAAACCACACAGCGCATTATCAACAGCCTGACTCAACAGGCGAACCGCAAACAGCTACGTGATGCTGAAGCATTGTATGGCCTGCTGAAAGCGGAAATGGCCAGTATTCTGCATCAGGTTGATGCGCCGCTGGAGGTTGATGGTAAAACGCCGTTTGTCATCCTGATGGTTGGCGTGAACGGCGTCGGGAAAACTACCACCATCGGTAAGCTGGCGCGTCAGTATCAGGCGCAGGGTAAATCGGTCATGCTGGCAGCGGGTGACACCTTCCGTGCCGCCGCGGTTGAGCAGTTGCAGGTATGGGGCGAGCGTAACCATATTCCGGTTGTCGCCCAGCATACCGGTGCCGATTCCGCTTCGGTGATTTTCGATGCGATTCAGGCCGCCAAAGCGCGTGGCGTGGATGTGTTGATCGCTGATACCGCCGGACGTCTGCAAAATAAAGCGCATCTGATGGAAGAGCTGAAGAAAATCGTCCGCGTGATGAAAAAGCTCGATGAGAATGCGCCGCATGAGGTGATGCTGACCATCGATGCCAGCACCGGCCAGAACGCTGTCAGCCAGACTAAACTGTTCCACGAAGCGGTAGGCCTGACCGGGATTACGTTGACTAAGCTGGATGGTACGGCAAAAGGCGGTGTGATCTTCTCAGTGGCGGACCAGTTTAGTATCCCGATTCGCTTTATCGGTGTCGGAGAAGGCATCGATGATTTACGGCCATTTAAGGCCGAAGATTTTATTGAGGCATTGTTTGCCCGAGAGGATTAACCAGGATGATTCGCTTTGAAGAGGTCAGTAAGGCTTATCTCGGCGGTCGGCAAGCGCTACAGGGGGTAGATTTTCATCTGCAACCCGGTGAAATGGCGTTTCTGACCGGTCATTCCGGCGCAGGGAAAAGTACCCTGTTGAAGCTGATTTGCGGCATTGAACGCCCCAGCGCGGGCCATATTTGGTTCAGCGGACACGATATCAGCCGACTGAAAAATAGCGAGGTGCCGTTTCTGCGTCGTCAGATAGGGATGATCTTCCAGGATCACCACTTGCTGATGGATCGGACAGTCTATGACAACGTGGCGATCCCGCTGATCATCGCGGGTGCCAGCGGGGAAGATATTCGTCGCCGCGTTTCCGCCGCGCTGGATAAAGTGGGCCTCCTCGACAAAGCGAAAAGTTTTCCCATTCAGCTGTCAGGCGGTGAGCAACAGCGTGTCGGTATCGCCCGTGCGGTGGTAAACAAACCGGCGGTGCTGCTGGCTGATGAACCAACCGGCAACCTGGATGAGGCGCTGTCGGAAGATATCTTGCGCCTGTTTGAAGAGTTTAACCGCGTCGGCGTAACCGTTCTGATGGCAACGCACGATATGGGGCTGATCGCCCGCCGTAACTATCGCGTGATGCGGCTCAGCCAGGGAAGACTGCACGGAGGCGAACATGGCTAATAAGCGTAATAAACGTGCACCGGCGTCAAAAGCGAAACCGCAGCAGCCGAAAAGCAAGGCGCTGAAGGGCGGCTGGCAGGAGCAGTGGCGCTACGCCTGGCGCGGCACGCTCTCCGATATGTGGCGTCAGCCGCTGGCTACGCTGCTGACGGTGATGGTTATCGCTATCTCACTGACGCTGCCGAGCGTGTGCTATATGGTGTGGAAAAACGTCAGCCAGGCGGCGGAGCAGTGGTATCCCACGCCGCAGCTAACGCTCTATCTGTCGAAAACGCTGGATGACACCGCGGCGGAAAAGGTGGTGGCAACGCTGAAGAAAGAGTCTGGCGTGGCGAAGGTCAATTACCTGTCACGTGAAGAGGCGCTGGGCGAGTTTCGTAACTGGTCCGGCTTTGGCGGCGCGCTGGATATGCTGGAGCAAAATCCATTACCGGCGGTGGTAATCATTACGCCTGAACTGAATTTTCAGAATGAGAAGACGCTGCAAACGCTGCGTGAACGTGTGCAGCATGTCGATGGCGTTGATGACGTGCGTATGGACGATAGCTGGTTTGCTCGTCTGGCGGCGCTGACCGGGCTGGTAGGGCAGGTAGCTACGCTGATTGGCATTCTGATGGTAGTCGCGGTGTTTCTGGTCATCGGCAATAGCGTGCGGCTCAGCATTTTTGCCCGCCGCGATACTATCAACGTACAGAAACTGATCGGCGCTACCGATGGCTTTATTCTACGCCCCTTCCTGTACGGCGGTGCGTTGCTGGGGCTGGGCGGCGCGGTACTGTCGCTAATCCTGTCGGAAGTACTGGTATTACGCCTTGAGTCGGTGGTGGCGCAGGTTGCCAGCGTTTTTGGTACCACCTTCCGTATCAGCGGCCTGTCATGGGATGAGAGCCTGTTGCTACTGCTGCTGTCAGCGATGATTGGCTGGATTGCCGCCTGGTTAGCTACCGTACAACATTTACGTCGTTTTACGCCACAGTAACGTTTTTTTGGTATAATCTTCCTCTGCTGCATGACGTCTGTGCCGCAGAGGAAGCTTCCCGCTTTTATCTTTTCCGGCATCGTCTGACGTCCTATCTTGTGTATAAAATATTCACGCTGTAAATTGAACTTGTGGATAACTTCGCTATCTAATGAAGTAGCACAGATTGCTTTGAGATTTCATGGCGGATTCCTGTATTTTGAGGAATAGCGCAAAAGGAAATCGTGCGGCAATAATGATAATTATGAGAGGGTTTGAATGACCAAAGAAATGCACACTTTAGCTATTGCTCCTCTTGGTAATCTGGAGTCCTACATCCGGGCTGCCAATGCCTGGCCGATGCTGACGGCGGAAGAGGAAAAAGCGCTGGCTGAACGGCTGCATTACCAGGGCGATCTGGATGCGGCTAAAACGCTGATCCTGTCTCACCTCCGCTTTGTTGTTCATATCGCTCGTAACTACGCGGGCTATGGCCTGCCGCAGGCGGATTTGATTCAGGAAGGCAACATCGGCCTGATGAAGGCGGTGCGTCGCTTTAACCCGGAAGTTGGGGTTCGTCTGGTCTCTTTCGCCGTACACTGGATTAAAGCTGAAATTCACGAATACGTGCTGCGTAACTGGCGTATCGTAAAAGTCGCGACTACCAAAGCGCAGCGCAAACTGTTCTTTAACCTGCGTAAAACCAAGCAGCGTCTGGGCTGGTTTAATCAGGATGAAGTGGAGATGGTGGCGCGCGAGCTGGGCGTAAGCAGCAAAGACGTGCGTGAAATGGAATCCCGCATGGCGGCGCAGGATATGACTTTTGACCTGACCTCAGATGATGAGTCAGGCGAAGGCAAAAGCATGGCACCGGTGCTTTATCTACAGGATAAAACCTCTGACTTTGCTGATGGCATTGAAGAGGATAACTGGGAAAACCATGCGGCTGATAAACTCAGCGATGCCTTGCAGGGCCTTGATGAGCGTAGCCAGCATATTATTCGGGCGCGCTGGCTGGACGACGAGAACAAAACCACGCTGCAAGAACTGGCGGATCAATATGGTGTTTCCGCTGAGCGTGTGCGCCAGCTGGAAAAGAACGCGATGAAAAAATTACGGCTGGCGATAGAAGCATAACGCGTCAACGTAACAGAGGGCGGCCAGTGAGCCGCCCTTTTTGTTGGGAAACTTAAACCGCCTCTTATGGAGGTAGCGATCGCACATTGCAGCGTTTTTATCGCGCGCCTTCCGCTCCCCCTTTGGCTACAGTGTCCTCATTCCCTGGTATAAATCCAGCCGTCTGCCTGCGTACGGAAGCCGCAGGCCTGCATAAAGGCGGCGATGATCTGCTGATCGGCCTTGCCGTCATCGGCAATCCATAGCTGCGTCAGCGACGGATTTTGTGCTATCACCTCTTCCAGCAAATAGCTTCCCACCCCGCGACGACGCGTTACCTCGCGTACTTCCAGCTTCTCCAGTCTCCCCTGCGTACCGCGAATGGTTAGTTCAACGGCGGCCAGCAGACGATCGTTAAAGCGCGCAGCGTAGAGCCGATGGTTTTCGTCCAGTTTCCTTTCCAGCTCGCTACATATGACCTCCGGCCAGATTTTGCCGAGATCGATACAATCCTGCTCGCTGAGCTTTTGCAGCCTGATAATAGTCAGTTTCATGAGATAACCCGTCGCCTGGTAAAAGGCATATTGTAGCGAAGCTGTGGCAAAAGGAACCTGTAAGCGGTTCTGTACAAAAACAAAGCGATCTGTTTTTTGCCACCTGCATATTCCACGTAAACAATTATAACTATGCCACTTGCCAGCATAACGCGCTGGCAGAGAGGGGAAAAAGCCACCGTAACTGCCAGAGGATTGTCCTGTTATCACCGTTAGATTTTGCCTTCCTCAGTTGATTTACAGAATAAATCTCCTGTTTAATGAACTGAAAAATAAAGTGTTATTAACAAAATAGATATGTGTTAAAGCTAACTTATTCACATCAAAAGAATTTTGTTTAATAGTCCACCGAAAATAAACATAAGCAAATCACAACAGACACAACAGATGGGGAAGTCGGATGAATATCAGTAAAGGGCGCGTAATGCTGGCAGGATGTGTGGCTTTGGCAATGAGTCATGCAGCGCTGGCGGAAGAGATCAAAGTGGCGATTGTTGGCGCAATGTCTGGCCCGGTCGCGCAGTATGGCGATATGCAGTTCACCGGCGCGACGCAGGCCATCGCCGATATCAATGCCAAAGGCGGCGTAAACGGCAACAAACTGGTGGCGGTAAAATATGATGATGCCTGCGATCCCAAGCAGGCGGTAGCGGTAGCGAACAAAGTGGTGAATGAAGGTATCCGCTACGTTATTGGTCACCTCTGCTCCTCTTCCACACAGCCTGCGTCTGATATTTATGAAGATGAAGGCATATTAATGATCACGCCTGCGGCGACCGCAGCCGATCTGACTTCGCGCGGCTATCAGCTGATTATGCGCACCACCGGCCTCGATTCCGATCAGGGACCAACCGCCGCTAAATATATCCTCGACGTTATTAAACCTCAGCGTATCGCTATCGTGCACGACAAGCAGCAGTATGGCGAAGGCCTGGCTCGCTCGGTGCAGGAGAGCCTGAAAAAAGCCAATGCGCCTGTCGCCCTGTTTGAAGGTATCACCGCTGGCGATAAGGATTTTTCCACGCTGGTGGCGCGTCTGAAAAAAGAAAATATCGATTTTGTTTACTTTGGCGGCTACTACCCGGAGATGGGACAGATCGTGCGTCAGGCTCGCGCGGCTGGCCTGAAGACCCAGTTTATGGGACCGGAAGGTGTGGGTAACGCCTCGCTCTCCAATATCGCCGGTGCGGCCTCCGAAGGCATGCTGGTGACACTGCCAAAACGCTATGACCAGGTTGCCGCTAACCAGCCGATTGTTGATGCTATCAAAGCGAAAAAGCTGGACGCCACCGGGCCGTTCGTCTGGACCACCTATGCGGCACTGCAATCGCTGGCTGCCGGTATCACGCGCAGCAAGAGCGAAGAACCGGCGGATATCGTAAAAAACCTCAAGGAAGGACAGCCGGTGCCAACCGTTATGGGTAACCTGAGCTGGGATCAGAAGGGCGATTTGAAAGGGTTTGAGTTCGGCGTATTTAAATGGCACGCCGACGGCACCTCCACCGCAGTGAAATAACTGACGTTACCGATCGCACGTTATTCAGCAGTCCGGG
Organism: Mixta intestinalis; assembly: GCF_009914055.1. NCBI lineage: Bacteria > Pseudomonadati > Pseudomonadota > Gammaproteobacteria > Enterobacterales > Erwiniaceae > Mixta > Mixta intestinalis. Next base: position 4,093,344 of record NZ_CP028271.1, read on the forward strand.
GCCAGAGTTTTCTGGCCCCAGGCCGCTCCTGCATTTGATAAAGACGGACGTTTTCTCGCTGTAGGCCATGCCGCTCAGCTTTGTTGGGGTTTAAATTATGTCCGAGCAGTTCCTCTATTTTCTACAGCAGTTGCTTAATGGCGTGACCTTAGGCAGCACCTACGCGCTGATCGCCATCGGCTACACCATGGTGTACGGCATTATCGGCATGATTAACTTCGCGCATGGCGAAGTGTATATGATCGGCAGCTATGTCTCTTTTATCGTGATTGCCGCGTTGATGATGGTCGGTATTGATACCAGCTGGCTGCTAATTGGCGTGGGTTTTCTCGCCGCCATCGTGATTGCCAGCGCTTATGGCTGGAGCATTGAGCGCGTCGCCTATAAGCCAGTGCGTTCATCAAAGCGCCTGATTGCGCTGATCTCCGCCATCGGCATGTCCGTTTTCCTGCAAAACTACGTCAGTCTGACGCAGGGCTCGCGCGATCTGGCGCTGCCGGGCCTGGTCAGCGGGCAGCTAACGCTGGGGGAGAGCAACGGCTTTGCCGCTACCATCAGTACGATGCAGGTGGTGATTTGGCTGGTAACGTTCTGTGCCATGCTGGCGCTGACGCTGTTTATCCGTTACTCGCGTATGGGCCGCGCCTGCCGCGCCTGTGCTGAAGATCTGAAAATGGCCAGCCTGCTGGGGATTAATACCGATCGTGTTATCTCGCTGACCTTTGTTATCGGCGCGGCAATGGCGGCGGTGGCGGGCGTACTGCTGGGGCAGTTTTACGGCGTGATCAATCCTTATATAGGCTTTATGGCGGGTATGAAAGCCTTTACCGCTGCGGTGTTGGGCGGCATCGGTAGCATTCCCGGTGCCATGCTGGGCGGCCTGGTATTGGGTATCGCCGAAGCGCTGACCTCTGCCTATCTCAGTACCGAATATAAAGATGTGGTCTCTTTTGCATTGCTGATTGTGGTGCTGCTGGTGATGCCTACCGGCATTCTTGGTCGCCCGGAGGTAGAAAAAGTATGAAGCCCGCCCATCTGGTGAATGCCATTATTTCAGCGCTGATGCTGCTGATTCTGGCCGCGTTCTTTATGGGGCTGCGGCTTAACCTCGACGGCACGCGGCTGGTGGTAGAAAACGCGGGCAGCGTGCGCTGGAACTGGATTGCCGTCGGCTGCGCCGTGGTGTTTATCTTTCAGCTACTGCGCCCGCTGTTTGCCCGCAGCCTGAAGCGTAGCGGCAAGAAAGGCTTTGTACTGCCGAGCTTTGACGGCAGCACGGCAAAGCAGAAGCTGCTAGCGCTGCTGTTTATCGCTGCGGCGGTCATCTGGCCGTTTATCGTTTCACGCGGCACGGTGGATATCGCTACCCTGACGTTGATCTATGTGATGCTTGGCCTGGGGCTGAACGTGGTAGTGGGGTTGTCCGGCCTGCTGGTATTAGGCTACGGCGGCTTCTATGCCATCGGTGCCTACACCTTTGCGCTGCTGAATCACTACTACGGCCTCGGTTTCTGGCAGTGCCTGCCGCTGGCGGGGCTGGTCGCGGCACTGTTTGGCCTGCTGCTGGGCTTCCCGGTATTGCGCCTGCGCGGTGACTATCTGGCTATTGTGACGCTCGGCTTCGGCGAGATCGTGCGTATTCTGCTGCTGAATAATACGGCCTTTACCGGCGGTCCGAACGGTATCAGCCAGATCCCGAAACCGACCTTTTTTGGTCTGGAGTTTAACCGCAGCCCGCGCGACGGCGGCTGGGACACCTTTCATCACTTTTTCGGCCTGAAGTATGACCCCAGCGACCGCATTATTTTCCTCTATCTGGTGGCGCTGTTGCTGGTGGTGCTGACGCTGTTTGTTATCAATCGGCTGCTGCGTATGCCGCTGGGACGCGCCTGGGAAGCGCTGCGCGAAGATGAAATCGCCTGTCGTTCGCTGGGACTTAGCCCAACGCGCATCAAGCTGACCGCCTTTACCATCAGCGCCGCCTTTGCCGGTTTCGCCGGTAGCCTGTTCGCCGCACGTCAGGGCTTTATCAGCCCGGAATCTTTTACCTTTGCTGAGTCGGCGTTTGTGCTGGCGATTGTGGTACTGGGCGGTATGGGATCGCAGCTGGCGGTCATTCTGGCGGCAATATTGCTGGTGGTTTCCCGCGAGCTGATGCGTGATTTAAACGAGTACAGCATGCTGGTGCTGGGCGCGCTGATGGTGCTGATGATGATCTGGCGTCCACAGGGGCTGCTGCCGATGCAGCGCCCGCACCTGAAGCTGAAGCGTAATCAACCGGGGGAGCAGGCATGAATCAGCCCTTACTGGTCGTGAACGGCCTGATGATGCGCTTTGGCGGCCTGCTGGCGGTGAATAACGTGGCGCTTGAGCTGCGTCAGCAGGAGATCGTTTCACTGATTGGCCCGAACGGTGCGGGAAAAACCACCGTCTTTAACTGTCTGACCGGTTTCTATAAGCCGACCGGCGGCACCATTATGCTGCGCGATCGCCAGCTTGCCGGGCTGCCGGGTCAGCAGATTGCCCGTATGGGTATCGTGCGTACTTTCCAGCACGTGCGCCTGTTCCGTGAAATGACGGTGATTGAAAACCTGCTGGTGGCGCAGCATCAGCATCTGAAAAGCGGTCTTTTTTCCGGCCTGCTGAAAACGCCAGCCTTCCGCCGCAGCGAAAGCGAGGCGCTCGATTTTGCCGCCGGCTGGCTACAGCGCGTCGGGCTGCTGGAAATGGCGAACCGTCAGGCGGGTAACCTGGCCTATGGACAACAGCGACGGCTGGAGATCGCCCGCTGTATGGTGACGCGCCCGGAAATCCTGATGCTGGATGAACCTGCGGCGGGCCTTAACCCGAAAGAGACGCACGAGCTGGATGCGCTGATTGCCGAGCTACGCGGCGAGCACAAGGTGTCGGTATTGCTGATTGAGCATGATATGAAGCTGGTGATGGGCATTTCCGATCGGATTTACGTGGTTAATCAGGGAACGCCGCTGGCAAACGGCACGCCGGAAGAGATACGCAACAACCCGGATGTGATCCGCGCCTATTTAGGGGAGGCATAATATGGCGACGCCGATTTTAACGCTCAGCAACGTCAGCGCGCACTACGGCAAGATTCAGGCTCTGCATCAGGTCAGCCTGCATATTCAGCAGGGAGAAATCGTTACGCTGATTGGTGCCAACGGTGCCGGAAAAACCACGCTGCTCGGCACGCTGTGCGGCGAACCGCGTGCGTCCGAAGGAACGGTCACCTTTGACGGTAAAGCGATCACCGACTGGCAAACGGCGCGTATCATGCGCGAGGCGATCGCCATTGTGCCGGAGGGACGGCGGGTGTTTTCACGTATGACGGTGGAGGAAAATCTGGCGATGGGCGGCTTCTTTGCCAGCCGCCAGCAATACCAACAGCGTATCGAACGTGTATACCATCTTTTTCCGCGCCTGCTGGAGCGACGGGTACAGCGTGCCGGTACCATGTCCGGTGGTGAGCAGCAAATGCTGGCTATTGGACGTGCGCTGATGAGCCAGCCGCGCCTGCTGCTGCTGGATGAGCCGTCGCTTGGTCTGGCACCAATCATCATTCAGCAAATTTTCGAGACTATCGAGCAGCTGCGTCAGGAAGGCATGACTATCTTTCTGGTAGAGCAGAACGCTAACCAGGCGCTGAAGCTGGCCGATCGCGGCTACGTGCTGGAAAACGGGCGCGTGGTGCTGGAAGATAGCGGCGATGCGCTGTTGGCGAATGAGGCAGTGCGTAGCGCCTATCTGGGCGCGTAACAAGAGGCTGCCCGGTTGGTGCCGGGCAGCCGCTTTAATCTTTCATACCAGGCGGCGCAGGCCGCCATTTCATCAGGCCAGGCTCTGCAATCTGGCTGTCATTTCTCCGTCATTTAACGGTTATCTTTCCGTCATTTTCCCGTGTCATGTTACTTCGCGAACTGAAAAAAACCTGATTTCGTACAGACCTACAATGTCACAGGAAAATGATATGTCCTCTCTTACGTTTCGTCATACGGCTCTCAGCGTGCTGCTGGGGCTGGCTCTGAGCAGCAACGCCCTGGCCGCGACGGACATTCCGTTCTGGCACTCAATGGAAGGCGAATTAGGTAAAGAAGTGGATTCGCTGGCAGCACGTTTCAACCAGGCTCATCCCGATTACCACATCGTTCCGGTCTACAAAGGCAACTATGAGCAGAGCCTGGCGGCGGGCATCGCTGCGGTTCGTACCGGCAAAGCACCGGCGATTTTACAGGTTTACGAAGTTGGTACCGCCACCATGATGGCTTCGCGCGCTATCAAGCCGGTCTATCAGGTGTTTAACGATGCGGGCATCAGGTTCGACGAGAGCCAGTTTGTGCCAACGGTTGCTGGTTACTACACCGAGGCAAAGAGCGGTCATCTGCTGTCGCAGCCGTTTAACAGTTCCACGCCGGTGCTTTATTACAACAAAGACGCGTTTAAAAAAGCGGGACTCGATCCTGAACAGCCGCCAAAAACCTGGCAGCAGCTGGCAAAAGATACCGCAGCGCTGCGTAAAGCGGGTATCAGGTGCGGCTATGCCAGCGGCTGGCAGGGCTGGATTCAGATTGAAAACTTCAGCGCCTGGCACGGCCTGCCGGTAGCGACGGAAAACAACGGCTTCGGCGGCACCAGCGCGCAGCTGATTTTTAATAAACCGGAGCAGGTGCGCCATATCGCCATGCTGGAAGCAATGAACAAGGAAGGGGATTTCACCTATTTTGGCCGTAAGGATGAATCTACCGAGAAGTTTTATAATGGCGACTGTGCGATGACCACCGCCTCCTCCGGCTCGCTGGCGGATATTCGTCAGCACGCCAAATTCAGTTACGGCGTAGGCATGATGCCTTATGACGAGAGCGTGCCCAACGCGCCGCAAAACGCCATCATCGGCGGTGCCAGCCTGTGGGTAATGCAGGGCAAAGATAACAACACCTATAAAGGTGTCGCGGAGTTCCTGCAATTCCTGACCCAGCCGGAAATTGCCGCCGAATGGCATCAAAAAACCGGCTATCTGCCAGTGACAAAGGCCGCTTATGATTTGACGCGTCAGCAGGGCTACTATGCGCAAAATCCCGGCGCGGATATCGCCACCCGCCAGATGCTGAACAAGCCGCCGCTGCCGTTCACCAGGGGGCTGCGTCTTGGCAATATGCCACAGATCCGCACTATCGTTGATGAAGAGCTGGAGAGCGTCTGGAGCGGCGGTAAAACGCCACAGGCAGCGCTGGATAGCGCCGTACAGCGCGGCAATCTGCTGCTGCGTCGCTTTGAGCAACAGGTGAAATAACCCTGAGTCGGGCGGCGCGAGCGGCCCGGCGCGTTGCTGATTTTTACCAGCCTGCTATGGAATGACTTCATGTCCAGCTCTCGTCCCGTTTTTCATTCGCGCTGGCTGCCGTGGGCGCTGGTGCTGCCTCAATTGCTGATTACGCTGATTTTTTTTATCTGGCCCGCCGGGGAAGCGCTCTGGTATTCGGTGCAAAGCGTCGATCCGTTCGGCTTTTCCAGCACCTTTGTTGGCCTGGAGAATTTCCGCCGCCTGCTGGATGACAGCTATTATCTGGCCTCTTTCTGGACCACGCTGCTGTTCAGCGCGCTGGTGACCGGCTGCGGGCTGATGATTTCGCTGCTGTTCGCCGCGCTGGCGGATTATGTGCTGCGCCTGCGCCGCTTCTATCAGACGTTGCTGCTGCTGCCCTATGCGGTAGCGCCCGCGATCGCGGCGGTGCTGTGGATGTTCCTGTTTAATCCCGGCATCGGCCTGATTAGCCATTTTTTGCATGAGCTGGGCTACAGCTGGAACCATGCGCAGAGCAGCGGTCAGGCGATGTTTCTGGTGGTGCTGGCTTCGGTCTGGCAGCAGATCAGCTATAACTTTCTGTTTTTCTTCGCGGCGTTACAGTCAATTCCGCGCTCGCTGGTAGAGGCTGCCGCCATTGATGGTGCCGGGCCGCTGCGGCGCTTTTTTCATCTCTCGTTGCCGCTGATCGCGCCGGTGAGCTTCTTTTTGCTGGTGGTCAATCTGGTCTACGCCTTTTTCGACACCTTCCCGGTAATCGATGCGGCAACCCAGGGCGGGCCGGTACAGGCAACCACCACGCTGATTTATAAAATCTATCGCGAAGGGTTTGCCGGGCTGGATCTCTCCTCCTCCGCCGCGCAGTCGGTGGTCCTGATGTTGCTGGTAATCATGTTAACGGTGATCCAGTTCCGCTACGTCGAACGTAAGGTGCGTTATCAATGATTGAAAACCGACGCGGGCTGGATATTTTCAGCCACCTGATGCTGACTCTCGGCATCTTAACCATCCTGTTTCCGCTGTGGGTGGCGTTTGTCGCCGCCACGCTGGACAACCAGCAGATTTTTCAGGTGCCGATGACGCTGATCCCCGGCAACCAGCTATGGCATAACCTGCGTGAAATCTGGCTGCATGGCGTCAGCAGCAACAGCGCGCCAATGAGTGTGCTGTTGATCAACAGTACGCTGATGGCGCTGGGCATTACGTGCGGCAAAATCATCGTCTCGATCCTGTCCGCCTTTGCGCTGGTCTGGTTCCGCTTTCCGCTGCGTAACCTGGTGTTCTGGATGATTTTTATCACCCTGATGCTGCCGGTAGAGGTGCGCATCTTCCCAACGGTAGAGGTGGTGGCGAATCTTCAGCTGCTCGACAGCTACAGCGGCTTAACGCTGCCGCTGATGGCGTCGGCAACCGCTACCTTTCTTTTTCGTCAGTTTTTTCTTTCGCTGCCGGATGAGTTGATAGAGGCGGCGCGTATTGACGGCGCGGGGCCGATGCGTTTTTTCCGCGATATCGTACTGCCGCTGTCGCGTACCAATCTGGCGGCGCTGTTCGTGATTACCTTTATCTACGGCTGGAATCAGTACCTCTGGCCTATTTTGATCACCAGCGACGCGCAGATGGGCACGGCGGTAGCCGGGATCCGCAGTATGATCTCTTCCGGCGAAGGCACAACGCAGTGGAATCTGGTGATGGCGGCGATGCTGCTGACGCTGATCCCGCCGATCGTGGTGGTGATGGTAATGCAGCGGGCATTTGTGCGTGGTCTGGTTGAAAGCGAGAAATAAACAATGGCAGCAGTCACACTTCAGGCCGTCACCAAATCCTGGGATGGCAAACAGCAAATTATTCAGCCGCTGGACGTGGCAATTGATGATGGCGAATTTATGGTGATTGTCGGGCCATCCGGCTGTGGTAAATCGACGCTGCTACGGATGGTGGCGGGGCTGGAGCGCGTCACCAGCGGCGATATCTATATCGACAGGCGGCGCGTTACCGAGCTGGAGCCAAAAGATCGCGGTATCGCCATGGTTTTCCAGAACTATGCGCTCTATCCACATATGACGGTGGAAGAGAATATGGCATACGGTCTGAAAATTCGTGGCATGGGACGCGAGCAGATCCGCCAAAAGGTAATGGAGACGGCGCGCAGCCTGGAACTGGAGGCGCTGCTTAAACGACATCCACGCGAGCTTTCCGGCGGCCAGCGCCAGCGGGTAGCAATGGGGCGCGCCATCGTGCGCGAACCGGCACTGTTTCTGTTCGATGAACCGTTATCTAATCTGGACGCACGCCTGCGGGTGCAGATGCGCCTGGAGCTACAGCTGTTGCACCGACGCCTGCAAACTACCAGCCTCTATGTTACCCACGATCAGGTTGAGGCGATGACGCTGGCGCAGCGCGTGATGGTGATGAACAAAGGGATTGTTGAGCAGATCGGCACGCCGGTTGAGGTTTACGAGCGGCCCGCCACGCGCTTCGTTGCCAGCTTTATCGGCGCGCCTGCAATGAACCTGCTTGAGGGCATTTTCAGCCATGACGGCACCGCCTTTACGTTGGCAGATGGCATGTCTCTGCCGCTGGCGACGGCGAGAAAGCGCTGGGCGAATCAGACGGCAACGCTGGGTATTCGTCCGGAACATATCAGCCTGAGTCGCCAGCAGGCGGGCGGCGTGCCGTTAACCGTTGAAACGCTGGAGCTGTTGGGTGCCGATAATCTGGCGCACGGGCGCTGGGGTGGCAGGCCAGTTGTGGTACGCTTGCCGCATATTGAGCGTCCCGCGCCGGGCAGCACGCTGTGGCTGCATCTGCCTGACAAGGCGCTGCACTTCTTCTCTACCGATGATGGAGCTCGTCTGGAATGAATACTCATCCCTGGCCTTATCCGCGTATTGTCGCGCATCGCGGCGGCGGCAAACTGGCACCGGAAAATACCCTGGCAGCGATTGATGTGGGTGCCCGCTATGGTCACACCATGATTGAGTTTGACGTCAAGCTGTCGCGTGACGAGCAGCTCTTTTTGCTGCATGACGATACGCTCGATCGCACCAGCAACGGCTGGGGTATTGCAGGCGAACTGCCGTGGGAAAAGCTGGCATTGCTGGATGCGGGCGGCTGGTTCGGCAGCGCGTTTGAAGCGGAACCTCTGCCTTTACTGACGCAGGTTGCGGCCCGCTGCCGCCAGCATCAGCTGATGGCTAATATTGAAATCAAACCGACTACCGGCTGTGAAGTTGCAACCGGACGTGCAGTGGCGCTGGCGGCGCGTGAACTCTGGCGTGGAGAAACGCCGCCGCTGCTCTCTTCATTTTCTTTCGCTGCGCTGGAAGCGGCGATGCAGGCGGCCCCGGAGCTGCCGCGCGGTTTGCTGCTCGATGAATGGCATGATGACTGGCTGAATATGGCACAGCAGCTGGATTGCGTATCGCTGCACCTTAATCATCGTCTGCTGGACGCGGAGCGCACTGCGGCTATCAGGCAGGCTGGTCTGCACATTCTGGTTTATACCGTGAATCAGCCCGCACGCGCCCGTTTACTGCTGGAATGGGGCGTGGATGCGATCTGCACCGATCGCATCGATATCATCGGCCCCGATTTCTGACGCTTAGCGGCTATCCTGCTGATTAATCGGCGGATAGTGCGTTGCGTTGCCTGGCTGTGATTGCTGTACGCGTTGCTGCGTGCTGTTGCGCTGCTCCTGTAGACGACGCTGGGTTTGCTGCGTTTGCCATTGTTGATCCTGGCGCAGCCGGTTTTGTTGCTGAATTTGATTTGACTGCATCTGGTTTTGCAGCCGCTGCTGGCTGGGATTATAGCCAGGCTGATTCGGGTTATTGTTGTTATTCAGCGTATCCGCCATACTGCTCAGCGGCAGCAGCGCGATAAACATCAACAGTAATTTCTTCACGATCTCCTCCTTCCGGGGCGGCGAGCCAGAACGGCGGCATTGCCCGTTAACCTGTTTAAGTCTAACTCACCCTGCGCTATCGGCCTGCTAATTCCGGTTAATTTGCGTTATCTCTCGTTTTTTTGGCTTAGTTTGTGCATGTTTATAAAGAGCAAACATAATGTAAAAAACAATAACAAGGGTAAACACAATGCAAAAAAGAGTGAAGGGATGGGGGCTGGCTGCTGCGCTGCTGGCATCAGTATGGGGCGCACCGGCATTGGCGCTGGTGCAGAATGCACCGCCGGTTTCATATGGCATCGAGGCAGATACTTTTCATCCGGTCAGGGCGCAGCAGGGGATGGTGGCATCGGTGGATGCGCTGGCTACGCAGGTTGGAGTCGATATTCTTCGTCAGGGTGGTAACGCGGTGGATGCGGCGGTTGCCGTTGGCTTTGCGCTGGCGGTGACGCATCCACAGGCGGGTAACCTGGGCGGCGGCGGTTTTATGCTGTTGCGTACCGCGGCGGGCCATGTCACCGCTATCGATTTCCGTGAGATTGCGCCAGCGCGTGCCAGTCGCGATATGTTTCTCGATAAACAGGGCAATGCCGACAGCAAACTCTCGCTGACCTCGCCGTTAGCCTCCGGTACGCCCGGTACGGTAGCGGGCTTTGCGCTGGCGGCGGATAAGTATGGCACTCTGCCGCTGAGCCGCCTGCTGCAACCGGCGATAGATCTGGCGCGTAAGGGCATTGTGGTAAACGATGCGCTGGCTGACGATCTGAATACCTACGGCAAGGAAGTGCTGCTGAGCCACGACAACAGCCGGGCAATCTTTTTCAAGGCGGACGGGACGCCTTATCAAAAAGGCGAGCGTCTGATACAGGAGAACCTTGCGCGCAGCCTGTCGCTGATTGCCCAACAGGGGCCCGATGCCTTTTATAAAGGCGATATCGCCGATGAGATCGCAGCGGAAATGGCACAGCATGGCGGGTTGATCGGCAAGGAGGATTTAGCCAGCTATCGCGCCCTGGAGCGCCAGCCAATCGGCGGTAGCTATCGCGGCTACCAGATCTTTTCGATGCCGCCTCCCTCATCCGGCGGTATCCATATTATTCAGATCCTGAATATTCTGGAGAACTTCGATCTGGCAAAAATGGGCTTTGGCAGCGCCGATGCCATTCAGGTAATGGCGGAGGCGGAAAAGTACGCCTACGCCGACCGTTCGGAATATCTGGGCGATCCCGATTTTGTCAAAGTGCCGTGGCAGGCGCTGACCAGCAAAGCCTATGCGAAATCGCTGGCGCAACAGATCGATATCGCCAAAGCGCGCCCCTCGGAACAGATCAAACCCGGTAAGCTGGCACCTTACGAGAGCAACCAGACCACGCATTTTTCCGTGGTGGATAAAGCAGGCAATGCGGTTGCCGTGACTTACACGTTGAATACCAACTTTGGCAGCGGCATTGTCGCCGGAAAAAGCGGTATTTTGCTGAACAACGAGATGGATGATTTCTCCGCTCGTCCCGGTACGCCGAATGTTTATGGCCTGGTCGGTGGCGAAGCCAATGCCATTCAACCCGGCAAACGCCCGCTCTCTTCTATGTCGCCGACTATTGTGGTGAAAAATGGCAAAACCTGGCTGGTTACCGGCAGCCCCGGCGGTAGCCGCATTATCACTACCGTGCTGCAAATGGTGGTCAACAGCATCGATTTCGGAATGAATGTGGCGGAAGCGACCAATGCGCCGCGTTTTCATCATCAGTGGCTGCCGGATCAGCTACGGGTTGAGAAAGGTTTTAGCCCGGATACGCTGAAGCTGCTGAGCGCGAAAGGGCAGAACGTTCAACTGCTGCCGGCGATGGGCAGCACGCAAAGCATTATGATCGGGCCGGACGGCAGGCTGTACGGCGCTTCCGATCCGCGCACGCCAGACGATCTGACGGCGGGATATTAATAAACCAAAACCTCCATTCAACGAGGTCTTACCGTTGATGAAGTCGCTTAAGCGGAGAAATAAACAAGAAAATTACCAGAAAGGGGTTTACAGACGCGAATGATAATGATTATTATTGCCATGCACTCCGGCGAGACTTGTTAAGGCTCACTGCGAAGGCACGACATTGCTCACATTGCTTCCAGTATTATCTTAGCCAGCCGGGTGCTGGCTTTTTTTTTGCCCGTCGGTCTGGGCATTTTCCCCGTTGCCGTTTCCTCCATGCTTCATCAATCTGCTTGTCCCCTCTTTATCGGGCAGCGGGAAAACCATTCATTTTTTTTGAACAGAGAGGTGAAGTTTTTCAGCTATCATTTGCTCTGCTCCAGGCCCAGACTATAAAAAAACGTTGAGGAGCATTGAACATGATTTACTTACGCAAAGCTGAAGAACGCGGTCATGCCAGTCACGGCTGGCTGGATAGCTGGCATACATTTTCCTTTGCCAACTACTACGATGCCAACTTTATGGGCTTCTCCGCGCTGCGGGTGATTAATGAAGATGTGATCGATGCGGGTCAGGGTTTTGGTACGCATCCGCATAAAGATATGGAAATTCTGACCTACGTGCTCTCCGGCACCGTCGAGCATCAGGATAGCATGGGCAACAAAGAGCAGATTCCGGCAGGTGAGTTTCAGATTATGAGCGCCGGTACCGGCGTGCGGCACTCTGAATATAACGCCAGCAGCAGCGAACCGCTGCATCTGTATCAGATCTGGATTATCCCGGAAAAAACCGGCATTGAGCCGCGTTACGAGCAGCGCCGCTTTGCCGACGTACAGGGTCGCCAGCTGATTTTGTCACCCGATGCGCGTGAAGGTTCGCTGAAGGTTTATCAGGATATGACGCTGTCGCGCTGGGTGCTGAAAGCGGGCGAAAGCGATAGCGTTGCGCTGGATGCATCGCGCCGCATCTGGATTCAGGTGGTGAAGGGCGATGTGCAGGTAAACGATCAATCGGTAACTACCAGCGATGCGCTGGCAATTTGGGATGAAAGTACGCTGACGCTGAAGGCGAGCAGCGATGCGGAAATCCTGCTGTTCGATCTGCCGCCGGTGTAATCATAAAACGTTAACGTGCTTTAAGCCGCCGCTCATTCTGTCCGGCGGCTTTTTTCATTGTGATGAAATAAGACCGCCGACATTCGCTTTGGCGCAGCTGCAACCATCGTCACGTTTTCCCCGCTCGTGACGGCTGGCTTTTTTTTGTAAACTCAGCCCCATCTCTCTCTGCCCAGCGAATCCATCATGAAGAAAAAAAGACCCGTGCTACAGGATGTTGCCGATCGCGTCGGCGTGACGAAAATGACCGTCAGCCGCTATCTGCGTAATCCGCAACAGGTCTCTGCCGCGTTGGGGGCGAAAATTGCCGTCGTGCTGGATGAGTTGGGCTACATTCCCAACCGCGCGCCCGATATGTTATCAAACGCCACCAGCCGCGCTATCGGCGTGCTGCTGCCCTCGTTGACCAACCAGGTATTCGCCGACGTGCTGCGCGGGATTGAAGCTGTTACCGATGGCGCGGGTTATCAGACGCTGGTGGGCCACTTCGGCTATAACGCGGAAAAAGAAGAATTACAGCTGCGCTCTCTGCTGGGCTGGAATATCGATGGCCTGATCCTCACTGAACGCACCCATACGCCCGCCAGCCTGCGTATGATTGAAACTGCCGGAATTCCGGTGATTGAGATGATGGACAGCGTTTCCCCCTGTCTGGATATGGCGGTTGGCTTCGATAACGTTGAGGCGGCGCGTCAGATGACGCACGCGATTCTGGCGAAAGGGCATCGCCATACCGTTTATCTCGGCGCGCGGCTGGATGAGCGTACGCTGCAAAAAGAGCAGGGCTACGCGCTGGCGATGCGCGAGGTGGGGCTGGAGCCGCGCAGCGTCATGATGGAGGAAGCCTCCTCGTTTAGCGCGGGCGCGATGCTGCTGTGCGAGGCGCGGCGACGCTATCCGCAGACCGATAGCCTGTTCTGTACCAATGACGATTTGGCAATCGGTGCTATGTTTGAATGTCAGCGCCAGGGATTACGCGTACCGGAGCAGATGGCGATTGCCGGTTTTCACGGACACGATATTGCCCACGTGGTGACGCCAAGACTGGCGACGGTATTCACCCCGCGTGAGCGCATGGGACGTGAGGCGGCGACGCTTCTGCTGGCACGCATCGGCGGCGATAACAGCGTGCATCAGCCCATCGACGTAGGCTTTGAAATTGAGGAAGGGGAGAGCATCTGAATCGGATGTTTTTTTGAACCTGCTCACAATTCCAGGCTTTTCCTGCCCGACGGGTTGCGCTGAGAAGCGCACGTACTGAGAATGGATACGCCAATGTTATCGGTAACATTTGCATTTTCATCTGCCGGAGCCAACTACAATGCAAACTCAGTCGCCGTCACATCATGTTTTTATCCTGATGGGCGTATCGGGCAGCGGTAAATCCGCCGTTGCTTATGAAGTCTCGCACCAGCTGAAAACCGCGTTTCTTGACGGCGATTTTCTCCATCCGCGTGCCAATATCGAAAAAATGGCCCACGGCCATCCGCTAAACGACAGCGATCGTCAGCCCTGGCTACGGGCAGTCAACGATGCGGCTTTTGCCATGCAGCGCACCCAGGCCGTTTCGATTATCGTTTGCTCCGCACTGAAAAAAAGCTACCGCGATATTCTGCGTCGGGGTAACGACAATCTCTCTTTTATCTATCTGAAAGGCGAGTTTGAAACTATCGAGAGCCGTCTGAAGGCGCGTAAAGGTCACTTCTTTAAGCCGCAGATGCTGGTTTCCCAGTTCGAAACGCTGGAAGAGCCCGCCGCTGATGAGAGTGATGTACTGGTCGTCGATATCAATCATCCCCTGCCGGACGTCGTTGCCGCTACCATCGCCACCATTGAGGGTGCGATCAAAAAGGATTAGTTGTTTCTTATGAGTACCGCAACCCTGGTGTTAACCGCGGCAGGTTCCGTTCTCCTGCTGCTGTTCCTGGTAATGAAAGCGCGTATGCATGCTTTCGTCGCTCTGATATTAGTCTCGTTCGGCGCTGGCCTGTTCTCCGGAATGCCGCTGAATAAAATCGCTGAAACCATGCAGAAAGGCATGGGCGGCACGCTTGGCTTCCTCGCAGTGGTGGTGGCGCTGGGCGCGATGTTCGGCAAAATCCTGCATGAAACCGGCGCGGTCGATCAAATCGCTATCCGCATGCTGAAATCGTTCGGCGAACGTCGTGCACATTACGCGATGGGCATCGCCGGATTAATCTGCGCGCTGCCGCTGTTCTTCGAGGTGGCGGTGGTGCTGCTGATCAGCATTGCCTTCGCCGTGGCGCGACGTACCGGCGATAACCTGGTGAAGCTGGTGATCCCGCTGTTTGCCGGGGTCGCGGCGGCAGCGGCGTTTCTGCTGCCGGGTCCGGCACCGATGCTGCTGGCATCGCAGATGCACGTCGATTTCGGCTGGATGATCCTGCTCGGCCTCTGCGCTGCGCTGCCCGGTATGCTGATCGCCGGGCCGCTGTTCGGCAACGTTATCAGCCGTCACGTGAGTTTTAACGTGCCGGAAGAGACATCGCAGCCGGATGTTGAACAGCATAAGATGCCGTCGTTCGCCTTCAGCCTGTCGCTGATCCTCTTTCCGCTGGTGCTGGTGGGGCTGAAAACGATTGGTGCACGCTTCACCGCCGAAGGCTCGCGGCTCTATGAATGGCTGGAGTTTATTGGACATCCCTTTACCGCCATTCTGCTGGCGCTGCTGCTGGCAATTTACGGTCTGGCCTGGCGTCAGGGAATGGATAAAGAAAAGGTAATGCAGGTGTGCGGCAGCGCGTTACAGCCTGCGGGCATCATTCTGCTGGTGATCGGTGCAGGCGGCGTGTTTAAGCAAGTGCTGGTGGATTCCGGCGTTGGTCCGGCGCTCGGTAACGCGCTTACCGGCGCAGGTCTGCCAATTGCGCTGGCCTGCTTTATCCTCGCCGCTGCGGTGCGCATTATTCAGGGATCGGCGACGGTTGCCTGTTTAACGGCGGTCGGGCTGGTGATGCCGGTGATTGAGCCGCTGCACTATAACGGTGCGCAAATGGCGGCGCTGTCGATCTGTATCGCTGGCGGTTCGATTGTGGTCAGCCATGTTAATGACGCCGGTTTCTGGCTGTTTGGGCGTTTTACCGGCGCTACCGAAGCGCAGACGCTGAAAACCTGGACGCTGATGGAGACGATTCTGGGCACCGTCGGGGCGATTATCGGTATGATCGCTTTCGAGCTGCTTTCCTGATCGTGGCGGGCGGAGGCAAAAACGCCATTCGCCCGCCTTTCCCATCAATTAAATTTTCAGATAGGCGCGGATACCGTCGAGGAACATCTGCGTTGCCAGCATAATCAGAATCAATCCCATCAGGCGCTCCAGCGCATTCACGCCTTTATCGCCCAGCAGCCGCAGAAACAGGCCGGAAAGCAGCAAAATCACTACCGTAATGCCCCAGGCACAGAGCAGCGCGCCCACCAGATAACCCATATGGTTAGGATACTGATGGGAAAGCAGCATCAGGGTGGCAAGCAGTGAAGGCCCGGCGACTAACGGAATAGCAAGCGGCACCAAAAAAGGTTCTTCACCCACCGGCAGGCCGCTGCTGTTGCTCTCGGCGGAAGGAAAAATCATTTTAATCGCAATCAGAAACAGGATGACGCCGCCGGAGATCGAAACCGTTTCGGTACGCAGGTTGAGGAAGGCGAGAATTTTCTCCCCGGCGAATAAAAACAGCAGCATAATACCCAGCGCGATCAACATTTCGCGCATCAGCACCATGCGGCGGCGTTTCGGTTCCAGATGCTTTAAAACCGACATAAAAATCGGCAAATTGCCTAGCGGGTCCATTATCAACAACAATAATATGGTCGCAGAGATCATTTCAGTCATTTATTTTGCTCTTCATCTTTAAACGGGCAGCGCTGTTATTAGCAATGCTATTGAAAAGATTAATCCAATCGAATTAATTCACTTGCCAGCAGGGCTGCATTTTGTAGAGTTGGTGGTTACAGGTAAACCAAATTTTCTCTGGCGGGCTTCGCTTTCCGGCGATCCGATGTTTTCACTTTTCAGACTGTCGCTACCCTTTGTTGCGGTCGCCGCCTGTGCGGCGCACCAGCGCGGCGGGTAGCCCGTAGCAGGTGCTCAATGAAAAATGTAGGTCTTATTGGTTGGCGCGGTATGGTCGGCTCGGTGCTGATGCAGCGCATGAGCGAAGAGCGCGATTTCGACGCGATTCGCCCGGTTTTTTTCTCTACTTCTCAGCATGGCCAGGCGGCCCCGACCGTTGGCGGTCAGAATGGTACGCTTCAGGATGCTTATGATATTGATGCGCTGAAGGCGCTGGATATTATCATCACCTGTCAGGGCGGCGACTATACCAGTGAGATCTACCCGAAGCTGCGTGCCAGCGGCTGGCAGGGTTACTGGATTGATGCGGCTTCCACGCTGCGTATGAAAGATGATGCGATTATCATTCTCGATCCGGTTAACCATCAGGTGATTCGTCAGGGGCTGGATAAAGGCATTAAGACCTTTGTCGGCGGCAACTGCACCGTCAGCCTGATGCTGATGTCGCTCGGTGGTCTGTTTGCGCACGATCTGGTGGAGTGGGCGTCGGTTGCCACCTATCAGGCCGCTTCCGGCGGCGGCGCGCGTCACATGCGTGAACTGCTGACGCAGATGGGCATGTTGCATAACCACGTGGCGCAAGAGCTGCAAAACCCGGCGTCGGCGATTCTGGACATTGAACGTAAGGTGACGGAACTGACCCGTTCCGGCACGCTACCGACCGATAACTTCGGTGTTCCGCTGGCGGGCAGCCTGATCCCGTGGATTGATAAACAGCTGGAAAACGGCCAGAGCCGCGAAGAGTGGAAAGGTCAGGCGGAAACCAACAAGATTCTCGGCACGCAGCAGACGATCCCGGTTGATGGCCTCTGCGTACGTATCGGCGCGCTGCGCTGCCACAGTCAGGCCTTCACGTTGAAGCTGAAGAAAGATGTGCCGCTGGCAGAAATCGAGCAGATACTGGCCGCGCACAACGAGTGGGTGAAAGTAGTGCCGAACGATCGCGAGCTGACGATGCGCGAGCTGTCGCCTGCCGCCGTCACCGGTACGCTGAGCACGCCGGTAGGGCGTCTGCGTAAGCTGAATATGGGACCGGATTACCTTTCCGCCTTTACCGTTGGCGATCAGCTTCTGTGGGGGGCCGCCGAGCCGCTGCGCCGTATGCTGCGTTTGCTGGTAGATTAATCTGTTTCAGCCCCGTTCTGCCTGTGGAATGGGGCGTTATCCCACACTTTTTCGCATTCCCTGCTTTTTCAATCACCTGACGGAATAGCCGCCGACGGGTGATCTGCCTCCTCTTTTTGCTATTACTAAAATTATTTTATGCAAAGTTCGCAGGCTTATTGTACGCCTTGTCTATGCTTAGCATGACTGTTTCGTTTTTCCGTTTCGAATATTAATAGTTGATGCGCGCGGCAACGCTTTTTCCCATGGAAAGGTTGCGGCACTGTCGGCGCGTACATGGCTCATTGAAGAGTAGTCAGGCTAACGTGCTTGTTAACGTTATGGTTTCGGCTGCCATAAATCACAGGAAGAAAGTCATGTCAGAGCTCCCGGATCGCCACGCGATCAATGCGATTATTGAAGGTCATTACGCTGACCCCTTTTCACTGTTGGGAATGCACCAGACCAGTAGCGGCCTTGAGGTTCGCGCCCTGCTGCCTGATGCGTCTGAAGTGTGGGTAATCGAAACCAGCACCGGGCGCAAATGCGCGCAGCTGAAGTGCCTTGATTCGCGCGGCTTTTTTCACGGCGTTATCCCGCGTCGTAAGAACCCGTTTCGCTACCAGCTGGCCGTCACCTGGCACGGCGAGCAAAACCTGATTGATGATGCCTATCGTTTTGGCCCGCTGTTGCAGGAGCTGGATAGCTGGCTGCTGGCCGAAGGCACCCACCTGCGCCCTTATGAAACGCTGGGCGCGCACGCGGATGTTATTGACGGCATC
This sequence comes from Mixta intestinalis, assembly GCF_009914055.1. Taxonomy (NCBI): domain Bacteria; kingdom Pseudomonadati; phylum Pseudomonadota; class Gammaproteobacteria; order Enterobacterales; family Erwiniaceae; genus Mixta; species Mixta intestinalis. The sequence continues at coordinate 4,111,583 of NZ_CP028271.1, forward strand.
AGCGGGACACGCTTTTCCGTCTGGGCGCCTAACGCACGCCGTGTCTCGGTAGTCGGCGACTTTAACTATTGGGATGGACGCAGACATCCGATGCGTTTTCGCCGTGAGATTGGCGTCTGGGAACTGTTTGTTCCGGCGGCTCGCACCGGCCAGCTCTACAAATATGAAATTATCGATAACAAAGGCCAGCTGCGGCTGAAAGCCGATCCCTTTGCTTTTGAATCGCAAATGCGTCCCGACAGCGCCTCCATGATTTGCGGGCTGCCGGAGAAAGTAGAGATGCGCCCGGAGCGTAAGGCGGCGAACGCTTTTGACGCGCCGATTTCTATCTATGAAGTGCATCTGGGATCCTGGCGACGGCACACCGATAACAACTTCTGGCTGAGCTACAAAGAGCTGGAAGAACAGCTGATCCCCTATGTTAAAGAGATGGGATTCACCCATATCGAACTGATGCCGGTTAACGAACATCCGTTTGACGGCAGCTGGGGCTATCAGCCAGTGGGAATGTATGCGCCAACGCGCCGCTTCGGCACGCGTGATGAGTTCCGCCACTTTGTCGCCGCCGCGCATGCAGCGGGGCTGAACGTGCTGCTTGACTGGGTGCCGGGCCATTTTCCTTCAGATGATTTTGGTTTGGCGCAGTTTGACGGCACCGCGCTATATGAGCACGAAGATCCGCGCGAAGGTTTCCACCAGGACTGGAATACGCTGATCTATAACTACGGACGCCGTGAAGTCAGTAACTATCTTGCCGGTAACGCGCTTTACTGGCTGGAGCGTTTTGGTATCGACGGGCTGCGGGTGGATGCGGTGGCGTCAATGATCTACCGCGACTATAGCCGCCCGCAAGGGGAATGGGTACCGAACCACTTCGGCGGGCGTGAGAACCTCGAAGCGATTGATTTTATCCGCTACACCAACCGTATGCTGGGGCATAACGCGCCGGGTACGGTGACCATTGCCGAAGAGTCCACTGATTTTTACGGCGTATCGCGCCCGCCGGAATCGGGCGGGCTGGGCTTCTGGTACAAGTGGAATCTGGGCTGGATGCACGACACGCTGGATTATATGAAACTCGATCCGGTCTATCGTAACTACCATCACAATCTGATGACGTTTGGCATGGTGTACAACTACACCGAAAATTTCGTGCTGCCGCTCTCACATGATGAAGTGGTACACGGCAAGCGTTCTATCCTCGACCGTATGCCCGGTGACGCCTGGCAGAAATTTGCTAACCTGCGCGCCTATTACGGCTGGATGTGGGCCTTCCCCGGTAAAAAGCTGCTGTTTATGGGCGGCGAATTTGCCCAGGGCAGGGAGTGGAACCACGACACCAGCCTCGACTGGCATCTGCTGGAAGGTGAAGACAACTGGCATCACGGCGTTCAGCGGCTGGTGCGCGATCTTAACCTGACCTACCGCCATTATACGCCGTTGCATCAGTGCGATTTTGATCCCAGCGGCTTTGAATGGCTGGTGGTGGATGACCATGAAAACTCAGTATTTGTTTTCGTACGCCGCGATCGGGAAGGCAATGAAATCATTGTCGCCAGCAACTTCACGCCGGTACCGCGCTACAACTATCGCTTTGGTATCAGTCAGCCGGGCGGCTGGCGCGAAGTTATCAATACCGATTCGTATCACTATAAGGGCAGCAATACTGGCAATGGCGGCACCGTCTGGAGCGAACCGGTTCCCAGCCATAACCGCGAGCATTCGCTGACGCTGACCATACCGCCGCTGGCAACGATTTGGTTGGTCAGGGAGGTGGAATGAGTTACCTGAGTGCCGGTAAACCTGCCCCCCTGGGCGCAACCTGGGATGGGAAAGGCGTCAACTTTACGCTTTTTTCGCAGCATGCTCAGCGCGTGGAACTCTGCCTTTTTGATGAAAAAGGCGAGGAAAGCCGCTATGACCTGCCGATGCGTACAGATGATATCTGGCACGGCTATTTTCCTGAGCTCGCTCCTGGACAGCGTTACGGCTATCGCGTTCATGGTCCCTGGGCACCCGAACAGGGGCACCGCTTTAATCCCGCGAAGCTACTGATTGATCCCTGTGCTCGTGCCGTTGAGGGGGCGGTTCCGGACAGCGCGCTGCTTAACGGTGGCGAATGGCAGCCGGACGAGAGCGACAGCGCGGCCGTCGCGCCGAAAAGTGTGGTGATAGCGAATGACTTTAACTGGGGTGACGATGTTGCGCCACGCGTGCCCTGGGGCAAGACGGTGATTTATGAAGCGCACGTACGTGGACTGACGCAGCGACATCCGGAAATTCCGGAAATGCAGCGTGGTACTTATGCGGCGTTGGGTCATGCAGCTATCGTCAACTACCTTCAACAGCTGGGGATTACCACCCTGGAGCTACAGCCGATTGCGCAGTTTGCCGATGAGCCTCGCCTGCAACAGCTGGGGCTGCGTAATTACTGGGGCTATAACCCTTATGCGCTCTGGGCGGTTGAGCCGCGCTACGCCTCCGGTAAGGATGGGTGCAGCCCGCTACAGGAGTTTCAGCAGGCGGTAAAAACGTTGCATCGCGCCGGAATTGAAGTGGTGTTGGATATCGTGCTGAACCACACCGCCGAGCTGGAAGAGATTGGTCCTACGCTCTGCCTGCGTGGTGTGGATAACGCCAGCTATTACCGACTCAGCAAGGATGGGCGCTATCACAACTGGACCGGCTGCGGCAATACGCTCAATCTCAGCCATCCCCAGGTGATGCGCTGGGCGCTCGACTGCCTGCGCTATTGGGTCACGGTATGTCATGTCGATGGTTTTCGCTTCGATCTGGCACCGGTGTTGGGAAGAACGCCGGAATTTCGCGCCGATGCACCGTTTTTTGCAGCGATAAAAGCCTGCCCGATTCTTTCTCAGGTCAAGCTGATCGCCGAACCGTGGGATATCGGGCCGGACGGCTATCAGTTGGGACGTTTTCCTTCGCCTTTTGCCGACTGGAACGATCGTTTCCGCGATGCTATGCGCCGTTACTGGTTACACGGCGAGCTGTCTAACGGCGATTTTGCACGCCGCTTTGCCGCGTCCAGCGACTGTTTCCGTCATAACGATCGCCTGCCGTCATCAACGGTAAACCTGATTACCGCGCACGACGGCTTCACTCTGCGCGATCTGGTGAGTTTTGCGCGTAAGCATAATGAAGCGAATGGGGAAGATAATCGTGACGGGCACAACAATAACTACAGCCATAACCACGGCAGCGAAGGCTTAACGGTATCGCTTAACGTGCTGGAGCGCCGTCGTCGCTCTGTCCATGCGCTTCTTACTTCGCTACTGCTGGCGCAGGGTACGCCAATGCTGCTGGCCGGTGATGAACAGGGGCATAGCCAGTACGGCAACAACAATGCCTATTGTCAGGATAACGAACTGACCTGGTTTGACTGGAAAAACCGGGATGAGGGGTTGTACGCCTTTACCGCCGCGCTGGTGCAGTTGCGTCAGAAAATTCCTGCGTTGACGCAAGACCGCTGGTGGGAGGAAGGCGATGGAAATGTTCAGTGGCTCAACCATGAAGGACGACCGCTGAGCGCGCAGGAGTGGGAGCAGGGCAAGCATCAATTGCAAATCCTGCTGTCCGGAAGCTGGCTAATAACGATAAATGCCACGCAAGACGTGAGCGAACTATCTCTACCAGACGGAGAATGGCGCGCTGTTCCTCCATTTGCCGGGGAAGATAATCCGATCCTGTCAACTGTCTGGCATGGACCCGCGCACGGCGTGTGTGTGTTCCAAAAGCAACTATAAGGAGTCAGACATGGTCAAGTTAGAACGTACCGAACATCTGATGCTGGCAAGACAGCTCCCTGGGCAAACGGTCGCCTTGATTCTTGCAGGTGGACGCGGCACGCGCCTGAAAGATCTGACCGCCACGCGCGCCAAGCCTGCCGTTCACTTTGGCGGCAAGTTCCGCATCATCGATTTTGCACTGTCGAACTGCCTTAATTCCGGCATTCGCCGCATTGGGGTAATTACCCAGTATCAGTCGCATTCGCTGGTGCAGCACATTCAGCGCGGCTGGTCGTTTCTTAATGAAGAGATGAATGAGTTTGTCGATCTGCTACCAGCCCAGCAGCGTTTTACCACCGAGCACTGGTATCGCGGCACTGCCGATGCGGTAACCCAGAACCTGGATATTATTCGCCGCTACGACGCGCAATATATCGTAATTCTCGCGGGGGACCACATCTATAAGATGGACTACTCGCGCATGCTGTTGGACCACGTTGATAACGATGCGCGCTGTACTATCGCCTGCCTGCCGGTGCCGATTCAGGAGGCGACGGCGTTCGGCGTGATGGCGGTTAATGAACATAATCGGGTTATTGATTTCGTTGAAAAACCGGCCCAGCCGCCCGCTATGCCGGGCGATGAGAGCAAGGCGTTGGCCAGCATGGGCGTCTACGTATTTAACGCCGATTATCTCTATCAGCTGCTGGAAGAAGATTTAGATATCTCCGGCTCCAGCCACGATTTTGGCAAGGATCTGCTGCCGAAAATTGTGGCCAGCGGCGAAGCGCTGGCGCACTCCTTTACGCTTTCCTGTGTACAGAGCGATGACAGCATGCCTCCCTATTGGCGTGATGTCGGCACGCTGGAAGCTTACTGGCGCGCTAATCTTGATCTCGCTTCGGTGATGCCGGAGCTGGATATGTATGACCATGAATGGCCTATCCATACCCATATGGAGCCGCTGCCGCCTGCGAAATTTGTGCAGGATCGTTCCGGCAGCCACGGGATGACAATGAATTCGCTGGTTTCCGGCGGCTGCATTATCTCCGGCTCGGTTGTGGCGCACTCCGTTCTGTTTTCACGCGTCCGCGTGAATTCGTTTTGCAATATAGATTCTGCCGTGCTGCTGCCTGATGTGGTCGTTGGACGATCCTGTCGTCTGCGCCGCTGCGTTATCGATCGCGCCTGCGTTATTCCGGAAGGAATGGTGATCGGCGAGAACCCTGACGAAGACAGTCGCCGTTTTTACCGTTCAGAAGAGGGCATCGTGCTGGTGACGCGCGACATGTTGGCCAAACTGGCCGATGCCGCCGTGTGACCGACGAAACAGTAATACACGCAATCTGCGCGAGGATCGCGCCAGATTTCCGTTAAAGGAGCCGAGAATGCAGGTTTTACATGTCTGTTCAGAACTTTTCCCGCTGCTGAAAACCGGCGGGCTAGCTGATGTGGTGGGGGCATTACCGGCAGCACAGATTGCAGATGGAGTGGATACGCGCGTTTTGATCCCTGCGTTTCCGGATCTGCGCAAGGGCATTACCGACACGGAAGTCGTTGCTGAGCTGCAAACTTTCGCAGGCCCCGTGAGGCTACATTTTGGACATTTTAATGGGGTTGGTATTTATCTGATTGAAGCTGAAGATCTGTACGATCGGCCCGGCAGCCCCTATCACGATGAAAACCAGTTCGCTTATCCAGACAACTATCTGCGCTTCGCGCTGCTCGGTTGGATAGGGTGTGAAATGGCCTGTGGGCTGGATACCGCCTGGCGTCCGGATATCGTACACGCCCATGACTGGCATGCCGGTCTGACGTGCGCCTATCTGGCGGCACGCGGGCGTCCGGCGAAATCAGTGTTTACTGTACATAACCTGGCCTACCAGGGGCTGTTCTACGCGCACCATATGGAAGAGATCCAGCTGCCGCCGTCTTTCTTTGATATGCACGGGCTGGAGTTTTACGGCCAGATCTCTTACCTCAAGGCGGGGCTATTCTATGCCGATCATATTACGGCGGTTAGCCCGACCTATGCGCGGGAAATTACGCAGCCGGAATATGGCTACGGCATGGAATCTCTGCTGGCAGAGCGGATGCGCGAAGGAAGACTGAGCGGCATTCTCAACGGTGTCGATCCCTTAATCTGGGACCCGGCACATGACCTGCTGCTCAATGCCCGCTATAACCGCGACACGCTTGATGCCAAGGCGGAGAACAAGCGCCAGTTGCAGATTGCGATGGGACTGAAAGTGGATGACAGCGTGCCGGTATTTGCTGTGGTCAGTCGTCTGACGAAGCAGAAGGGGCTCGATCTGGTACTGGAGGCGTTGCCCAGCCTGCTGGAACAGGGCGGACAGCTGGTGTTATTGGGCGCTGGCGATGCGGTGCTACAGCAGGGTTTCCTTGCGGCAGCGGCGGAAAATCCCGGCAGCGTGGGCGTTCAGATCGGTTATCACGAAGCCTTCTCCCACCGCATTATGGGGGGGGCGGATGTCATTATGGTGCCGAGTCGCTTTGAACCTTGTGGCCTGACGCAGCTGTATGGCCTGAAATATGGCACGCTGCCGTTGGTACGACGCACCGGTGGCCTGGCGGATACGGTAAACGACAGCTCGCTGGAAAACCTGGCGGACGGCATCGCCAGCGGTTTCAGCTTTGAAGACAGTAACGCCTGGTCGCTGCTGCGTGCAATTCGGCGTTCATTTGTTCTGTGGTCTCGTCCTTCACTATGGCGTTACGTACAGCGTCAGGCGATGGCGATGGATTTTAGCTGGCAGGTGGCTGCACAGGCCTACCGGGACCTTTATCAACGGTTGTTGTAACCTGATTCGGGATACTTGCTATGAACGCACCTTTTATCTATGCCTCACCTACGCTGACGGTTGAAGCGTTAAAGCACTCTATTGCCTATAAGCTGATGTTTACGCTGGGTAAAGATCCTGCTGGCGCTAACAAGCATGAGTGGCTGAACGCTTCGCTACTGGCGGTGCGCGATCGTATGGTAGAGCGCTGGCTGCGCTCCAGCCGTGCTCAGCTTTCGCAGGATGTGCGTCAGGTTTACTACCTGTCGATGGAGTTTCTGATGGGGCGCACCCTCTCTAATGCGCTATTGGCAATGGGGATCTATGAAGATCTGCATACTGCGCTGGAGGAAATGGGGCTGGATCTGGGTGAGCTGATCGAGGAAGAGAACGATCCCGGTTTAGGTAACGGCGGGCTGGGACGACTGGCCGCCTGCTTCCTGGACTCGCTGGCGACGTTGGGCTTGCCGGGCCATGGTTACGGCATCCGCTACGATTACGGCATGTTCAAGCAGAATATTGTTGACGGTCGTCAGGCCGAATCGCCTGATTACTGGCTGGAATATGGTAATCCCTGGGAGTTCCAACGCTTTAATACCCGCTACAAGGTGCGCTTTGGTGGACGGTTACAGCATGAAGGCGCGAAGGTGCGCTGGCTGGAAACCGAAGAGGTACTGGCGATGGCTTACGACCAGATCGTGCCCGGCTATGATACCGATGCTACTAACACGCTACGGCTGTGGAGCGCCCAGGCCAGTAATGAAATCAACCTGGGCAAATTTAATCAGGGCGATTACTTTGCGGCAGTAGAGGATAAAAACCACTCTGAAAACGTATCGCGTGTGCTTTATCCCGATGACTCGACCTACTCAGGGCGTGAGTTACGGCTGCGGCAGGAATATTTCCTGGTATCCGCGACGGTGCAGGATATTCTTAACCGCCATTGGGAAATGCACAAAACCTTTGACAACCTCGCCGATAAAATCGCAATCCATTTGAATGATACACATCCGGTGCTGGCGATCCCGGAACTGATGCGTTTGTTGATCGATGAACATAAATTTAGCTGGGATGATGCTTTTGAGATCGTCTGTCAGGTTTTCTCTTATACCAACCATACGCTGATGAGCGAGGCGCTGGAAACCTGGCCAGTGGGTATGATCGGAAAGATACTGCCACGTCATCTACAAATCATTTTTGAGATTAATGACTATTTTCTGAAAACGATTCAGGATCACTACCCCAATGACTGGGAGTTACTGTCTCGTATATCCATTATTGATGAAAATAATGGGCGTCAGGTGCGAATGGCCTGGCTGGCAGTTGTCGTCAGCCATAAGGTAAACGGTGTTTCTGAACTGCACTCCAATCTGATGGTGCAGTCGCTGTTCGCTGATTTTGCCCGCCTGTTTCCTGGACGCTTCTGTAATAAAACCAACGGTATTACGCCGCGCCGCTGGCTGGCACTGGCGAATCCGCCGTTATCGGCGGTACTGGATGAGGTTATCGGACGCAACTGGCGTACCGATCTTAGTCAGCTGGAAGATATCAAGCCGCAGATTGATTATCCTGCTTTTATCGAAAAGATCGCCGATGCCAAACTGGCAAACAAGCAGCGCCTGGCGAGCTGGGTGGCGAAGAACATGGATATAGTGCTCGATCCAAACGCGCTGTTTGATGTACAGATCAAGCGTATCCACGAATACAAACGCCAGCTGATGAATGTGCTGCATGTCATTACGCGTTATAACCGCATTAAAGCCGAGCCTGATGCGGATTGGGTACCTCGGGTTAATATTTTTGCCGGTAAGGCTGCCTCTGCTTACTACATGGCAAAACATATTATCCATCTGATTAATGATGTCGCAGACGTCATTAACCGCGATCCGCAGGTGAAAAATCGCCTGAAGGTTGTGTTCATCCCTAACTATAGCGTGAGCCTGGCGCAGATTATCATTCCGGCAGCCGATCTCTCTGAGCAAATTTCGCTGGCGGGTACTGAGGCATCGGGTACCAGCAATATGAAATTTGCCGTTAACGGCGCGCTTACTATCGGTACGCTGGATGGCGCTAATGTAGAAATGCGTGAACATGTTGGCAAAGAGAATATCTTTATCTTTGGCAACACTGCGCCCCAGGTAGAAGCGCTACGCCGTAACGGTTACAACTCGCGTGATTACTATGAAAGTGACGCGGAGCTACAGCTGGCGCTGACGCAGATTGCTACCGGTGTGTTTAGCCCACAGGAACCGGGCCGCTACCGCAATATCTACGATTCGCTGGTAGGGCTGGGCGATCACTATCAGCTACTGGCCGACTACCGTAGCTATGTTGATATGCAGGATAAAGTGGATGAACTCTATCGTCAGCCGGAGGAATGGCAGCGACGTGCAGCGTTAAACATCGCTAACATGGGCTATTTCTCTTCGGATCGAACGATTCAGGAGTACGCTGACGAAATCTGGAACATCTCTCCTATTCGCCTGTAGCTGGCAGGGCTGTTAACGGTATAAACCGCTGGCAGCCTTGTTCACCTTTCCTGTCCGCAAATTGAAAGCGGAAAAGCTAATTCAGAGGGTTAATCTTATTTCCGTTTATTTATTATATTTTTTCGTTAGATTTATCTTACTCAACAGATAAGATTTTCACTCCTGGAACATATCAAAACTACCTGGTGAGATAAGCAAAAGAACTTTTAAAAACATCTCGTAATGTTAAGAGTAATTGTTGGCTCTTATAGCATGAATAATTATTAATTTATTAGTAGGCAATTAAATGTTTGCTTTTGGATAAAATGTAAATGGTATCGTTTTAGCCGTTGATGCGATATAGATTCGTCCTGGCTGGAGTGGATGAACAATACCGGACGAGTCTGTTGTAACTTACCCTGCCTTCACGATATATTGACGGCCTGTGCATTATCTCATTTTAACGCTCCCTTGAGTTGCCAGATATTGCGTAAACAGCCTACTCCTGCCGCTAGCTAACAGAGAGCTGTTCTGGTTTTCAGGGCTATGGGTGTTAATAGAAAGATCCGGATAGCGGTGTTAAATCCACCAAATACGGAAAAAAGTGTGCTGTAAAAATAAGCAATTAACTTTTCGTAAATAAAGTGTCCTGGTACGTTAATGGATTAGCTAAACCAGTAAATATGATGTTCTAAAGTTATCTGTGAGACTTTTGAAGCTTTGCTAAGCGTAGTTGCAAGTTATTATGTATTCGACTAAAGAAAAAATGAGAACTTTTGTTAAAAGAAAATAGTTCAATTTTCTGTAAGCTTCTCTGAAGCATTTTCAGCAGGCGATGTTGCAAGGCGACAGGGTTGTACTGGGTAGAAAAATGTATAACCATAACATATGTAAAATGGTCTCAATGGAAGCTGAACAAATAAAGATAGAAAGATTTCTATTGAAATAAAAAATAGATGGAGCTTGCAGCAAATGAATGAGGCTTGTAATGATGAGATGGTCTTTAACCTGGGGGAGGGCGTTAAATTTCTGCCGGGAGAGAGATGCATCGTCAATGAATCAGGCACAGTTATTGGCTTATCGGAAAATAGTTATCGCTTTTTATTGCTGATACTAAATGGCGAAACGGATAAGCAGGCAATAATTAAACAGGTCTGGCATGAACAAAGAGGCTCGGTTAGCGACAGTAGCTATTATGGTCAAATTTACATGCTCAGAAAGGCGTTCAGCTTAGTCGGTTTACCTAACTCCTTAATAAAAACCATTCCCCGTAAAGGCGTAAAGTATATGGGGAAGGTAGAAAAGAAGGCAGCGGATACGGGAGCGGGATCAAATACCGTAGCCGGAGAAACTATCCTCCTTGATAAAGCCTGTATGTTGGAGGAAAGTCAGGAAGCCAATGCCATACGGTTAGAAGAGGAAGAAAGCTTGCCGGTATCGCCAGCAGAGGAAAACGTGCAGGCAAAAGAAAGTAAAGATGTTCCATGGTATAACTCTAAACGTTGGAATTTCTTCATTACTATCCTGGCCGTTATCGCCGTATGTTGGTTGTCTACTCTGTTAATGGCATTTTTCTATTTCTTTAGATAATCAACGGTTTTTGATAGTAATTGATAATTACAAATGGTTTCAGTAAGGACAATTAAGGGCAACGCTGCTTAAATATGCCCAGTCTAAAGCCGGAGTGCTTTTAGACAGAATTTACTCTCTTATTTTAAGGAAAAAATGGATGAATAGCTTAACCAAATTATATGTAGCAGCTCAGGTTCGTTTAGCGCAGTTTGGCAAAAATGAGAAGGGTGTTACTGCTATTGAATACGCACTGATTGGTGTAGCTATGGCTACTCTGCTGGCCTTCGTACTGGGCGATCAGGACAGCGGATATCTTGGCGCGTTGAAAGACACCTTCACTAAAATCACCGATGCCATCACTAGCGTGACTATCGATAAGTAATTTATTAAAGTATTTAATACAGAGTGAAATAAATTTGTATTGCTGCAGGAATAGTTTATTCCTGCAGCCTTTCTGTTATATTAACCATGGTTCAGGACGTGAACATTATAGTCTGGCTGATAAACATAAATTTCATTGCTATTTCTTTGTTGTTAATAGTTATTGCCTGGCAAGACATTATTCGCCGGACTATTACCCATCGTAATCTCCTTTTCCTTCTGGTTTTATTAATCCCTCTTTTACTCTTAAGACATCAGACACCTAATATTTCCGCAGCCCTCTTGATCCTTTTGGTAGGATTTGTATTATTTATGGTCAACGTGATTGGCGGTGGTGATGTTAAATTTGTTTCGCTGCTCTCTCTCTCTCTTCCTCACCGCGAAGTAATAATATTTCTATATACGATCGCTTTTCTTGGAGGGATAGTAACGTTAACTGGTTTGGTCTTTTTCCGCCGTCAAATTCGTGAGCAGGGAGTGCCTTATGGTGTAGCCATATCGCTGGCTTATATATTAGTCTATCCTCTCCCTCCATTTTTTTCTCTTTATCAGGACTACCCATGAATCACAGGATGATTTTTTTTCTATCAATAATTGTTATTGGCGTTGGCATCGCTGGTATCGTATTGCAAAAGAATCAAACACCGACAAAACAATCGGTGGCTTCGGAACAGAAAGTTAATAAAAGTAAAGTTATCATTGTGGCCGAGGCAAAAAGAGATCTTAAAGCCCATGATATTTTAAGACCTGAAGACTATCAGCTAAAGTCTGTTGAAATAAACAGCACCGGTCACGATATTCGGGACATTTCTTCTGTAAGCACAAATGGTCTTGATGGTTTCCTGTTGCTCAATAATCTGTCAAAAGATAGTGCCATTTTGCCTGAGATGGTGGAGTCGCCAAACAGTAAAGATTTTATTTACCGTAGCCTCAGGAGTGATGAACTGACCTACGCTTATACTGTTTTGCCACAGGAAGATTATCTTTTGTCCTCTTTGTCAAGAGGTCAGCAAGTTTCAATTTATATTCGTCTGACCGAAGTGGAGAGAGATAAGAAAAATGCTGTAGGGTTGGTTTCAGAGGGAAATTCGGCTTCATCGAAACAGTTGAAAAAATTTGCTATCAGCAAGGTAACCGAGCCGTTAACTATCCTTGATATCAGAAAAGAGGAAAAGAAAGACGACCAACGGAAAAGCTATAATCGTGATGAGCCGGTAGGAAGCATTATTTTACGCATGAACCAAAAACAGCTTGCCAGATTAAGAGTGGTTGAAAAGGCAGGCGATATTCTATTGTTTCCAGCAGACAAAAGCATAGCAAACTATGAAAAATTTAGAATGGATGAGGTTCTACCTCAATTTGGCTCAATCAGGGAATTAAGGGGCGGAAAGTGACTTATCGTGAAAATCTAGCAATATCTTCGATGTGCCAGAAGATTAACGCTTTAAGGGTCTTAATATTTATTACCGCTGTCTTAATTTGTTTTAGCTCACTGGCACGTGAAGTCTATATGGAACCTGGCGACTCGCAATCTGTGCAGGTCCAGGGGAACATCGACACCGTTTTTATTTCCTCATCTGAAGTTGCAGATTATGAAATTATCGGCGATCGCAGCATCATGGTGTATGCCAAAAAACCTGGGCACACTGATTTGTTAGTTTTTGATAAAAGCGGTGAACAAATAATGAAAAGTTCACTAATTGTCGACCCAATTTTAGGTGCGGTGCAGAAAAAAATATCACGCGTAGCGCCTGATAGCGTTGTTTCAATACAAAAAATGGGTAAGAGCTATATCATTAGCGGAACGGCTGCCACTGAAGAACAACGTGACATGATCTATCAGATCGTAGGTGAAGGCGTAGGCGCCAAGCGGACCGTGTATAAAAAAGAAGTTGCCGAGCTTGATAGCACTTCAGGCAGCAGCAGTAGTGATAGTAATGATACCAGCTGGTTAGAAGAAAATGTTTACGAAGGCGTGCTCAACAAGCTGCAGTTACCGATAACCAATCAGGTTAACGTTAAACTGTCTATTGCTGAAGTATCAAAATCCTTTACTGACAATGTTGGTCTTGACTGGGGGACGACAACTGGCTCAGGCGGGGCGGCGACGACGCCAGGTACTTTCCGTTTTATTAAGTTTGATGCAAATACGCTGACCAGTCTGGTGCACGCTATTAGCAATGATTCCGTTGCGCGTGTATTGGCAGAGCCTAACCTGTCTGTGCTTTCTGGCGAAACGGCTGAATTCCTGGTGGGTGGGGAAGTACCTGTTGTGACCAGTTCTAATAACGGCGTAAGCGTACAATATAAAGAATTTGGTATAAAACTGAATATCGGCGCTAAGGTAAATAGCAGTAAACGTATTCGTATTATGCTGGGTGAAGAGGTCAGTAACGTTGATAGCTCGTTTAATACGAGCGGCGGGGATAGTTTTCCTACCTTTCAGACACGACGTGCACGCACCACAGTTGAGCTGGCCGATGGCGAAAGTTTTCTGTTGGGTGGGCTGATCAGTAATAATGAACGTGAAGAATTAGCCCGTCTCCCCTTTATCGGTGATGTCCCGATTTTAGGAGCATTGTTTCGTAATGCAAAAACGGAGCGTACTCGTGGCGAACTGGTTGTTGTAGCAACAGTTAATTTAGTGAAACCGATAGGTATGCGTGATGTGGTATTGCCTGATTTTCAGCGCACTTCCACCTGGGCTCGCTTCCTGAACTTTGACGGCATTAATAACCGTCGCGATCGCAAATTAGCTCAGGATTTTGTTGAACAGGGAGGATTTATCAAATGACGCTACCGAAATATTTATTATCCAGCCTGTTTTGTCTTTTCCTGGGATTTCATGGAAGCAGCCAGGCAGAAACATATGGTCTGCCGAAAATAAATGAGCAGCAGCTTGTTTTAAACGATCAGGGACAAATAGCGTTAGAAATTATGGCTGGGAAAATTATTAGTCAAACTCGGCCTGATTTTTCTGGCTATGTTCGCCTGATATGGACCGGTGATAACTGGTCTTCCACCGCTAAGCAATTAAGGAATATGCTCATTAGCAAAGGATTGTCACCCGAGCGCGTTATGTTATCGCAGGAAAGCGGCGGTTACCGGAGTCAGAATGTTATGGGTGTCCAGGTATTAATTCAGCGTTTTACTTTACGTTTACCTGAATGTACCTATGCTATGCAGAATTATCGCTTTCGTCTACGCGATGAGCAGGGATGCGCGCTGAATAATACGCTGAATTCTTCCATTATCAGTTCTTATCCCTATAATTTTTAAGGAACGGTGCAGATGTTGTTATTTCCGCAGAAAGAAGAGAAAGCTGCTTTTACAGAGAAGACCTTCTATGTACTCTCTGCCCGTGCCGATGTGAATGAACGTCTCTGCCAGATGCTGCATCTGGCTGGTTTCAATCAGGTTGAATCACGTCATCAACGAATCGGGCAAATCAGTAATCTTGAGCTTTCACCACATGCTTATGGTGTCATTATTGATATTGAGAATCTGGAGCAAACGGATGACATTATCACTGCGGTACAGGCAATTGTACCGCGTAATGTCTGGTGTTGCCTGGTAGGTGATAGTGATTCTATTGTTCTTGCGCAAACTTTTTCCCGTCATGGCCTTTTTTATTTCTACCTGAGCGCACAAAGCGAAGATTTGATTCAGGCAGCGATGAATGGCGTAGTAAAAAAAACACAGCGTAAAGCGATCGCTATCAGCGTGCTGGGATGTAAAGGCGGGAATGGCAATACCGCTATCTCCTGGGATCTGGCAAACCGAATCTCTCAGTTACGTAAAATGCCAACGCTTTTTATTCAGGGTGGTAGAGGATCGCAGGATCTCGATCTGATAATTGGTTGTAAGTTGGTTCAGGAAATTAATCCGGTTAATAAACATCTGGATGCAATGAGCTGGAGAGAGGAAAGTTTTCCTGAAGTAGAAAGAGAGCTTTTCGATAAATATAACTTCCTGATTATGGAAGAGTCTATTGTTTCAGCTGATAAAGAAGTATTGCGTCAAATTGCTGAAAAGTCTTCTTGTCTCATTGCATTAATAGATCGTTCTATGGCATCTATCCGAATCGTAAGGCACGTCATGGAAATTATTGATGCTATTAAACGATCCCAGCGAGTTCCCAAGCGTTTGATCTTGTGTCTCAATGACAGTCGTCCCGTCACTATGGACATGCTTAGTCTGGAAGATATCCAGTCATTACTGGGGCGCCCGATTGATATCTTTTTCCCGTATCGTAAGAAAGGTTTATTATCATCATTACCTTTTCTACGGCGTGAAAAATCACCTATTGAAAGTTTAACATTGAAGGTGTTAGGTGAGTCTGAGCCGGTAAAAAATCCTCTGTTGCGCCAGTTAGGGAGCAGGAAAGGGAAGCGCTAAATGGATATTAGTATTGAAATTCAGGAGACGCTGCGCGACGGCGTCCTAAAAAATATAGAAATTAATAAGATTGAGCATCTTTTAAACGATCGCACCTTATTATTAGTCGAGATGAATCGGCTACTTGAACGAGTTATTGAACAGCAAAACATTTATCTTAATAGTCAGGCGCAGCAGCGTATGGCTGAAATGATGGCCGATGAGATCATTGGTTTTGGTCCACTGCGCCCACTACTGGAAGATGATACGGTCAGTGATATTTTGGTAAACGGACCCAGCCAGATTTATGTTGAACGTTTTGGTAAATTAGAATTAACAGATTGCCGCTTTATTAATAATGCTCAGCTAACAGATATTGCCAAGCGTCTGGTACAGCGCGTAGGGCGTCGTTTAGATGAAGGGAGGCCTTTAGTTGATGCGCGTTTACCCGACGGGAGCCGTCTGAACGTTGCTATCCCACCAATCGCGTTAGATGGGACTTCAATCTCTATCCGTAAATTTGGGAAAAGCAATATTGAGCTATCGGACCTTATTCGTCTGGGAGCAATGAGCGGGCAAATGGCTAATTTTCTGATCATTGCTGCCCGCTGCCGTCTGAATATCATCATTTCTGGTGGTACCGGTTCGGGAAAAACAACGCTATTGAATGCGTTGTCAAAATATATCGATCCCAGTGAACGTATTATCACTATGGAAGATGCTGCCGAACTCAGACTGATGCAGCCGCATGTTCTGCGTATGGAAACCCGTCTGGCCGGGGTAGAAAATACCGGACAAATTACGATGCGCGCTTTGCTGATAAACTCCCTCAGGATGAGGCCAGACAGAATCATCGTCGGCGAGTGTCGTGGCGAAGAATCTTTTGAAATGCTTCAGGCGATGAACACTGGTCATGATGGCTCAATGTCAACGCTCCATGCTAATAACCCACGTGATGCCGTTTCGCGTTTGGAGAACATGGTAATGATGGCGGGGATGCATATTCCTATTGAATCTATCAGAAGGAATATTGCCTCCGCGATAAACATCGTTATCCAGGTATCAAGATTAAATGATGGTTCTCGAAAAATAATGAACATTAGTGAGGTTATGGGTATTGAAGGCGACCGCGTTGTTCTCCAGGATATTTTTACTTTTCAGTCTCATTCTGAAAGGGATGAAAATGGGAAAATAGTGGGTGAATTTGTCAACCATGGTCTGCTGGTGCGTTCTGCTGTTATGCAAAATGCCATCATGTTTAACCTGAGTGACGAGCTAAAACAGATATTTAGCATGGAGTAAGCGATGCCCTATTTTATCCTGCTTTTTGGGGTTGCTGTATTGATTGTTAACGCTTTTCGCTGGAGAAAGTTGATGCGGGCGGTGGAGCATAGTGCACTGCCACGTCAACGATCTTCCCGGTTGTCCGGTCTGTTTTCCTTATGGCAGGAATGGAAACGTTATGCTCTTGGTGATGGTTCATGGAAAGCCATGAAAGGTTTACTGATAGCGTTAGTTGCGATCGTATTGCTTCTCTTATTGAATGCTAACTGGCTCAACTTTGATAACTTAGTTTTCATCCCGGTAGTACTGATCTCCGCAGCAATTATACAAATCCGAATTGGAAGAACGTTGCGTCGGCGTGAATTTGAAAACCGTTTTCCTGAAGTTTTATCAGTAGTTAACGCGGCTGTCTCTGCTGGTAACGGCATACAGCAGGCATTGCACCGTTGCGGTGAAGGGATTGATGGCGAGCTGGGCTTACTTTTTCACCGTGTCGATCGTCGTCTTACGCTGGGTGAAGAACCGGAACGTGTTTTTAATGATGCGTGGCAGGAATATCGCTATCGTGAATTTTATTTCTTTGTAATGGTTATGTTAGTGAGCTTACAACGTGGTGGACAATTACGCGCGTTGATAAGTCGTTTGTCGAGAGTTATCACCAATAGTAAGAACATGGCGCGTCGAAAGGCTGCAATGACGTCTGAGGCCCGTATGTCGGCCAAGATTGTTGCTGCTATCCCGTTGCTTTTCTTTTGTGGAATGAAATATTTTAGCCCAGAGAATTTTGATTTCATTATTGAAGACCCGATGGGGCGAATAATTTTATACTATGTTATTGCCAGTGAAGCCTTGGGCATAGGTATTATCTGGCTGCTTATGCGGAAGGCAACATAATGACATCATTTTTCATAATTTTATTATTTACAGGCGTGATTTTGGCCTATTTGGCTGTACGTCAGCAGCAGCAATGGGCACAGAAACGTAAAATTATCGATCCTGAGAATGAAGAGCGCAAGCTTCTCTCTAAAGCGCTACTGGATTATGAGGCATTGATCATTGCAAACAGTAGTTGGCTAAGCTTTTTGAAACGCATGGATGAGAGCCTGTCGTTAAAATTTCGAATTTGCGGCAGTATAGGTTTGCTATTATTACTCGGGAAATGGTTAGGGTTTATCGAAATGGAGATGAAAGGGCTGGCGATGTGTATATTGCTGGCTCTGGTTGTTGTTATCGTTTTACCGGGATTGTTGATCCGTCCGGGCATAACAAACTGTATCAAAAAAATGATGGATGCTTTGCCTTACTTTGTTGATTTGACAGCGGTATGCATCCAGGCAGGGATGACGGTTGAAAGTGCTGTGAAATTCGTCGCTGAACGTTCTGATGACCTTGATAAAAATCTGGCCACTTTGATGCGTTATCTTATCAAACGTGCTGAGGTTAGTGGTCTGGAAGATGCGTTGACGGAAATATACCATTCAATGAATATTACTGAAATGCGTATGTTTTGCGGTACTTTACAACAGAGTGTGCATTACGGTACTTCGCTTTATGACAATTTGATGGAGTTGTCTAAAGATATCAGAGAGCTTCAACTACTTGATTCTGAAGAAAAAATAGGGAAACTGTCTGCTAAGATGAGTGTCCCTTTGATTCTGTTTATTATGTTTCCCATTACGGTACTGATTGCCGCGCCAGGTATTTTAAGGATTATTAAAAATGGACTTTTCTAAAAAAATCACGATTTTGGCAATTTGCGCTGCCTTATTAACGGGGTGTGTTGCGCATGCACCTAAAGATGCTACAGAAGTTAATTATCAGGAAGATATTTTACTTAAAGCAAAAAACTATAATGGACTTATTACGCTTTACCGTAGCTGGCTTAAAAAGAAAGAAGATCCAAAGGTAAGAATGAAATTGGCTGGTTATTATTATCAGGCGGGAGATTATAAAAACTCTCTTTATATTTTACAACCGCTTTACAGTAAGCCAGACATTAGCATTTATACTTTGCAGGCAAAAAATATGATAGCGCTTGGTGATTATAAACAGGCTATCCGGGTGACAGATAAAATGATTCAAAACGAGGCTCAGAGCGCAGAAGCCTATAACTTACGTGGTATCGCTCTGGCGTTGTCCGGTAAGTTGGATGAAGGACAGCAGGCGATAGAAAAATCTCGTGCTTTATTTATCGCAGATGATGTTGCACTAAATAACCTGGCTATGGTGGCAATGTTAGATCGCCGTTATCAGGAAGCGGTTGGCTTATTGCTGCCACAATATCTGCGCGGCAGGAAGCAAGAACGTCTGCTTCATAATTTAGTATTGTCATTAGTTAAAGTTGGCGACCGGCGTTATGCCCGTACCATTATTGAAACGGAAAATCTTTCGGACAGACCGGATGAGTTAATTGACGCTTTAGCAAAAATCACACCCGGCGGTAAGGAGATAGGCTGATGGGACGGCGATGGAAAGCAGCTCGTCAAACCAGATTTTTACGTAATCAGCAGGGTATTGCGACTATTGAATTTGCTTTAACGGTAGTCATTTTTATCTGCATGGTCCTTTTTGTAGTAGAAATTGCCCGGCTTGCTTATGTTTCATCCGTTATTGATTTGGCGGTGTCTGAAGCGGCAAAAGAAGCGAAGAATGCGCCTGCAGGCACAAATGGCGGCTATCGTGGACGTTTTGAAACCCGGCTGTTAACACAGAAGGGAGGCACATTTTGGAGCTTTTTGACGCGTGAGGATGCTGTCTCCATCAATATTGCCTTTGCTGCCTCAATAAGGGACATGATTGATAATGGTGGTGATGCAACAGACTATGCTATGCGTCCCATCGCTCGTTACCAGGTGGTATATCACTATCACCCAATGTTTTTCCCTTTCCCCGGTGCATGGGCGAATCAATTATTGAATCGTGAGGTAATCTTTGTCCAGGAATATGAACGTTCGAAATTTATGGACTGATCGACGTGGGGCGGTTGCCGTAGAGTTCGTTATGATCTCTATTGCACTAATTGTATTTACGTTTTTTTTAACAGATTTGATTATCCGTCAGGCAACAATTGGAAAGCTCGATCGGGTTTCATATTCTGTTTCGGGTATTTTGCGTGAGCGAATCCAACTTTTCGACGCACGAGAAACGCTGAATCAACAGGATGTAGAATTGGGCGTTGAGCTGGCCGAACGTATGCTAAAAGATATGCATACCAATATTGATTTATCCAACCTGGCTATGCAGGTAGAAGAGTTGCATTTTGAGGATCCGATTAGCCTTAATGATGAACGTAAGCAGGTAAAACTGTATCGCAGCTGGGTTGGCGGTAACAGTGCCACGAGTTGTCGGCCTCCACAGCCATTAAACCAGATGATGCAGTTAACCCCTAAAGGTAGCTATGGACGTTGGGTGCCGCTATATCAGGTTACTATTTGTTTGCCGAATAACAGTCTGTTTACCCGATTAACGACAACAGAGCAGAAGCCAGTCCTTTCCTCATTCGCTATCGTTATGCTGCGGTGATTAATGAAGATAAAGTTTTTTATATTAGTTCTTTTGTTGTTGGCACCATGGTTATCAACGGCACAGTCTCGAGCAGTCGTCTTTATTGATTCGGAACAGGCGGAGCAGGCTAATCTGGCTGAGGAACTTAACCTTATGCTCTATTACAGTCCGACGCTGCGTTCAAAATTGCAGGTTGAGCTTTTTGATATTAATCCGCGGGGAATCGCTTTTTCCGGCAATCTGATTTACAAGCTTGATAGTAACGGGCAGGCAGTATCTCGTTATCGCCCGGATTCTTTACCATATCTCATTTGCTTCAATGAAGAAAAAGAACGCTTAAGGATAGTTTTCGCGAAAAAGGAACAGTTATGTCTGTGCGTAGAAAATTGTTAGCGTTGCCAGCGCGTTTTTGTGCCGATCGGCGCGGAGCATTTGCGATTAGTTTCGCTATGCTCGGCAGCTCTTTACTGGCACTGGCAGCTTTTGGTTTTGAGGGATCGCGTTATATCACTGAACGTGCAAGATTATCTGATGCGATGGAACAGGCAGCATTAGCCTTGACCGCAGAGGATAACGGCGAAGGCGCGGCGCGCAACTATACGTTATCCAGCGATTATTTTCGTGCCTATATGCGTCATGATAAATCCGTATTTAAGCCTACCGTTATTGTGAAGAGGGGAACCTCAGCGAACAATCATAATCTTTCATACGTTGAGTATCGTGTCAGTGGGCAGACGCTACAAGATTCCTGGTTTTCCTCAAAATGGTTTCCCAGCTTTGATAAAGAAGTAAAAATCGGTGATAACGGTGCTGCACGTAAATATCGCTCAAATATGGATGTTCTGTTTGTTACCGACTTTTCCGACTCTATGAATGGGAATTTTGGCGGTAGCACTAAGCTGACGGAGCTGAAGCGTATCGTACTACAGCTTTCTAAGGAGCTGTTTGCCTATGATATGAGCAATAAAGTAGGCTTTATCCCGTTTGGCTGGGGGGCAAAAGATGATACTAATACTAACTGTGTTTTACCCTTTATTGTTAACGGCACAGTTCCTGTCAATCTTATTGCCCAAAACTCTGGTCTTACTAAACTTGAAGCCTATGTCGATATAGGCAGAACGGTAGCTTCCATCCCTGATACGGCTGAGCTGAGTCAAATCCACATCCCGTTAGCCAGGGCTTCAGAGGATGCTTGTTTAAACAACAGTAGCTCATGGAAAGTACCCCTTACCAGCAATTATGATGATATAAAACAGATTGAGCGCATGACGGCCGATGGCGGTACGCTGGTTAGTACTGGTGTACTAATGGCTACCCCCTATCTGGTTGAAGGTACCGAATCGCGCAAAGTTATGATTATCGTTTCCGATGGCACTGATGATCCTAACACTGTACAAATCACGCCTAAATTAATTAATGCTGGTATGTGTGACCGAATTCGTGAACTTATTTCCACTGAGGAATCTGTTGGGAAAATAACTTTTATTGGTATTAACTATGCACCTACTTTTGACTGGAAAAGATGCGTAGGTGAGAAGAACTTTTATCTTCCGCAGAATATTAAAGAGCTGGAGGATGATTTACGCAGAGCGGTATTTGAAGAAGTAGGACATAACGTATTAAAAGACTGACAAATCTCATACGTGTTGCCGCTAACGATCTTGTTCATAAATTTTATAAAAATAATGGCCCTGGCTGTTGTTGAGAGATTTTATAAGGGTAAATAAGGAAAATTTAAGTGATAAAAACGGATAAAAGACTTAGCATCTGCTCCGTGGTTATCCATAGCCTGATAATAAAGCGTGGATAGTTACAATGATATGAAAGTTATTATTAGCTGGTGTTTAACGGACTGCTTTAGCTGTAACGCCAGCCAATCTTTCGTATTAATTATTCCCGTTCCATTTATGATTAAGGATTGATTTTTAAATGAAAACAAAATTTATGCTCTCTGTATTAGCTGGTCTGGTCGTTTCTGCTTCAGCAATGGCTTCTGCTCCTGCCAGCTACGATACTAAATTCAACGTTAGCGCAAACGTACCGGACAGCGTGAAAATCACCGATCCGGATGGTCGTCCGGTAACTGAAGTTGACGTAGTTCTGGAAGCTGCGCCGTCTGGTAAAATGGAAGCTGAAGTCCGCGATCTGAAACTGTGGAGTAACAACGTAGCTGATACCGCTGTTCAGCTGGTAATGGATGATGCTGGTGTGGCAACGGGCGACGCTTTCACCCTGGTTAACACCGATGGCGGTACCATGAAGTCTATGACTTACAAAATTAATACTGTGATTGAAGGTGCAGACGCGCAGTATTTTAATAACTCAGGTGATAGCAATGACTATACCCTGACCGTTAATGGTACCCATGCTGAACTGCCGGTTGCGTTCCAGTTCACTTCTATCGATAACTACGACACCTTGGGTCAGGGCCTCTATACTGGCGTAGTTTACGCTAACGTAGTTGCTAACCCGTAATATTCCTTTAAAGGATCGGGGCAGTCTACGGACTGCCCTATTATCTTATGATTACTAATAACTATATTGTCGGACTGGGTGCGGCAATTCTGTTATGGAGTCAGACAGCATTATCTGTTGTTAATTCGCAGGTAGATATAGAGATTTCAGCAGAATCATTACCCAAAGTTACGATATATTATGACGGTAAACCCGTAGACGGAAAAGATATTGATTTTCCGTTAGTAGTTAACGGCGTATCTCAAAAATTTGAGAATGTTTCGCCAAAAATTTATTTAGTAGGAAACGTTGACCAGGCGGATATTGTTTTTACTGATAAGAATTTTAGCTTAACACATGAGAGTGGTAAGCAAGCTGATATAGATCTTTCTGGTAGTTTTATTTTTAAAGGCGTAGAAAAGAATGCTACGCAGGCTTTACGCATGCCGGTAATAAAAAAATTAACTCAGGGCTCCACTGAGAATAGCGTAAAGATCCGTTTTGTTTCTGAACATCTGGCTGGTTATTATGCCAAAGGTAAATATTCCAACGCTTTTACCTTAATGGTTACGCCAATCCTTTAATTCTTTAAGAAACGCTGGGGAATATGAATCAGAAAATAAAGCTTATAATATGCTTGCTGGGGGCTGGCTCAGGAGGCATTACCTTCCCGTTGCTGGCTTCTGATACCTCACTTCCTTCCGGATTTGAGGATATCTTTAATGCTAAGCAAAATGGCGTATTTAACATTATCTACACCGACATTTCTATTACCTCAATTGCTGTGGAATTTGATAGACGTGAAGTTCGATTACTTGCTCCCTCTGTCATTGTCGAACAAATTACCGCTGAGGATATGCCGCCGTTAACGCTGTCAAAGCAGGCGTTGTTAGAAAAGCTCTCTGCCCCTTTGATGCGGGTTGGCAAAGATGCCTTCGCCGAGAAAGATATTGTCGCCAGCCTTGATGAATCTGATGCCTCGCTGCGTCTGATTTTTCCCGCCTCCTTCTTTAAAGCTAAAGAAGAGACTTATGAGCGTACCTATGTGCCTTATCGTAATCAGGCTGGTTTTGTTCATTCCCATAACCTCAACTATTTATCAGACAGCTATAGCGACAGCCTGAGCGTATCGGCTGTAGATACGCTTAACCTGACGGGTAACAGCTATATCAAGGGGCTTTGGAGCTACGCTAAAGAGATCAATTTTAATCTTGATGAGCTGGCGCTGAATCTTGAGCATAACAACATGCGCTTTAAAGCGGGACGTCAGCGGTTAACCGGGAATCTGGATGACAGCACGCCGTCGATGAATTACAGCTTCTATAATGCCGTCAGCTATGATGGTGTTTCGTTAGGCTATATGCTAGATGGCTATCTCGATCCGGGCAATGGCGCGGCTACGCCAGTAACGGTCTATTTGCCCCAGGCGGGAACGGTTGAAATTTACCGCAGCGGACGTCTGATCGATCTCCAGCAGTTCCCTGCCGGGCTGCAACGTTTGAATACCGATTCCTGGCCCAGCGGTGGTTATGATGTCACGTTGGTCACCAGGCTGAATAACGGCAGCCAGGAGGAGAAGGTTCAGCCATTTTTTAAACGCAACGGCAGGTTCCGCTCCGGCGACGTAGAATATATGGCTCAGATGGGGCGTTACGATCAACGTCGTGGAGCGCTTACTTCTCGAACCTATCGCGGAGGTTGTACCAGCGGGTGCGATAATTATAAACACGGTATTGGCGATAATTACTTCGCTAACTTATCGCTGGGTTATACCACCGAGTCTGCCTTCTCTTTCGGGGGCGGAATGTTGATGGATAATGAAACCTTCTACGGCAACGCTAGCCTGGATATTCCTGTTAACAGCTGGTTTGCTCAGCGCATATATGCAGATGCCATTTATGGTGACGATGACAGCCGTGGTTATCAGATTGGTGCGATGAAAAACATTCATCGGTTTGGCCTGAATGTTAGCTATCGTGATAATCGATACCGTGGTGAGGAAAATGAGTTTCGTCGCTTTGGTATTGTACCCACCTACGATTTTGATTATTTACAGTTTGGGGTTAGTGCCTATTTACCCTGGAACGTGGGATTTGGCGTAACCTATGGGCTAAATACGCTTTATCAGGACTATGGACGCCAGCAAAAAACGGAGTTTGAAAGCTGGGATGTCACTCTGAACCGTGATTTTCTTCTTTCCGATATGCTTAATTTACGCGTCGATTTAGGCTATCACCGTGGCGTTAATGAATTTACCAGCTTGAATTCCAGCGATAGCTCGACGGAGGATCGTGTATTTGCTCAGTTGACGCTGGGAATACGTGAGCGTAGTTACAATCATTACCAGTCTTTATATTTACGTTCGCGTATTAATGATGATGGCAGCGATCGGAATATTTATAGTGCCGACTACACACTTGATTTAGATAACCCAGAGTTCGATCGCGGCGGAAGATATTCTCTCAATGCCAGCTACGACCGTGGGCCGGGCGAAAGCAATAGCGCCAATGCTGGTATTTCCGTAGATAACCGCTACGGCTATAATGCCGCAGGCATTACTAAAACTTTTGGTAACAGCAATTACAACCAGCTCTATCTTTCACAGCGTAGCGGATTCGCCATTGGTGATGGGGAAATTGCCTTTGGACGTACAGGCAATACGGCAGCGTTGATTGTTGATGCCAGTGACTTACCTGAGGATCAATATTTTGAAGT
Organism: Mixta intestinalis; assembly: GCF_009914055.1. Lineage (NCBI taxonomy): Bacteria > Pseudomonadati > Pseudomonadota > Gammaproteobacteria > Enterobacterales > Erwiniaceae > Mixta > Mixta intestinalis. Next base: position 4,136,885 of record NZ_CP028271.1, read on the forward strand.
CCGTAACCTTAGCGGCGAGCCGGTAGTGGTGAAGGGCGGTCAAAAAACGACGATGGGCATCAGCCCTTATCAAAAAGTGACACCAAAAGCTGAACAGATGTTTACTGGTAAGACTGAGGCTTTTTATAACCTGACGACGCAATCGACGACAACCTGGGCGAGGCCCGGCCAGGTATATAAAGTTAAAGTTTCCGCCACCAAAAATCAGACGGTTACAGGGCGTCTTTATTATGACGGTCAGCCTATGGCTAATGCGCGCGTCGTTGGTGGTAATGCGATGTCCGATGAGGAAGGATTGTTTGTCGGTGACTTTACTTTGAAAACCGATGCCCGTCTGGAATCGTTAACGGTGAATAAAGAAGGGCAGGTTTATATCTGTCCGCTGTTAGAACAAAACGTCCGGGTGACCCAGGGCATAATGCAGATTCGTGAGGTTAATTGTGAAATTCAATAAAGGATTATGGTGGTCTTTGGGGATGGCGTATCTGCTGGCATCCGGAGCAGCGCAGGCTATTGAAGTTATTCCTGTGGTGAAGGAAATTAAAGAAGAAACGCCACGCGATAATTACATTATCGTTAAGTCGATTTTCCGTCCTGAAAATAACGTCGATGAAAAGAAAACCGCTGTTCAGCAGCAATATGAGTTTGTGACGCTGGAGCTGTTTTATGTTCCTCACCCCGGTGACGGTAAAGAAGAGCGCGTTAAGGAACTGGGTGCGGAAAATCCAACGCTGGTCTTTTCGCCGACCAAACTTGTCGTTCCCTATGGTGAAGAGCGTAAGGTCAGAATTATGCCCTTAAAGCCGGTTACGCATGAGCAGGTTTACCGTTTACGTGTTCGCCCAGCCTACCCGGAGCAGGCGTTGGATAAAGGAAAAGTTCGCTTTGCTATTGGTTACGATGTGCTACTGCGCTATTTGCCTTCTGGCAAGCGTACGCAGGGTATCGCCCTGACCTGCAATAAAGATAAGTGGGTATTAAACGCAACCGGCAATGTGCGTAGCGAATTGCGCAATTTAGTGATTGATGGGCGCAAAGTAAAGGGACAGTACAACGTTTATCCTGGAACGGATCGTACGTTAACAGTAGCCAAACAGCTTGCATTTGAACTTCAGGGTAAGCTGCATAATTATGAAAATTGCCAGCTTAAGGAGTAAAGCCATGAGACGGTGGTTAACTTTATCTACTTTACTGTTACCGTTTGGTGTGCTGGCCGAAGGAGCCATAGTAATCCAACCTAAACTCAGCGGAGAAATACATATTTTTTCTGAGGGTGCGACAGGCGGTGGCGGTAGAGATGTTATGGCTTTTACGCAGCAGGCAGGTAAAACCCTGACAGTAAGCGTTATGCCGTTGGGCCCGGCAAGCTGTAAAGATGGTAATATCGTGCTGCCGTCGTCGTTGCGTTTACCGATGACGCTGGTTGAAAATAATCATAGGTTACGGTGTGGAGAGCCCGTAGTTTTTGAAGGCAATACCGATAATCGCCTGCTTAGGGTAAAAGTTGAGGCAGATTATCAACAAAAAAGCCCGATGCTATTATCGGCGCAGGAATATGGTAACCGTGTCCAGATTGGTAGCGTAAGCTTTAATACAGAAGCTAATGAAAGCGCGCAATTCCCGCTCTATTTAGATGCCAGTCTGTTGGCCGCAAGTACTGCGCCGGTTTTGAAAGTGGCATTTAACAAGTCTGCGGCCTCATTTGGGCAGGTAAGCGAAATGCAGGACTATTCGATTACCAGAGAATTGAAAATTACTAAAAAGACGCAGGCGAGTGAGGAATCTTTTCCCTACACGGTGAAATTTGAATCATCACAGATTCAAAATGGCCATTATAATTTGCGCTCATCTGTGGCAGAAAAACTTGTTCCTTACCAGATATTGGTTGAAGGGAAAGAAATTTTACCTGACGAGGACTACCAGGGACAATTACCGTCAGGCAAGAAAATTTCTCAAACGTTAAACATTGAATTTAAACTTTCAGGGCAAAATTTTAGGGGCATGGCGGCTAAAACGCGCTTGCTCGATACTATTACCGCAGTAATAACACCGGAAAGTTAACAGGAGAACAATATGAAAAATTTAATTTTGCCGGTATTAATGCTTTTTGCATCGCTTAATGAAGCGTATGCCGCAGGTGTACCTGCAAAGGTTTCTATTGATGTTAATGCCGAGATTAGTACGGGCGTAAGAGTCTATGTTGATGGCAAGGATGTAACCAATGGATCGATATCTGTTTCGTTAAAAGATATTAATGGTTATATGGATGGTATTACGCCAGTATTCCATTTTATTGGTAACGCAAGCTCGGTTTCGTTATCGCTGCAAGAACCCGCTAATAAGAGCCTGGTTTCAGAAAATAACGATCTGATGAGGATGAAGACATCCTGGGTTCGGTCAGATGGTGGTGAGGTCACAACTTCATACTCACTACAAAATCAGCCAGTCTACGCTACATTACAGGATGTTCCCGATTTGCAAAAAGGGGTTAAAGTCCGTTTTATCTCCGCAGATCGTAGTGAAACTTATCCGTTAGGTTCGTACAGCGGAACTTATGAAGTAACGGTTACGCCATCAATCTGATGAACTCAGCAGTAAATTTTTGCGTTAGGGCAGAGTAACCCCTGCCCTAATTTTTCCGAGTGCAGATAAGAAAATATTTACACGACGAAAAAACATTAAGTTTTAAAGTGCTTTAACCGGCGATTATATACAGCAGCAGCCCGGAGCGATTGCCGTCGCTCCGGGCTTGATGATTTTTCGCTACATGCTGCCCGGTATTAAGAGGCAAGAGATAATGCAGGTTTCCTGCGATGGGTTTCCAGCCACTGCGCTACCCGCTCTTTCTGGGCATCATTCAGCCACATGCCTGACTTGGTGCGACGCCAGATAGCATCGTCTCGTTCGCGCACCCATTCATTTTCTACCAGATAACGTAGCTCGGCCTCATAAAAACCGTGACCAAATTCTTCCCCCAGGTCTGCCAGCGAACTTGCGTTCTGTAAAATTAGTTCGCTGTTGCTGCCATAGGTACGGGCGTAATGGCGTGCCAGACTTTCACTGATAAAAGGATAGCGGCGACGCAAGCTGGCAGCGTAATCCTCACGCGTTCCGGCAATATCACCGCCTGGTAATACAGCATTTTTGGTCCATGCCGGACCGGCTTCGGGGTAATATTTTGCCAGCTTGTCGAGTGCGTGTTCAGCCAGTTTACGATAGGTGGTCAACTTGCCGCCAAAAACCGACAGCAGCGGCGTTTTGCCTGCATCGTCACGTACATCAAGCGTATAGTCGCGTGTGATGGCCTGCGGTGAATCGGATTCATCATCGCATAGTGGACGAACGCCAGAGTAGGTCCATACGATATCCTGTCGTCCCAGCGGCTTTTTAAAATGCGCGTTATAGACCTTCAGCAGATAGTCGATCTCGTTATCATCGATTTTAACCTGCTTAGGATCGCCTTTATATTCGACGTCGGTGGTGCCGATAATGGAAAACTCATCCATCCACGGAATGACAAACACGATACGGTGATCTTCATTTTGCAGGATATAGGCCTGCTTTTCATTATGTACGCGCGGCACCACAATATGACTGCCTTTAATCAGCCGGATACCGTAAGGTGATTTCAGCTTCAGGCCGTCATCAAAGAGCTGTTTTACCCACGGACCGGCAGCGTTGACCAGGCCCTTCGCCCGCCACGTCAGGGTTTTTCCACTGTCGATATCTTCCGCTTCCACCATCCACAGCCCATTTTCGCGCCAGGCACGCGTAACACGCGTACGGGTACGAACTTCACCGCCGTGTTTAACCACTTCCTGTGCGTTCAATACCACCAGGCGTGCATCATCTACCCAGCAGTCGGAATATTCGAATCCGCGCGAAATTTCCTTTTTTAATACCGATTCTGATCCAAAGCGCACACCCTTACTGCCGGGCAGGCTGGTGCGCTTACCCAGATGATCGTACAGAAACAGCCCGGCCCTGATCATCCAGGCTGGACGTAAATGTGGGCGGTGCGGCAGGCGAAAGCGCATAGGAAAAGCAATATGCGGCGCCATTCTTAGCAACACTTCACGTTCGGCCAGTGCTTCACTGACCAGGCGGAATTCATAGTGTTCAAGGTAGCGTAAGCCACCATGGATCAGCTTTGAGCTGGCGGAAGAAGTTGCGCAAGCCAGATCCTGCGCCTCCAGCATCAGCACTGACAGCCCGCGTCCTGCGGCATCGGCCGCAATACCGGCACCGTTGATACCGCCGCCGATAACGATCAGATCTTTGGTTTCCACGTCATCTCCTCCGATGTTCGGAATAGTTCGTCTATGTTCGTTTTCGAGCATTATAATAATCGCAAACCAACATTGACGCCAGCGTTAACCCAATAAAAACATCTTTGCGTGATTGAGTTAACATTATTGCCCGGCGACAGCAGTAACCCTTTTAGCGGTCTGGTTATTGTGAACGCGCTTCGCGCTACAATAGGGGATGAGCAACGTCGAGCCACCCCAGCGAAGGCTGTCAGCCGCGTTATTTCACCGTCCTGCTACTGGCTAACTGGAAACCATCATGGAACAATTTGAATGCATCAGCGTCGAAATGGCGCAAAATTATCTGGCAGAAGACGAAGCGGTACTGGTAGATGTGCGCGATCCGCAAAGTTTTGCTGCGGGACATGCAAAGGGGGCGTTTCATCTGTCGAACGATACGTTAAATCACTTTATGCAGCAGACGGATTTCGAAAAGCCGGTACTGGTGATGTGCTATCACGGCAATAGCAGCAAAGGCGCAGCGCAATATCTGATTCACCAGGGCTTCGAGCAGGTATACAGTATCGATGGTGGCTTTGATGCCTGGCGTATGGCTTACCCGCAGCTGGTAGAGTAAGCCTTACGCAGGCAATAAACTCAGGGAAGAAACATGATACGACTTACTGGATTTGCTAACCCGCGCATGGCGCAGTCGTTTGTGGATTATATGGCTATACGCGGCATACCGCTGTATATGGCACAGGAAGATCGGCTGACTCTGTTACTGGAAGATGATACGAAACAGGAGATGGTCGAAAACGAACTTAAACAGTTCCTTAATGATCCACAGCAACCGCGTTACCGGGCGGCCAGTTGGCAATCCGGTCATATCGATCGTGGATTGCTATGGCAGGGCGAAAGCCTGTTGGCGCTTCTGCGTCAACGCGCCGGGCCGTTCACGATGACGCTGAGCCTCCTCTGTTGTGTCATTTTTTTTGCCATGTGGCTTTTTGGCGATCTGACTATGCTGGCATGGCTGGGCTGGCGTATGGATGGGGGGCAGTTTTCACAGCCGTGGCGCTGGTTTAGTCATATACTGCTGCATCTAACGCTGCTGCATTTGGTGTTTAATCTGCTGTGGTGGTGGTATATCGGCGGCATGATTGAAAAGCATCTCGGCAGCAGCAAACTGTTGGTTATTACACTGATTTCCGCTCTGCTGGGCGGCTGGTTACAGGCGGAATATAGCGAGATCTCCTTTAGCGGCCTGACCTGTGTGGTATACACACTGATGGGTTACGCCTGGCTACGCGGCGAGCGTGATACCGAAGGCGATGTATTCCTGCCGCGCGGCCTGATTGTTTTCACCGTTCTTTGGTTCGCCATCAGCTATTCTGGCATTCTCGGCGCATCGGCAAGCATTGCCTGTATTTTTTGCCTGACTGCGGGTCTGGTAATGGCCTTTATTGATACACGCCACCAGCGCTATCGCTGACGCCCATTGATATTTACAAGCGGGAATGGCGGCCCGATACCGTATTTATAACAGGAGATTTATGTGAAGCAGACGCAACGTCATGACGCTATTATCGATCTGGTTCGGCGTCAGGGTTATGTCAGTACCGAAGAACTGGTGGAGCATTTTGATGTCAGTCCGCAGACTATCCGTCGCGATCTGAACGATCTGGCGGAACAGAATAAGATTCAACGGCATCACGGTGGCGCAGCGCTGCCTTCCAGCTCAGAAAATACCGCCTGGCAAGATCGCAAGATGATGTGGTCGGCAGAAAAAGCGCGTATAGCCCAGCGCGTGGCGAGTCAAATTCCCAATGGTGCCACGCTGTTTATTGATATCGGCACCACGCCGGAAGCCGTGGCTCATGCGCTGATGCATCATAGCGATCTGCGCATTGTCACCAACAACCTCAACGTTGCGACGTTGCTGATGACCAAGCCCGATTTTCGCTTAATTATCGCCGGTGGCGAAGTGCGCACGCGCGACGGCGGCATTATGGGCGAAGCGACGCTGGATTTTATCTCACAGTTTCGGCTCGATTACGGCATTCTCGGCATCAGTGGCATCGATATGGATGGCTCGCTGCTGGAGTTTGACTATCACGAAGTACGCACCAAGCGGGCGATCATCGATAATTCACGCTGCGTCATGCTGGTAACCGATCATTCTAAATTTGGCCGCAACGCGATGGTGAATCTGGGGAATATGAGCCTGATCGACTATCTGTTTACGAATGAAATGCCGCCCGCCAGCGTAATGAAAGTGATCGAGCAGCATGAAGTTCATCTGGAGCTGTGCTGAAATCAAGCCACGCTCATCCCCATCAGGTGCAACAGATGTTGCGCCTGCTGTACCGCTTCCTGCCGATGCATCACGCCAAGCTTCTGATACAGATTACGAATATGGGTTTTAATCGTGGTCTGTGCCACCTCCAGCTCGCCAGCGATCTGATCGTTGCTGTAGCCTGAATAGATCAGGCCGAGCACCTGCCATTCACGCTGGGTCAGCGGGCTGGTGCGAATCAGCTCCGGCACCTGGGGATGGGTCAACAGGCGGCTGACGAAGCTCTCGTCGAAATGGGCAAATTTATGCCGATGATGCTGATTGATGTCGCGCAATATGCGCTGCGCCCGATGCTGCTCCAGCTCCGGCAGCGTGTGCAATTGCAATAGCTGGCGCAGCTGCTGCGCCATAGTTTCGCCTTCAATCACAAAATGGCTGATAAAACCGGTACGGTTCGCCAGCGTTAGCGCTTCAATCAGCGCCTGCTGTGCTTCGCTTTTCCGTCCGTTTTGCCAGTAAAGGGTGTTGAGCAGCAGCAGGTTACGGTTCAGATCGCTGGTTAAGCGTAGTCGCCGCGCATTCTCATTTAATTCATCCAGCACCACTTCCGCTTCATCAAACTGCCCCAGCAGGATCTGCACGCGGGCAATGTTACGCCACTGCCCCTGAGAGAAGTGATTATCGGCGTTTGCGGGCCTGGCGGTCAGCCGTAGCCAGTTAGCGGCGGCGATTTTATCGTTAGTCATTTGCCAGTAAATCACGCGCGGCTTATCGGCATTGGTTACCCAGTCGCTGTGATACTGACCGTTGCCCAGCAGGTTTTCACAGCGGATTAAATGACGGCGCGCATTATCCAGATCGCCACGCGCCAGCGCGCATTTCGCCAGCATCGCCAGGCACTGTAGCTGTTGCTGCGGCTGGAAGTTAGCCAGCACCGCTAACCCTTTGCGTGCGATAGCTTCCGCCTCATCAAGCCGCGCCCATGACCAGAGCAGCTGGGAGCGAATGCGCAGCAAAAACTCGTGCATCGGCAGCTGCTCCAGGCCTTCTTCATTAATCAACGCAAAAGCCTTTTCCTGAATATCCCAAGCCGTTTGTAAAAAGCCCTGTGCCAGCAGGATCTCGCTCTGCTGCAACAGCGCCCAGAGTGCGTAGTGACAGCTGTTATAATGACGCGCCATTTCTTCTGTTTGCTGCATAGCCGTCAGTGCCGCCTCCAGCGCACCCTGACAGTGCAGCACCTCGCCTTTCACCGACGTGGCAACGATACGGCTGTAGTAATGCGCCAGCGGCAGATGCGCCAGCGCCTGATTCGCCAGCCGTTCAGCCTCTTCCGGCTTCCCGGCGTTTATAGCAACCTGCGCTCGCAGCGCATCAAATTCAGCGCTCAGCAGGGGATCGATGGCGATCTGTTGCGAAGTCATCTCTTCTTCCGCCCGCGCCAGCAGCAGGTTGACTTCACCGTAGCGATGCTGGCTTTGTGCCAGCCAGGCCTGCAACAAAATCAGACGTGGATTATCAACCAGCAATTGCCACGGCAGCGCTTTTAACCCTTCTTCCAGCAGCGCCAGCTCGCTGTGATTAAACAGCGACCAGGCGTGATGCAGCAAAATATCACGCAGCAGCGTAGTGTCTTCCGCCGCCAGCGCATGATGGATGGCTTCACCGGCATAGCCGAGCGCCATCCAGCCTTCAGCCGCCGCACGATGCAGCTGATGTAATTCGCTACCCAGCTCCCACTGACAGCGCTGACGCAGAAAACTGGCAAACAGCGGATGGAAATTAAACCAGCCGCCGCGATCGTCCATACGCTGTAAGAACAGGCCCTGACGTTCGGTTTCTTCAAGGCGTAGCTGCGCGTTTTCCTCACCGGTCAGGCGGGCAATTAACGTATCGTTCATGGAGCGCAGCACCGAGCTACGCAGGAGAAAATTACGCGTTGCGCTGTCCACGTAGCCCAGAACCTCATCAACCAGATAGTCGGAGAGGTGGCTGGCATTAATCCCGGCGAGGCGTTGAGCGGACTGGTGCGTTGGCGTATTTGACTGACGTTCCGTCAGGGCGATAAGTTGCAGCGCAGTCGCCCAGCCTGCCACTTCATCGCACAGCCGCTGTGAGTCATCTGCCCCTATCGGCTGCTGCAAACGGCAGTCAAAAAACTGCTTGGCCTCCTGCGGCGTAAAGGCCAGCGACTGGCTGTTGATTTCCAGCAGCTGCTCGCGTACGCGCAGATTAGCGATACCGAGCGAGGGCAGGTTGCGCGACAGAATAATCAGCGTCAGATTTTCTGGCTGATGACGGATAAAAAAGCGCATCGCCTGATGAATGGCGTCATTGGTAATCAGATGGTAATCGTCAATCACAAGGAAAAGCGGGCGCTGCCACTCGGCAAGCTCTACAAACAGCTGGGAAAAAAGCGCGCTCAGGCTGGCGTACTGGCGCTTTTGTGCCAGCGCTTCGCTACGGATACAGTGCCCGCCGGTCGCCTGCTGCATTGCCGCCATAAAGTAGTTAGCAAAGCGTTCCGGGTAGTTATCGCTCTCATCCAGCGAATACCAGCCGAGATCGCTTTTGTCTGCCGCCCACTGAGCTACCAGCGTGGTTTTACCGTACCCGGCTGGGCTGCTGATTAACGCTAAACGGTAGTGCGCAATGTTCGCAAGCCTGGCTATCAAACGCTCCCGAACAATGGTGTTCTGAAGCCGTAGTGGACGGCTGAGTTTCGATGGTATCAGCATGGCGACACTTCACTGTGTTGACATAGAAGGAAACAAAAAGAATTAATTCACGGCGTGTAATTATTCAGTACTTTCTGATGAGTGGAAGCGTAATGCAAGGTTAAGGCGTTGCCACTGTTCATTAAGTTGCACCTCATCACATTTCTTTATACTTTCTCGACATTTTTTCTATTAGCGTCTAGCAGGTGCAACGGCAATGTAAGGTAAAGGTTAACGAGCAAGATGATATCTTTACCTGACACCAGGCTTTATGAGCCGATAGCGTTAGCTCATATCATTTTTTTTACATTTATTGCATCACACTACAAGCGTTTTTCCTTAATGCTGTCTTAACTTATCAGGCTGACGAATGAGTGTCTCGCCTACGCCCTGCGACTCATCCCCGTCTAATCCGGTTACGGGAGGATGCCGCCCCGTGGGGTTAACGTCAGCATATGTGCATCATTTTTTTTGCGAAACCATTCACTTACCGGAAGAGATTTGTATGTCGCAGCAAAAATTTAATAAAGCACGTTTTGAAGCGGCGTTAACGCGCCAGTGGCAGCATGTAGGTCTGGCAAGCGCCAGCGAAATGACACAGCATCAATGGTGGCAGGCGGTCAGCGCGGCGCTGGCGGAGCTGCTGGCGGCGCAGCCGATGGCAAAACCAGAGCAAGCGCAGCGCCATGTTAACTACCTCTCGATGGAATTTTTAATTGGCCGACTGACCGGCAATAACCTGCTTAACCTCGGCTGGTATGACGAAGTGCAAACGCTGCTGGCGGAGCAGGGCGTCAATTTAAGCGAGCTGCTGGAAGAGGAAGTCGATCCGGCGCTGGGTAACGGCGGCCTGGGGCGTCTGGCGGCCTGCTATCTCGATTCGATGGCGACGGTTGGCCAGTCTGCTACCGGCTACGGCCTGAACTATCAATATGGCCTGTTCCGCCAGTCGTTTGACGAAGGCCAGCAGCGCGAGGCACCGGATGACTGGCAGCGCGATCGCTACCCCTGGTTTCGCCATAACGCCGCGCTGGATGTGCAGGTAGGCATCGGCGGAAAAGTGATAAAAAACAACGACGGTTCGCTACGCTGGGAACCGGCGTTTATTATGCGTGGCGAAGCCTGGGATCTGCCGGTAATCGGCTACCGTAACGGCCTGGCGCAGCCGCTGCGCCTGTGGCAGGCGACTCACGCTCATCCGTTCGATCTCTCTTTGTTCAACGATGGCAAATTCCTGCAGGCGGAGCAGCCGGGTATCGATGCGGCTAAGCTGACGAAGGTGCTTTATCCCAACGATAACCATCAGGAAGGGAAGCGCCTGCGCCTGATGCAGCAATATTTTCAGTGCGCCTGTTCCGTAGCGGATATTCTGCGCCGCCATCATCAGGCCGGACGTGCGCTGGCGGCACTGCCCGATTATGAAGTGATCCAGCTTAACGACACTCATCCCACTATCGCGATCCCTGAGCTGCTGCGCGTTCTGCTGGATGAACATCAGCTGACATGGGATGAGGCGTGGCATATCACCAGCAACGTTTTTGCCTATACCAACCATACGCTGATGCCAGAAGCGCTGGAACGTTGGGATGAACGGCTGGTGCGTTCGCTGCTGCCGCGGCATTTCATCATCATCAAGGAGATTAACCGGCGCTTCAAAAAGCTGGTGGCGCAGCGATGGCCGGGCGATGAAACCGTCTGGGAAAAAGTGGCGGTGCTGCATGATAAGCAGGTGCGGATGGCGAACCTGTGCGTGGTTGGCGGCTTTGCGGTCAATGGTGTAGCGGCGTTGCACTCGGAGCTGGTGGTAAAAGATCTCTTCCCGGAGTATTACCAGCTGTGGCCGCACAAATTTTTTAATGTCACCAACGGCATTACGCCGCGGCGCTGGCTGAAGCAGTGTAATCCGGCGCTGTCGGCGCTGATTGATGAGACATTAGGCAACGATCGCTGGGTAACGCAGCTTGATGCGTTAACAGGGCTGGAACCTTATGCCGATGATAAGGCGTTTCGTCAGCGCTATCGCCAGATCAAGCTCGACAACAAGCAGCGGTTGGCGGCCTGGGTGCATCAGGTTACCGGCATCGACATCAATCCCGATGCGCTGTTTGACGTACAGATCAAACGGCTGCATGAATACAAACGTCAGCACCTCGGCCTGCTGCACATTCTGCACTGCTATCGTCAACTGCGTGATAATCCGCAGCTGGATAAAGTGCCGCGCGTTTTTCTGTTTGGTGCCAAGGCCGCGCCCGGCTACTACCTGGCGAAAAATATCATTTACGCGATCAATAAAGTCGCGGAGACGATCAATAACGATCCGCTGATCGGCGATCGTCTGAAGGTGGTGTTTATCCCCGATTATCGCGTGACCGCCGCAGAGCTATTGATCCCGGCGGCGGATCTTTCCGAGCAGATCTCGACGGCTGGTTATGAAGCGTCCGGCACCGGCAATATGAAGCTCGCCCTGAATGGCGCGCTGACTATCGGCACGCTGGATGGCGCTAATGTTGAAATCGCCGAGCAGGTAGGCGAAGAGAATATCTTTATTTTCGGCAACAGCGTGGATGAAGTGAAATCGCTGAAGGCGAACGGCTACGATCCGAAAAAGCTGCGTAAGAAAGATAAGCATCTCGACGGGCTGCTGAAAGAACTTGAAAAGGGCCATTTCAGCCAGGGCGATAAACATGCCTTCGATCTGCTGATGAATAGCCTGACCAGGAATGGCGATCCCTGGCTGGTGCTGGCCGATTTCGCCGATTACATTGCGGCGCAGGCGCGCGTTGAAGCACTGTGGCGCGATAAAGAAGCCTGGACAAGGGCAGCTATTCTGAATACAGCGCGTACCGGCATGTTCAGCTCCGATCGTTCTGTACGCGACTATCAGCAGCGTATCTGGCAAAGCCAACGCTGAAGGAGAGCGGCGCAGGCCGCTTATAGTCAACCATGGGTTCAGGAAGCGTTATGGATTTAACTCAGCTTGAGAAAGCGGCCAGCGCGGCCGGAATTGCTGCCAGCTACATCAATGCCAAAGGGAAACCGGAGGCGATAGCTGCGGAAACCAGACAGCTTTTGCTGGAGGCGATGGGGTTCCCACGCGCGGCGAGCGATGCGCCGCTGCCGACGGTAAAAGTGTTTGGCGGACGACGTAAGCGAGTCATCACCATTGGCGGCAGCGGTCCTTTTCAATGGCAGCTACAGACCGAACAGGGGAAAAGCTGGCAGGGTGAGGTGCAGGGCGGCGAGACGTTAACGCTGCCGCCGCGTCTGCCGCAGGGCTATCATCAGCTGACGCTGAAGCAGGGGAAAAAGAGTTGGACCTGCCGGGTGATTATGGCACCGCGCCGCTGCTATGAACCGCAGGCGCTGCTGGAAGGGCGCAAGCTTTGGGGAGCCTGCGTCCAGCTTTATACGCTGCGCTCTGAACGTAACTGGGGCATCGGTGATTTTGGCGACCTAAGCGTGATGCTGGGGCAGATTGCCGATCGCGGCGGCGACTTTATCGGCCTTAACCCTATTCATGCGCTCTATCCCGCCAGCCCGGAAAGCGCCAGCCCCTATAGCCCCTCTTCGCGGCGCTGGATGAATATCATTTACATTGATGTCGAACGAGTGCCCGATTTCCAGCACAGCGAGGCGGCACAGCGCTGGTGGAAAAAGAAAGAGACGCAGCGGCGCGTAACGGCAGCGCGGCAGGCTGACTGGGTGGATTACACTGCGGTGAACCAGCTGAAAATCGAGGGGCTACGCCTCGCCTGGGCGCAGTTTACTACCCGCGATGCGCAGGATGAGACGCGGCTGCATTTCGAAGCCTTCATTCGTGCCGGTGGTGAAAGTCTCTATAGCCAGGCGGCCTATGACGCGCTGCATGGCGCAATGCTGAAAGAAGATGCGCAGCGCTGGGGTTGGCCGGTATGGCCGGAAGCGTGGCGTCACGCGCAGAGCGAGGCGGTGCAGCAGTTCTGTCGGCAGCATGAAGATGAAGTGCACTTCTGGCTCTGGCTACAGTGGCTGGCGAACCGTCAGTTCGACGAGTGCTGGCAGGTGTGCCAGCAACGCGGTATGTCGGTTGGTCTCTATCGCGATCTGGCCGTTGGCGTGGCGGAAGGCGGCGCGGAAACCTGGTGCGATCCTGAACTCTACTGCCTGAAAGCGTCCGTTGGCGCTCCGCCTGATATTCTGGGGCCGTTAGGTCAGAACTGGGGGCTGCCACCGATCGATCCACACGTTATGGTCGAACGCGGCTACCAGCCCTTTATCGATATGCTGCGTGCGAACATGGCAAGCTGTGGCGCGCTGCGTATCGATCACGTCATGTCGATGCTGCGCCTGTGGTGGATCCCCTACGGCATGACGGCTGATAACGGTGCCTATGTCTCCTATCCGGTGGACGATCTGCTGGCGATTCTGGCGCTGGAAAGCCAGCGCAACCGCTGTATGGTAATCGGCGAGGATTTAGGTACGGTGCCGCAGGCGATCGTTGGCAAACTGCGTAGCAGCGGCATCTACTCATGGAAGGTACTGTTTTTTGAGCAGGAGAGCGCCGATCGTTATCGTGCGCCGCAGCAGTGGCAGCGTCAGGCGATGGCCAGCGCCACCACGCACGATCTGCCAACGCTGCGCGGCTTCTGGAGCGCGGGCGATTTAACGTTGGGCGAAAAGCTGGGGCTTTATCCCGACAAGGAGGTGCTGAAGGGGCTGTATGAGAACCGCGAGCGGCAGAAGCAGGCGCTACTGAATGCGCTGCATGAGCAGGGCTGCGTGCCTAAAAAGCTGGGCAAGCGGGCGGCGAAGCTGCCAATGTCGCCGGAACTGAACCGGGGGATGCAGCGTTATATTGCCGAAAGCGCCAGTGGACTGTTAGGCCTACAGCCGGAAGACTGGCTGGATATGGAGCAGCCGGTGAACGTACCGGGAACGGTGGATCAATACCCTAACTGGAGGCGCAAGCTTAGCCGCACGCTGGAAGAGATGTTCAGCGATGAGCAGGTTAATCGGCTGATTAAGGATCTGGATGACCATCGCAACAAATAAGCCGGTGAAAATGAAATCTTAGGATAGAAACAAGTAATAATAAAGGTGGCTAAGGGCCGCCTTTATTATTAATGTAAAAGGCGTTAAACAGCATGGCAATTCTATTAATTTATTATGCCAGTCATCGGGTTTTCACAATAAAGCGGCGTTTTTTGGTAATGGTGATATATATTTCCAAATAAATTAGCAGCTAAATGATTATTTTTTAATTTCTAACCATTTTCTTTTGATAATTCTACATATTTCCTCACTAAAATAACCGGCGTATGTTTATCTCGGTGGTGTGAAATGTCTTACACCCGATAATGAGGATAAATAAAATGACAACGACTTATACACCCTATATTGATGTTACCGTTAATGCTCAGTGGGACGACTGGCAGAACTACCCACAAGGACGCCCTAATCCTGAATATACCCAGCGCGTTATTGACTGGAATATTGATGGTCTTATCCTGGCATTCCTGACCTTTGAACCAAAAAGTGAAAGCGCATGCTGGGCGGCACAGCCGACCATGCCGTTGGAATGGGCTAAACCGCTGGCCGATGATTTAAATGCCCTCGGCAAAAAGGTCATTGTCTCTTTTGGCGGCGCCGCCAATTATGACATTTCAGCCAAACTGCCCGTTGAAAAACTGGTAGAAACTTATGAAAAGACCATCGATATGTTTGGCGTTTCAGGTCTGGATTTCGATCTGGAAAATGATCTGTTCGATGCGGATAAAATCTGTGAGGCGCTGAAAATAGTACAGAAAAACCACAAGGATGTCGCTATTAGCTTTACCCTGCCGGTTATGCCTACCGGGCTGACAAATACCGGCTTAGGTATTGTACGTAAAGCCGTTGATGCCGGTCTGACGTTTGTTATTAACGGCATGGCTATGGACTACTACAATCCTGCCTATTATGACCATATGGGTAAAGCGGCTAACGACGCGGTAACCAGTATGGCTAACCAGATGGCAACGTTCTATCCAACGCTTTCTCTGCGCGAGCTGTATAACAAAGTGGCAGTAACGCCGATGATCGGTAAAAATGACGATATGTCGATGTTCACATTAGAAAACGCGCGCGAAGTTGGCGTGTATGCAAGAGAACATAACGTCGCCTTTATCGGTTCGTGGTCTTTTAACCGCGATAATCCGTCAAATTCCCAGTGGGTTGAACTGGAATCCAGCAGTAATCCACAGCAAACTTATTCCTGTGAATATGCCAAATATTTTATCGGCTAATTGAAGCAGTAAAATAATAAACCTGTATCGGACATCTTTGTCTGTAAGTATAAAGGCAGCCCTTGCGGCTGCCTCTTTTGTATAAAAATTTATTTTTATACGATTATGAAATTTTTATTGCTTTGATTTTATTTTGAAGATGCTTGTCAGGGGTTAATTTTCGAGGTCCCAGTAACCAATTGTGATGAAATTATCCCTTAACTTTATCAGTCAATGCATAGATAATTAATGGTGTTATATTAGTATATTTCAAATGCTAATTATATATGGCGCACCATCTCAGAAAAAATTACCTTATGACTTGTATATTTAATAGAAGTCTGGCTACAATAGGGCTTATTTCCTGCATGAATACCTTCAAGAAATTGGAGGGGGTGTGGTTATTTTTTTTGTAGAGAAATCACTTTCAGTTGTTAAAAATAGGAAACCGATCACAAAATGGTTGGTTATATTTTTCTAGTATCTATATGGAGTAGAGTTTATAAAGAGGATACCATGTCTAAAAAGATCGTATTCGTATTTAACTCAAGCCCTGTGCCAGGTAGATCGCCTCCCATAAGTAGCGCTATATTTTCTTGGTTTTGTGAAGAAAACTATATTCAAGCTTTAGATAGCTACCTTAAACGAGAAGGTTACCCTTGGGTAGTTGAACAAGACACTTCAGAAGCTGACATAGAAATACTAAAAAATTATGCAGAAATAATCATTTGCGCGCCAGGTTTACGATGGCAGTTTTACACTAATGGTTTCGATAAAAAAAATATTATTTATTTATCTACAATGGAGTATGCAACAAATAATATAGAAAGGGTTTGCAGACTAATTAAATCAACGGAAATGGAAGGGCGGTAATTTATATGCAAGATAATGAAAAGTTGCTGAAAGAAATTAAAGATGAATTATTACATGCTAAAGTTTCTGGGGCCGGATATAACCCAGGTCCGTCAGTTATTTGGGGAGCAATAATGGGGGGAATAAGGCCCTGTTCCTGGCCTGGAGGTTTTTATGGCTCACCATTACCTCCCGGCTCTGGTTTATGTAGTCGTCGCTGAAATGAGGGCGCAAAAGCGCCCTTTTTCAGAAAAGAAAATTAGGAAATGTATTAAAAAAAAGCGAGGGATCAATGGAATATGATACTGCGCAAGATAAAATTAATGTGAATCAGTTGAATACTGTAGCATTATTGATAGTAAAAAATGAAGAAAGGACTATAAAAAGATGTATTGATAGCATATCTGGTAAATTCGATGAAATAATTATAGTAGATACCGGATCTACAGATAATACAATTAATATAATAATAGAACAACGTGTGCTGAATCTGAAATTATTAAATTTCAAGTGGACTGAAAGCTTCGCTGATGCCAGAAATTATGCGTTAAATAATTCAAAAGGTAAATATGTTTTTTTCATTGATGCAGATGAGGTTTTAAAATCAGATCGCAAAGAAATTCTAAAAAAATTACCTGAACTAGCAATTAATGACGAAATTAATTTAAATGTTATTTGTCCAAAAATTGTTGACCACGATGAGAACTATACAACCGGAGTACCGAGGTTTTTTTTTAATGAAAATGACATTTACTATTTCGGGCATGTTCATGAAGAATTGAGAAGCAACAATTTTACACTGAAAATAATTCCAGATTATGATATAGTCATTTGTCATGATGGCTATTTGGATGAAGTTGTAAAAAGTAAAAACAAATTAGAGAGAAATATTAAATTATTAGAGAAAACATTACAGATAGAACCATTAAATGCGAGATGGAATTATTTTCTTTTAAGAAATGGTTATGAGCTTTTTGATGCTACTTATGCAATAAAAAAGATAAAGAAAATATTAAAGTATATTGATAAAAAACAAGAGGTTATTTATAAAAAAGCTATTATTGATATGCTGATAAGATATCAATTGAAAGGATCATGCCCGCAAAAGGATTTTGAAAAAACACTTGATTTATTAGGCAGTATAGAACCAAACAATAAAAATATTGTTTTTTACAGAGGGTTATTTCAGCTAAATAGCTGGAAAATTAAAGCTAAAGAAATGTTGGACTATTTAATTGAATACAGAGAAGACAACCAAATGGATATGCCAGAAATGCTCCATACAAAAGGTTTTCACTTGGACAGTATTATAGCTATTTATTTGTTTGAGTGCGGTTATTATCAGCAGGCAGAAAAACTATTTAGCTTCTTGGTTAACCATAATTACCATTCGGATATGATAACTTATTATTTTTCATTATTACAAGGCAGAAAAACAGAAAATAGAGAAGGAGATTTTTATTGAGTTATTAGAATAAAAGACGACCATTAAGATCGTCTTTTATTATTAATTTGCTTATTTTATAAAAAGTTCAAATATTAATAATATGAGTGCTCACCGCGCTGGTGCTCGGTCAGATCGCGCACGCCTTTCAGTTCCGGGAAAGCGGCCAGCAGCTCTTTCTCAATCCCTTCTTTCAGCGTCACGTCGACCATAGAACAACCGTTACAGCCGCCGCCAAACTGCAGAATGGCATAGCCTTCATCGGTAATTTCCATCAGCGACACACGGCCACCATGGCCGGCCAGCTGCGGGTTAATCTGCGCCTGTAGCAGATATTCAACGCGCTCGATCAGCGGCGCATCGTCTGCAACCTTACGCATTTTGGCGTTCGGCGCTTTCAGCGTCAGCTGAGAACCGAGGTTGTCAGTCACGAAATCGATTTCAGCGTCTTCAAGGTAAGGTGCGCTCAGCTCATCGACGTAAGCGGAAAGCTTTTCGAACTTCAGTTCAGTATCAGACGGCTCTACGGCATCGGGCGGGCAGTAGGAAACGCCACATTCAGCAGATGGCGTGCCCGGATTAATGACGAACACGCGAATCTGGGTGCCATCTTCCTGGTTTGACAGCAATTTGGCAAAGTGCTCCTGGGCGGCATCGGTAATTCGGATCATGGCAGTTGCTCAATAGTTGACTAATTTAGTTGGTTATAATACGCCCATCTCCGACGCTCTACAAGGTAC
Source organism: Mixta intestinalis (assembly GCF_009914055.1). Taxonomy (NCBI): domain Bacteria; kingdom Pseudomonadati; phylum Pseudomonadota; class Gammaproteobacteria; order Enterobacterales; family Erwiniaceae; genus Mixta; species Mixta intestinalis. Next base: position 4,155,426 of record NZ_CP028271.1, read on the forward strand.
GGCACAGGCACCATATCTGGACGCTGGCGGCACCAGCCTGCATCAACAGGCGGCTAATTTCTGCCACCGTACTGCCGGTTGTCACCACATCATCGATTAAAGCGATATGGCGATCGCGCACGGCGATTTCAAGACGAAAAGCATTACGCAGGTTCTGTTTACGGGCGCTGGCGCTCAGATGATGCTGTACGCGCCCGGCAGCGCGGCGCGTTAATCCCTCAGGATGCCAGGCACAGCCCAGCCAGTGCGCCAGCGGCTTAGCTAACAGATCGGCTTGATTAAAACCGCGTCGCCAGGCGCGCCGGTGATGCAGCGGCACGGTCAACAGCAGATCGGGACGACGCAGGCCGCGTTGACGCCGGGCCGCTAACCAGCTTAGCAAAATCAGTCGCGCCAGCATCACAGAGAGTGCGGTAATACGAGAAAATTTATGACGGGCGATAAGCTGGCTTAACGGCGAGCGATAGTCGCTAACCGCAACCAATTGTTGCCAGGGCGGTGGACGCCGCAGGCAGCGGCTACAGTCGACAAGTGAATTCCCGGCTGGCAGACCACAACGCGGGCAGCAGAGCGGTAGCAGCGGCAGCGCGCGCAGACAATAACTGCACAGCCCCTGTCGCGGTAATTTCAGCGGCGTCTGACATAGCCAACAGCCTCCCTGCATTGGTAGCATAACGTCCTCCTTGACTGGCAATAAAGAGACAATAACTGATGGCGCAGCTTTACTGGCACACTATCGGCACTGGCGATCGTAATCTTGTGCTGCTTCACGGATGGGGATTGAATGCGGAAGTCTGGCGTTGCATTGTTGAGCCGCTCAGCGCACATTTTCGTCTGCATTTGGTCGATTTGCCGGGCTTTGGACGCAGCCAGGGTTTTGGTGCGCTAACGCTGGATGAGATGGTTGCGGCGCTGCTGCCTCAGCTGCCTGAAAAGTCGCTGGTACTCGGTTGGTCACTGGGCGGCCTGGTAGCCAGTCAGCTGGCGCTGCGCTATCCGCAGCGGGTGGAAGGGTTGATAACCGTGGCTTCTTCTCCCTGTTTTACTGCTCAGGACGATCGTTGGCCGGGCATCAAGCCCGATACGCTGGCGGGTTTTCAGCAGCAGCTTAGCGAGGATTATCAGCGTACCGTCGAACGCTTTCTGGCATTGCAGACGCTGGGCACCCAAAGCGCCCGCCAGGATGCGCGTATGCTAAAAGAGGTGGTGCTCTCCCAGCCGGTTCCTCCGGTAGCGGTGCTGGCCGGTGGGCTGGACATTTTGCGGCATGTCGATCTGCGTACTGAAATGGAAGACTTACAGATGCCGCTGCTGCGCATCTACGGCTCTCTTGACGGCCTGGTGCCGCGAAAAGTCGCTGCGCTGCTGGACGAACGCTGGCCGCGTAGCGCTTCGCTGATAATAGACAAAGCGGCCCATGCGCCTTTTATGTCTCATCCGCAGGCATTTTGCGAGGCGGTGGTGCGCTTTAGCCATTCTGTTTAAGAAACTTTATACCTTTAGCTGGCAAAATATCACCGGGCGTTAATACTTGATGCTGAGCAAGGCCGCTGACTTTGACGTTCTGAAAGTCACCCAGGGAATCGGGCGCTTTAACCCTATCTCATTGTATTCATTCGGCGGCCATAGGGACAATCGGTCAACTTTAATGCGAAGGTATACTATGAATCTGATGAAAACTGTTGCTGTTACTTGCCTGCTCGGCGGACTCTCTTTCTCTGTACTGGCAGCGAAAGAGGTGACGAAAGAAGAAGCGCAAAAGATGAATCTGGAAAAAATCGGCACGGTTAATACCACGGCGGAAACTACCTCGCCGATGGATGCCAAACGTGAGCTGTCAAAAATGGCGGACGAGAAGGGCGGTCAGTATTACGTTATCGTCGCTGGACGGGAACATGGGCGCTTCAGTGCTACGGCAGACGTCTATAAATAAAGCGTCAGCAGGCATAGCGACTATGCCTGCTGTCCTTTCAGCCACAGATAGCCCCAGGGCGCTAACGTAACGGGCCGTGCTCCATCAATAACGCGCTGCTCGACAATATCACGATATTTTTTTGCCTCCGGCAGGCTGGCGTCCACGCTTTTACTGCTCAAATTAAACAGGCACAGCAAGCCGTTCTCTCTGTCAGGCGTATAGCGCCGCATTATCAACAGCCGGTTGTCACCGTCGAGGATCTCCAGCGGATTATCGGGATGAAATGCCGGCTGGCGAGTGCGTAGCTGAATCAACGCGCTGAGGCGATTAAAAATCTGCTGACGCAAATAGTCACCGCCCGCCAGCGCCTTTTCAATAAAGGAGAGCGCATATTTTTCGCGGTTAATTGCGCGGTTGTGACCAGCCACTTTTACCCCCTCGTTATCGTTACGCGAGCCAAGAATACTTTGAATATAAATGGCCGGTACGCCGGGAAAAGCCAGCAGTATCGCGTGCGCCAGCATAAAGCGACGAATGCGCGTATCGTCGTCATCATCCTGTTTACTGAGCGCATCCATCAGAGTGACATTAATTTCATAAGGGCTGGTGGTGCCATCGGGGTTATTTTTATAGGAAACCAGCGCGCCCTCCAGCGCCAAATCACGCACCAGCGAAACGATTTCTACTTCCGGCAGAATACCGCGCGCTGGATTAAGGCCGATGCCGTCATGGGAGGCGAGAAAATTAAAGAAAGTCGTGGTGCCGCCGCCCAGATCGAGCCCGGCGGCCCATTGACGCAGCGCGCGCCGAGCCGTTATGGATCGCGTGCAGTACCAGCGGCGGCAGGGAAAACTGGTAAACCATTTGCGCCTCATCCCTGCCGTTGCCGAAATAGCTAATATTGTCCTGATGCGGCACGTTGGTCTCAGTAATAATGACCGTGCCGGGTGCCACCACATCGGCGATAGCACGAAACAGCTTAACCAACAGATGGGTATTTTCCAGATGGATACAGCGCGTGCCGGGCGTCTTCCACATATAACCGACGGCATCAAGGCGCACGTAGTCGGCCCCTTTTTTCAGGTATTCCAGCAGCACATCCACCATGCGGATCAGCACTTCAGGGCTGGCAAAATTAAGGTCGATCTGATCGGCGCTGAAGGTCGTCCAGATGTAGTGGGTTTCACCATTGGCGCGAAGAAAGGGCGTCAGCAGCGGTGAGGTGCGCGGGCGTGTCACGCCGCTTAAGTCGGTGCCCGGCGGCATACTGATAAAAAAATTGTCCCATCCTGCATCGCAGGCCAGATAGTGTTTAAACCAGGCGCTGTGTGAAGAGATATGGTTGCAGACAAAATCGAACATCAGGCGCGTATGGGTATGCAGCTCCGCTACGTTGCGCCATTCGCCACAGATCGGATTCACCTGATGATAATCGATAACGGAAAAACCATCGTCGGAAGACCAGGGAAAGAAAGGCAGCAGATGCACGAGGTTGAAAGTGGATTGAAGGTGCTGTTGGTAGAAGCGGGAAAAGGTGGCGAGCGTCGGTGCTTCCGGCTCTCGAAACTGATCGGCATAGGTAATCAGCACCACATCTTTTTCATCCCAGTGCGGTTTGCGTGGTTTTTTTATCCCATCGCGCGCGGCGCGCACGTGTGAAAGCAGGCGTTCACGCGTGGCCGCAGGAAAAGTGTTCTGGTAGATCTTATCGATGAGGTTATTGATAATATCCATTTTTACCCGGCAGGCCACGGCGTTAAATTCAGAGAGGCGGTAGTTTTTACTGTAGTCCGCCGGGCTGAATTCGCAACCGTGGCTCCGAGGCTAGTGACAGCTTTCGCTTTTTAACGTCTCATAGCGTTCAGCAGGCATCACTTTGATAGGGATACTTTGCGACGGCTGAGGCATCCGGCGTAAAAACATCAGCAGTGCGCCATTAAACAGCACCACCAGCAAAATAATCAGGCTGCTGGTAAGCGGCTGCTCGCCGATACGTGAGAACTGCCAGAAGAGTGTTGCCAGCGAGTAAGCCACGTTTAAGCCCCAGAAAATAGAGAAGCCCATCCAGCGGCGGCTGCTTTCGCGTGCAATCGCGCCCATTACGGATACGCAGGGTACGTAGAGCAGTACAAACAGCAGATAGCTAAAAGCGGCGGCGTTACTGCCAAACTGACGATGCATTTGACCCATGGCGCCGCTGGCCATTTCGCCATCGCCTTTGCTGGCCTCAATCGGGTTCGCCAGTACGCTCAGGCTCAGTGTCTCTTTTAATCCGTCCCAGGTTTCCGTTACCGCGTCTTTCAGCTCCTCCGTCAGGCTCCACGCTTCGGCATCGAAAGGTTCTTCATGCAGTGCTTCGGCGGTATAGAGCGTATTCAACGTACCGACCACGACCTCTTTCGCCATCGCTCCGGTGAGCAGGCCGACCGTTGCCTGCCAGTTATCAGCATGTACGCCGATGGGCGTCAGCAGCGGCGTAATTACCCGACTGACGCTGGCCAGCGCCGAGTCATTAATGCTGTCTACCGGCTGCCCGTTAAATGAAAAGCTGTTCAGGCCACCGATCAGGATACTGGCAACCACAATCACTTTCCCGGCGCGCAGAACAAAGCTGCGCAGACGCTGCCAGGCCTGTAGCATCAGGCTTTTCAGATGCGGAACGTGCCAGCTCGGCAGCTCCATAACGAAAGGTGAGGCCTCGCCGCGCAGCAGCGTATGTTTTAACAGCAGCCCGGTTAAGATTGCCATCACGATCCCGGTCAGATAGAGGCTGAATACCACCAGCGCCCCATGCGAGCCGAAGAAGGCGGCGGAGAAAACGGCAAAGATCGCCAGCCTGGCCCCGCAGGACATAAAGGGTGCCATCATTACGGTAATCAGCCGTTCGCGTGGTGCGTCCAGCGTGCGGGCGCCCATGACCGAAGGAACATTGCAACCGAAGCCGACAATCAGCGGTACAAAAGATTTACCCGGCAGGCCGAGCGACTGCATAAGCCGATCGACAACAAAGGCGGCACGCGCCATATAGCCGGAATCCTCCATAAAAGAGAGAAACAGATACATCAGGCCGATTTGCGGTACCAGCGGTAAAACCGTATTAATACCGCCGCCGATGCCCTGCGCGAGGAACAGCGTCAGCCATTCAGGGAAATGCAGCGTATGGCCGATCCACTGCGTGCCATGAATAAACAGCGCCGCCGAACCGACATCAAACAGCGGTTGCAGCGCGCCGCCAATATTGATGGCCAGCAAGAACATCAAATACATCATCAACAGGAAGATGGGAATGCCCAGCCAGCGGTTCAGCACGATACGGTCGAGGCGTTGCGACAGGCGATCGGGCGCTGCCTGCTGCTGATTGCTGACGCCCGCGCAGATAGTGGCAAGCTGTTGATAGCGCGCCGCCGCGATCTCGACGGCAGCATCCTGCGGTAGCGGCGCATCCGATTCTGCCAGACGCTGTAACGCCAGATCGCCAACCTGCCGGCGGCTATAGATATCGCCCTCCAGCAGCTGGAACGCCAGCCAGCGTCGACGCTGACGCTGTTCGCTAACCGGCATCGCCGCCGCCAGCTGGTCGGCAGCTTCACTCAGGGCGGGCGGGTAGGCCACCTCGATTGGCGCGCCCATGCGAATGCCTTCGTCAATCAGCTGTTTCAGACGATCGATGCCGCTGCCGCGCGTTGAAACCACCGGCACTACCGGGCAGCCGAGACGCTGCTCCAGCGCCGGAATATCGATAGTGATATTCTGGTTTTCCGCCATATCCAGCATATTCAGCGCGACGATGCAGGGCACGCCCAGTTCGCGCAGCTGTAACGTCAGGTAGAGGTTACGCTCAAGGTTACAGGCGTCGACGACGTTAATCAGCAGGTCTGCCTGCTCACTGAGTACGAAATGGCAGGCGATCTGTTCATCAAGCGAAGCCTGCTGTGAGACGGTGGTCAGTGAGTAGGTACCGGGAAGGTCGATGAGGTTGACGCGAGTATTGCCTGCGGTGAAGAAACCTTCTTTGCGTTCGACGGTGACGCCCGCCCAGTTACCGACGCGCTGACGTGCGCCGGTAAGCTGGTTAAACAGCGTGGTTTTACCGGCATTCGGATTGCCCAACAGGCCAATCGTACACTGTTTCATGCCGCCTCCGTCTGCGTGACAGGCTGTAGCTGTAACAGCGCCAGATCCTTTTTACGCAGCATCAGGCTAACGCGCCCCGCCTGTATTTGCAGAGGATCGCCTAAAGGTGCAATACGAACCACCTCAAAGCAGGAGCCGGGCAGCAGGCCCAGGGAAAGTAACTTTTGACGCCAGGCAGGGCTGACTGCGGAAGTGAAACCGATTATTTGATAGTGCTGACGGGCAAGCAAAGACATGGCTGGTACCTCATTGACCGTCGCGTTGCGCGACAATAACAAAACGGGACCATACTAGTGAGAATAATTCTCGTTAATGTTGATTTAGAACAAAAACGGAACAGAGGGCGGCAAAAAGCCGCCCGTGAAGCTTAACGTTTTTTGCCGAAGGCGGCGGCTAAGGCATCGCCCATAGCGCTGTTGCCCGGCGCGTTGGTGGTGGCACGCGCCCGTGGTTTGGCAGCGGCGCGGCTGTTGTTTTCACGCCCCTGCGCACGCGGCGCACCACGTGAAGCGCTTTCGCCTGGCTGTTCGTCCAGACGCATAGTCAACGCGATGCGTTTACGCTGTATATCGACCTCAAGCACCTTCACTTTCACGATATCGCCCGCTTTAACCACGGTATGCGGATCCTCAACGAACTTATCGGAGAGCGAAGAGATATGGACAAGGCCATCCTGATGGACGCCGATATCCACAAAGGCACCGAAGTTGGTCACATTGGTGACCGCACCTTCCAGCACCATACCCGGCAGCAGATCGTTCATGGTTTCGACACCTTCCGCGAACTGGGCGGTTTTAAACTCTGGACGCGGATCGCGGCCCGGTTTTTCCAGCTCTTTCAGGATATCGCTGACGGTGGGGACGCCGAAACGCTCGGTGGTAAAGTCTACCGCTTTCAGCTTGCGCAGCTCGCCAGCATTGCCCATCAGTTCGCGCAGCGACTGGCGGGTAGCTTCGAGAATACGCTCGACTACCGGATAGGCTTCCGGATGCACGGTTGAGGCATCAAGCGGGTTATCGCCGTGATTGATACGTAAAAAGCCGGCGCACTGCTCGAAGGCTTTCGGGCCGAGGCGGCTGACTTTCAGTAACTGCTGACGGTTCTGGAAGCGTCCGTTCTCATCGCGCCAGCTGACAATATTTTGCGCCATCATGCGTGACAGCCCGGCAACGCGCGTCAGCAGCGCCACGGAAGCGGTATTGAGATCGACACCAACGGCGTTCACACAGTCTTCTACCACCGCATCCAGCTTTTTCGCCAGCATCGACTGGCTGACATCATGCTGATACTGACCGACACCGATCGATTTCGGATCGATTTTTACCAGCTCCGCCAGCGGATCCTGCAGGCGACGGGCGATAGAAACCGCACCGCGCAGCGACACATCCAGATCGGGGAACTCCTGCGCTGCCAGCTCGGAGGCGGAGTAAACCGATGCGCCCGCTTCGCTGACCACCACTTTCTGCGCCGTCACCTGCGGGAACTGTTTTTGCAGGTCGAGGAAGAAACGTTCGGTTTCTCGTGAGGCGGTGCCGTTGCCGATCGCGACCAGTTCTACCTGATGGCGAGTACAGAGTGCCGCTACCGCTGCCGCCGCTTTTGCCGCCTGGCCGGTATGCGGATAAACGGTATCGGTAGCCACCAGCTTGCCGGTAGCATCCACTACGGCAACTTTAACGCCGGTGCGCAGGCCGGGATCGAGGCCCATCGTGGCGCGCATACCGGCCGGGGCCGCCATCAGCAGATCGTGCAGGTTACGAGCAAAAACGTTAATCGCCTCTTCTTCCGCACGTTCGCGTATGCTGCCCATCAGTTCGGTTTCCAGATGCAGCAAAACTTTAATGCGCCACGTCCAGCTGACTACCGCTTTGCGCCAGGCGTCCGCCGGGGCGTTATTCAGGCGCAGGTTAAGATGGTCGGCAATAAGCTGCTCACCGTAACTTTCACGCGGCGGTTCGTCGAACTGCGGATCGGCATTGAGCGAAAGTTGCAGGACGCCTTCGTTGCGCCCACGGAACATCGCCAGCGCACGATGGGAAGGTACGGTCGCCAGCGCTTCATGATGGTCGAAATAATCACGGAATTTCGCACCCGCGTCCTCTTTCCCTTCCACCACGCGTGAAACCAGATGCGCGTTTTTCCACAGGTAATCGCGCACCTTTGCCAGCAGCGCGGCATCTTCTGCGAAGCGTTCCATCAGGATATAGCGTGCGCCATCCAGCGCGGCTTTAACGTCTGCGATGCCCTTGTCCGCATCGACAAATTCAGCGGCCAGCTGCTCCGGCTGATGCGAAGGATCCTGCCATAGCGTATCGGCTAACGGCTCCAGCCCTGCTTCAATGGCGATCTGTCCGCGCGTGCGGCGTTTCGGTTTGTAGGGAAGGTACAGGTCTTCGAGTTCGGTTTTACTCAGGGTGCCGTTGATGGCGGCGGCGAGTTCATCGCTGAGCTTGCCCTGCTCGGCGACAGATTTAAGGATCGCCTGGCGACGATCTTCTAACTCGCGCAGATAGCCGAGGCGGGTTTCCAGCTGGCGTAGCTGAGTATCATCAAGCCCGCCGGTTACTTCCTTACGATAACGTGCGATAAACGGCACGGTATTCCCTTCATCCAGCAGGCGGATAGCGGCATCAACTTGTTCAGCCCGCGCCTGAAGTTCACCCGCAATAATGCGGCTCAGCGAATCATTCATCATCGGTTCACTATCTTACTAGCACAGTTTGAGAAACAGGGGACAGTTATACGGATTGATGGCTGAAATTGCCAGCAATGCGGCGCGCTTTAGGCCAGATTCCGAGAGCCACTTCCCGATTGACGATTCTGTTGTACCATTAACGCAAACGGGCGGCTTGCCAGCCCGCTCATTACGATCAGCAGACAGGAAAGCGGTGTGAAGACTCAACTGATTACCCGTGAAGGGTATAACAAACTTCGGGCGGAACACGATCATTTATGGAACGAGAAACGCCCGGAGATCACTAAAATTGTCTCCTGGGCCGCCAGCCTGGGCGATCGCTCGGAAAACGCCGATTACACCTACAATAAGCGCCTGTTGCGCCAAATCGATCGCCGGGTACGCTATCTGCGTAAGTGCCTGGCGGAGCTGAAGATCGTTGATTACTCGCCACAACAGGAAGGGAAGGTGTTCTTCGGTGCCTGGGTTGAGGTAGAAAACGAGCAGGGCGAAGTAAAGCGTTTTCGGATTGTGGGGCCGGATGAAATCTACGGCGAGGTAAAAGATTATATTTCTATCGATTCGCCGATGGCGCGCGCGCTGATTAAAAAAGAGGTGGATGATGAAGTGCATGTTAATACGCCGGAAGGTGAAAAAATTTGGTTTGTGAACCGTATCGAGTATCAGCGTGATAGTGGTGGCGCAGCGTAAAAAGAGCGGAGAATAATGACTTTTTCAATAAAGCCAGGGCAACACTTATTCTCCGGTGGCGAAAGAGTACGGCAAAAAACAGATTTATAGCTACAGCAAGGGTAAGAATATTGCCTCAGTAGTCAGAGGCTTTCTGATGAAATCGGTTTATGGCGGTAAGAATAATCGTGGTGTTAACGGGCGTTATCTCCGACAGAAAATCCGTAGCTGCCAGCTTCTGCTCGTCGGCAGGATCTACTATCCCGCTGGCGGCCTCGATATCGGTTAGGTTGCTGCTGGCAGGCTCGGCTGCCATAACATAACCGCTGATAAACAGAACCAGAGAGCAAATCAGCATTATCTTGTTCATCTTTATTCCCGGCTGATAAATAAAAGAACGCGTGCCGTATCGAATATAGGTTTTATGCACGGCACGTGAAAAGCATTGTTTTTTAACGAATAGGGTTGAGTTAAGTTATTGCTGGATCGGTCGTTTTCGGCCTGCGAATATTCCTGGCTGAGCATAACGATAAAAAAATAAACGTCAGCGTTTTCTGCTAATAGTTGGACTCAACGCACGCTAATCTGACGGGTGGCGTTTCAGGTAAGGGGGTAAAAAAACAGGTGATACGCCAGTTTTAACTTAAGTGCCTGTTTTTAGATGGAAAAGAAAAACCTGGTGGTCTGCGCCAGTGTAAGGCAGAGATTGCGGTGTGTTTTCAGAAAAGCCGGAGCGCGGCATGGCGGCCTGTCCGATCGCGAAAAAGCATATTAAATGCGCGATAACCTGCTGTTTAATATGCTTTGTAACAATTTCGGCTAGAATATAAACCAATAATGGCTGTCACAGCTACGCTTCTTTTTTAACAATATCGGCTCGGGCAATAGCGCCTTTGGGAGTATCGAAATGCAAGAAAACTACAAAATTCTGGTCGTTGACGATGACATGCGCCTGCGTGCGCTGTTGGAGCGTTATCTGACAGAACAGGGTTTTCAGGTGCGCAGCGTGGCTAACGCCGAGCAAATGGATCGCCTGTTAACCCGCGAATCTTTCCACCTGATGGTGCTTGATCTGATGTTGCCGGGAGAAGATGGTTTATCGATCTGCCGCCGTCTGCGCAGCCAAAGCAACCCCATGCCGATCATTATGGTGACGGCGAAAGGCGAAGAGGTCGATCGTATCGTTGGGCTGGAAATCGGTGCCGATGACTATATACCGAAGCCGTTTAACCCGCGTGAGCTGCTGGCGCGTATCCGTGCCGTGCTGCGCCGTCAGGCCAACGAGCTGCCGGGCGCACCTTCGCAGGAAGAAGCGGTAATCGCCTTTGGTAAATTTAAGCTGAACCTCGGCACGCGTGAAATGTTCCGTGAAGATGAGCCAATGCCGTTAACCAGCGGCGAGTTTGCGGTACTGAAGGCGCTGGTCAGCCATCCACGCGAGCCGCTGTCACGCGATAAGCTGATGAACCTGGCGCGTGGGCGAGAATACAGCGCCATGGAACGCTCCATTGATGTGCAGATTTCGCGCCTGCGTCGTATGGTGGAAGAGGATCCGGCGCATCCACGCTATATCCAGACCGTCTGGGGCCTGGGCTACGTTTTTGTACCGGACGGCACTAAAGCATGAAGCGACTCCGCTTTTCTCCCCGCAGTTCGTTTGCGCGCACGCTGCTGCTGATCGTCACGCTGCTGTTTGTCAGCCTGGTGACCACCTATCTGGTGGTGCTTAACTTCGCTATTCTGCCCAGCCTACAGCAGTTTAATAAGGTGCTGGCGTATGAAGTGCGGATGTTAATGACTGACCGACTGCAACTGGAAGACGGCACCCAGCTGGAAGTGCCGCCGGCGTTCCGGCGTGAGATCTACCGTGAACTGGGGATCTCTCTTTATACCAATGCGGCGGCGGAGGAGAGCGGATTACGTTGGGCTCAGCACTATCAGTTTTTAAGCGATCAGATGGCGCGTCAGCTTGGTGGCCCTACCGATGTGCGGGTTGAAGTGAACAAGAATTCGCCGGTAGTGTGGCTAAAAACCTGGCTTTCTCCCGACATCTGGGTACGCGTGCCGCTGACGGAAATTCATCAGGGCGATTTCTCGCCGCTGTTCCGCTATACGCTGGCGATTATGCTGTTGGCGATTGGGGGAGCCTGGCTGTTTATTCGCATTCAGAACCGACCGCTGGTGGAGCTGGAGCGCGCCGCATTGCAGGTAGGGAAAGGTATTATTCCACCGCCGCTGCGCGAGTATGGGGCCTCAGAAGTGCGTTCGGTTACGCGCGCCTTTAACCAGATGGCTTCCGGCGTTAAGCAACTGGCGGACGATCGTACGCTGCTGATGGCAGGCGTCAGTCACGATCTCCGTACGCCGCTGACCCGTATTCGTCTGGCGACGGAGATGATGAGTGAAGAGGATGGCTACCTGGCAGAGTCAATCAATAAAGATATTGAAGAGTGTAACGCCATTATCGAGCAGTTTATTGATTATCTGCGCACCGGCCAGGAGATGCAGACCGAACGCGCCGATCTTAACGCCGTGCTGAATGAGGTAGTGGCGGCGGAAAGCGGCTATGAGCGCGAAATCGAGGATGCGGTTATGCCGGAAGAGCTGATGCTGGATATCAATCCGCTCTCAATTAAGCGCGCAGCGGCTAATATGGTGGTAAACGCGGCGCGTTATGGCAACGGCTGGATCAAGGTCAGCAGCGGGCGTGAGTTACAGCGCGCCTGGTTCCAGGTGGAAGATGATGGTCCGGGCATTAAGCCGGAGCAGCTCAAGCATCTGTTACAACCTTTTGTGCGCGGCGATAGCGCGCGCAGCACCAGCGGTACCGGCCTGGGGCTGGCGATTGTACAGCGTATTATTGATGCCCATCAGGGCTCGCTGGATATCGGCATTAGCGAGCGTGGCGGCCTGCGTATTCGCGCCTGGCTACCGTTGTCCGATACGCCGCACCCGTCAGGGGGGTTACCTTCAGCCTCTGCCACAAGCTAAGCGATAAAGCAAAACCCCGCCAAAAGGCGGGGTTTTTTCTTTTGTGTCGCGGTTAAACCTGTGGACCGGCAGAAACCAGGGCAGCCCCGGCTGGGGTGTCAGTGTACTTCTCAAAGTTATTAATAAAGCGCTGTGCCAAATCCAGCGCACGGCTTTCCCACAGAGAAGGATCCTGCCAGGTATTACGCGGATCGAGAATATGGCTATCGATCCCGGCCAGCGCTACCGGCACCTCAAGATTAAAGATCGGCAGCGTATGGGTTTCCGCATCTGACAGATCGCCGTTAAGGATCGCATTAATGATGGCGCGCGTGTCCTTCAACGAAATACGTTTGCCGGTGCCGTTCCAGCCGGTGTTGACCAAATAAGCTTCCGCGCCCGCCGCCTGCATCCGCTTCACCAACACTTCTGCATATTGGGTTGGATGCAGCGTTAAAAAAGCCGCGCCAAAGCAGGCGGAGAAGGTTGGTGTCGGTTCGGTGACGCCGCGCTCGGTACCGGCCAGCTTGGCGGTAAAGCCGGAAAGGAAATGATACTGCGTCTGATCGGGTGACAGGCGCGAAACCGGTGGCAGCACGCCGAAGGCATCGGCGGTCAGGAAGATCACTTTCTTCGCATGGCCTGCTTTAGAAACCGGTTTGACGATATTTTCAATGTGATAAATGGGATAAGAGACGCGTGTATTCTCTGTTTTGCTGGCGTCGCTGTAATCAATCGAACCATCGTTGCGTACCACAACGTTTTCCAGCAGCGCATCGCGGCGGATAGCGTGATAAATTTCTGGCTCTGCCTGCTCCGACAGGTTGATGGTTTTCGCGTAGCAGCCGCCTTCAAAGTTAAACACGCCGTCGTCGTCCCAGCCGTGCTCATCGTCGCCGATAAGCTGGCGTTTCGGATCGGTGGAAAGCGTGGTTTTTCCGGTGCCGGAAAGACCGAAGAAGATCGCAACGTCGCCCTTCTCACCAACGTTAGCCGAGCAGTGCATCGCGGCGATACCTTTCAGCGGCAACAGGTAGTTCATTACCGCGAACAGCCCTTTTTTCATTTCGCCGCCGTACCAGGTGCCGCCAATCAGCTGCATATTCTCGCTAAGGTTAAAAGCGACAAAGTTCTCTGAATGCAGGCCCTGCTGCTGCCAGTCAGGATTGGTACATTTTGCACCGTTCATCACCACGAAATCGGGCTTAAAGCTGGCGAGACCTTCCTCATCGGGGCGAATAAACATATTTTTGACGAAATGCGCCTGCCAGGCGACTTCGGTAATAAAACGCACGCTCAGGCGTGTATCGGGGTTCGCGCCACACCAGGCGTCAATAACGAACAGGCGTTTACCGGAAAGCTGCTGCGTTACGCAGGATTTCAGTGCCTGCCAGGTTTCCTCAGACAAAGGCTGGTTATCGTTTTTCCCTTTGCCCTGGTCGTTCCACCACAGGGTATCGCGCGTGGTTGCGTCACGCACAATATATTTATCTTTTGGCGATCGTCCGGTGAAGATACCGGTGTCGACAGCGATCGCGCCGGACTGCGTTAGCGTGCCACGCTCATAGCCGCTCAGCTCCGGTCGGGTTTCTTCCTTAAATAAAGTTTCATAATCGGGATTATGAACCACTTCAACCGTATCGGTGATGCCATAAGCGACGAGATCCTGTGGCGTCAGGCCATTAGCGCGCATATTACTGCTCCTTTGTCGATTTGTACTGCCACAAATGTAGGGGGAGGACTTGCTGCGACCAGCCATAAAACAGAGCGAAGCGATTCAGTCTGCTTTACAATTGCGGCAGTCTACTACTGTCTACATGCAGCGGAAGGAGAGAGTAGCAGAAATGAGAGACAAAACGGTTTTTTATAGAAATTCATCTTTATCTTATGAAAAGTAATGGTTAATGAATGGTTATTATAAAACAACATTTCATTTTATCCGTATAGCCTCCAGACTTTATGCTGCGCTAACGTGCTGAACCAGTGAATTTAAGTGCCAGGAGCGGGCATCGCTCAGGTGTTTCTCTGAGAAGATTTTGTTAACAAAAGGCGGCCTGAGCCGCCTTAAAAGAAGGGTAAGCGCTTGCTTAGTTAACTATGCGGGGCTATCGCATTAATGTGCTTATGGCATCCGGAAAGCCCCGTCCGTGCTTAATGGATCTGTTCGCTACCATTACTGGAATCGTTGCGAATAGCGGCGATATCTACCGCATCGTAAAGATAATGGCTGCCGCAATAGTCGCAGTGCATATCGATCTGCCCGTCTTCCTTCAGGATCTGATCGACCTCTTCCTGCGGCAGCGTTTTCAGCACTTCACCGCAGCGCTCACGTGAGCAGGAACACTTAAAGCTGACGCTTTGCGGATCATAAACCGTCACTTCTTCCTGGTTATAGAGACGCCACAGCACCTCGTTCGCAGGCAGGCCGATCAGTTCTTCGGTTTTGATGGTTTCCGTCAGCGTTGCCAGGTGATTGAAATCTTCCGGATCGGCGTTCTGGGCAGGCAGCACCTGCAACAGGATACCGGCAGCACCCGGCTGGCCTTCATATTCGCCGGTGCGAATAAACAGGCGCGTCGGCAGCTGTTCAGAACGCATAAAATAGTCTTCCAGGCAGGCTGCCAGCGTCTCACCTTCCAGGCCTACCACGCCCTGGTAGCGTTCGCCTTTCTCCGGGGAGATGGTGATAACCAGATAGCCATTGCCAACCATCTCTTTCAGCGTACTGCCCGGTGCGATATCGCCCTGCATACGCGCTACGCCACGCATTTCCTGACGGTTATTACCGTTAATCACCGCCAGCGACAGTGCGCCATCGCCCTGAAGCTGAACCGTAATGTCGCCTTCAAATTTCAGCGTGGCGGTCAGCAAGCTGGTAGCGACCAGAAGTTCGCCCAGTAGCTGCTGAACCGGCTGCGGATAATCGTGCCCGGAAATAATTTCCCGCCACGTATCGGACAGGTTAACCAGTTCGCCGCGAACCGCGTGGTTTTCGAACAGGTAACGGTGCATTTGGTCTTGATGAGCCATAGTTTTTCTCTCGTGTTGGCGGCGCGTTATTCGTCGCCAGAAAATTTAAATTTCATCAGATCGCGGCGCTCTTTTTTATCTGGCCGACGATCGGGATGCGGCATCGTCAGCGCGTTCAGCTTACGCGCCTGCGCCATCTTCTCGCGTTTTTCCACGCTTTCCGGCGTTTCGCTGTAAAGCTGCTGTGCTTCGCTGGCGGGACGACGCTGATCGGTAACGGCACGGATGATAACGGTGCGCTCATCGTTGCCCTGACGTAAAGTTAGTTCGGCATCCAGTTCAACCAGTTTGCTGGGCTTGCTGCGTTGCCCGTTATAGTGAACCTTGCCGCCTTCAATCATTTCACGCGCTATGGCACGGGTTTTATAAAAGCGCGCCGCCCACAGCCATTTGTCGAGCCGAACGCCTTCTGCGGTTTTCTCTTTCATTGCTGCTCCCGTCGGGTTTACCGCGCCTCTGGCGTCAGCGCGCCGAGCAAGGTTCGGTAGTCGCTGATGCTCTGATGGCGAGCAAAAGTTTTTGCGGGCTGACCGGAATCGGGATTGCCGACGCCAAGGCAGCAGGCGATTCCCCAGCGTTGCGCGGCATCCAGTACCGGCTCGCTGTCGTCGATGAACAACGTTCGCTGTTTTTCAAAGCCGGTATGCTGCTCTACGGCCTGCCATAAACGCTGATCTTCTTTCGGAAAGCCAAATGTATGGGTCGATAGCAATAAATCAAGGTGCCGATCGAGTCCGGTTTGCTGAAGTTTTACGTCCAGATTAAAAGGATGCGCGTTAGTAAGTAGAATAGTGCGCTTGCCGCTGACGCGCAGAGCATGCAGAAAGGGAAGGGTATCGGCGCGTAGTCGGGCGCGGCTACGTACTTCCCAGGTCATGGCGCGGATATCCAGTTCCAGCTCGCGGCTCCAGTAGTCCAGACAATACCAGTTTAGCGTATGCTGCACCGCCTGGTATTTCGCCATAATGAAGCGGTTGGCTTCAGCCAGAGAGAGGTTGCGCTGCTGGCTCAGCCTTTGCGGCACCAGCGTTAGCCAGAAATAGTTATCGAACGCCAGATCGAGCAGTGTGCCATCCATATCCAGCAATACGGTGTCAATATCGCGCCAGTTAATCTCAAGCTGCATGCCGCCTCCGGGCCAGTAAAAATTGGGCCACAGGGTAGCACAGTTGAAAAGGTCAGAATAACGGACGCATACCCGGTAATGGCGTGAGCGCGTGGTTAAAACATTTGTCGTAGTATTGCTGAATTTCCACAATACGTTTGCGGTTGCGATGGATGCGTTTTAGCGCCAGCAGACCATTTATTAGTATGCTCAGGCACAGCACCAGCAGCAGCAGCGAAGTGCCTAAATAGCGCCAGAGCGTGAGTGGATCCGGCTTGCTGTGCAGCGCAATATGGCGCGTGCCGTTGGCGTCCGTATGGATGCTGGTAATAATGCCTGCCGCGTTAAATGAGGTGTGGAGCAGCATTCCGGCAAGGCGTTGCAGCTCTTGCCACTGCTCCGGCGCATTGAAGTCAAACAGCGAGATGGTTGGTTGTGGATGATTAACCAGCTGTCGCCCTTCATCGCTAACGATCAGGAAACCATTGGGCGGTGGGCTGTTTAGCGCTTCTGCCGCACGGTGCGTTTCGCGGTAGAAGAAAGTTGAGGTTGAAGTATTCACCAGATTTTCCAGTGCTTCGGCGCTGACCGGACGCAGCAGCACATTCATGCCGTTAAGCGCGCCAGAATCTGCCCGCTTTACTAATGTTTCCCAGTCTTTCGCGTTACCGAGGTTAACCAGCGCGTTTTTCAGCCGCACGCAGTCCTGCGGCTGGTTACAGAGATCCTGCGTTTTCACTACCAGATCGGCGAAATCATCCAGCAAAATCATCCCTGATTTCTGGATAGCGGTGGCGAGCTGTGGATTCAGCTTACTGTCGGCACCGTTTTGCGGATGCAGTTGCTGTTTGGTAACCGTTAGCAGTGCTGAAGCCTTATCAATAATTTCCGACTGCGGTAGCGGCAAAGGTGAGGCCAGATTCCAGTAAATGGCCGAACAATCAAAAGGCATAAAGGCATAGCTGCGGTTGCTCTGGTAGCTGGCGGGCACTGAACACATGCCGGTGCCGCTGACTTTCAGGCTATCGCCCACGTGCAGTGGCATTCGCTCCAGTTCAGTTACCGAGTTAACCTGAATACGTTCGGTGCCGGTTAGCCATGCAAGGCTTAGCTTCAGCGGCATGGTTAACGGAACCCAGCTGACCAGTAACGCCAGAACCAGCAGCGATCCGCAGGCCAGCACCATGTTTTTTCGCCAGCGCTGAACCGGGAAATTGCGCACTTCATCCTGTAGCGACAGGAATCTGCCCTGTCGCACCACCTGGCGATTCAGATAGATATCCACATCGGTGGTCTGCCCCAAATCGTACGCGACATAGGGCTGCCAGTGTGACGGATAGATCAGATCGATAATGCCGAGAGAAATGTTATTGATCTGTCCCTGATTGGCTTCGCTGAACAGTCCCCAGCGCTTTGGCGCACCGCGTAGACAGTGAATCTCACGCAGATCTTTCTCTGCCGGACGGCGATACATAAACCACAGGCTGATCAGAATCAACGCCAGACTGGCGCTGACCAGCCAGGGCATAAAAATCAGCGGCGTCACCAGGCTAATAAAAAGCAGCAGTAAACCGATGCAGATCACCGTGGCTTCACGTGTGCCGTCGCTGCGTGACAGGCAGTGTTCCTCCGGCGTCTCTTTACGTACCTGAAGCAGCTCAATGTTCTCGCTCTGTTCCTGACGAATCGAGGCGTTAGCCGCGCTGGGATGCACCACCGAAGGCAACATGCTTTGCTCCCAGGCGTAGCTCAGCAGAGAGTGACCGTTAAGCGAAATCACCAGCGGTATGGTGTGCGTTTTAATCAGCTCAACGAAATTCTCTTCGGCAATATATTGCTCCCATAGCGGCGGCAGGTGCACTTCAAGCGCGTCGAGATAGTAACGCCACTTCTGCGGATCGTCGGTAGAAAGGCCGTAGCGGGTAATGGCGCGGGTGACGGGATAGACTTTATTACTTTGGGAACTTAACGACAGCATTTCGGGCGAGGCGCTGGCCCCGCCGGGCTGGATGGTGCGCTGTTTCTTCGCCAGAGAATCGAGATAGCGTTCAACAGCTTCGCGCTCTTCCGGCGTCAGGTTACGATAGGGGGGACTAATAAACGGCAGCGGTTTCGCCAACGGCGGACGATGCCGCATAGCGTACCAAAAACAGATACCTGCGATAACAGAGCAGGTAAGCATTACACCAAGAATAATAATTATTGTGTTCATGCTATGCTCATTCCAGCCATACTACTGCCGTCACTATAATTGCTCGCTCCAGGCTAAGTTACAGAAAGTGTACTAATTTTGGCGGGATTGGGTAGCGCTGGCAACCAACCTGATAACGAAAATAGCGCACTAAATCATAAAATTATATGTACTATACAGAAAACCTTATTGAGATATTACCCGGCACGGCTAAAGGAAAGTATCGGCATTATCCTATTTGTAAGTTGCCCGTTGACTTTGGCGTAAAAAGTATTCTGCAATCGTGACCTCTGTTTGTTATAAAAAAGTAAATTAAACCATATGATGATTGGATTCCCGTGATGCCTGTCGCACAATATCTTTTTGCCGATCTTGATGTCATGACGACCGGCCGGCGATCATCAACCGCGCTCTATCTGGGGTCCCCATGTCGAGAGAATTAGAGAAACCCAAAATTTTAAGTGTTGAGCCCGTTGCCCGTTCGCGCCTGTTTACCATTGAGGCGGTGGATCTGGTTTTTAGCAACGGCGAACAACGCGTATATGAACGTATGCGTCCTTCCGAACGCGAAGCGGTAATGATTGTGCCGATTATTGACAATCACCTGGTGCTGATTCAGGAATATGTAGTTGGCCTGGAAACCTATGAGCTGGGCTTCCCGAAGGGGCTGATTGACGCTGGCGAGTCGGTGTTTGAGGCAGCGAATCGGGAACTGAAAGAAGAGGCCGGATTTGGCGCAGAAGAGATGGAAGCACTGGGCAAGTTGACGATGGCTCCCTCTTACTTTTCCAGCAAAATGAATGTGGTGGTGGCTGAAAACCTCTATCCTGAAAAACTGGAAGGGGACGAACCAGAGCCGCTGCCGGTAATCCGTTGGCCGCTGGATAATTTAATGGCACTGCTGGATGAGCCTGATTTTAGCGAGGCGCGTAACATTAGCGCACTGTTCCTCGTGCGCGAATGGTTGGTAAAACAGCAGCGTCTGGCCTATTAAATGGTCAGCAGCGCTGAAACCGGGCGTTGCGATAAACATGATAAAAAAAGGGGCGAATCATCGCCCCTTTTTACGTCGCTTGTCTGGTTATCAGAACAGCTCGTGTGTCTCGCCATTATCCATAAGCGTGGTGCCGACATCATGCACGGAATACTCGGTAGGCTGAGTGCCTTCGATAAAGTATTCCTGACGCGTATTGCCGCCGCCGTTGGCTAACTTGCCGGTGCTGCGATCGATCGTTACCGTGACGATCCCCGGCGGTGGCGTCAATGGCTGCTCTGGCACGCCATCCAGCGCGGCTTTCATATAATCATCCCACGCAGGCTGTGCGCTTTTAGCGCCGCCTTCATAACCGGAGATTTGATCTTTTATCGCCCCGGAGACGGTTGAACGTCCTAAATCGCGGCGGTGATCGTCAAAGCCGATCCACACCGTTGTCACTACGCCAGGGCCATAGCCAGAGAACCAGGCATCTTTCGAACTGTTAGTGGTACCCGTTTTGCCACCGATATCGTTGCGCTTCAGATCGCGTCCGGCACGCCAGCCAGTTCCCATCCAACCCGGCTCGCCAAAAATATTGGAGTTCAGCGCGCTTTTTATCAGGAAAGAGAGCGGCGTATTAATCACGTGCGGCGCGTACTGCTGTGCTACCGCTGGCTGCGCTGCGCCTACCTGCTGTAAGACAGGCTGCGGTACGGTGGCGTTACGGTTTTCCTGCGATATCGCGACGTTTTCCACGCTCTCTTCACCCAGCGCGACCGATTTTTTGGTTTCGCCATAAATTACCGGCAAATTGCATTCCGGGCAGGCGATGCGCGGCTTGTTCTCAAACAGCGTTTCACCGTTCTCATTTTCGATTTTACGGATGAAGTAAGGATCGACAAGAAATCCGCCGTTCGCCATCACCGCGTAGCCACGCGCCATTTGTAGCGGTGTAAAGGAGGCGGCACCGAGCGCCAGCGATTCGGTACGGACAATGTTCTGTGCCGGGAAGCCGAAGCGCTGTAAATACTCTGCGGCATAGTCGACGCCCATCGCACGCATCGCGCGTACCATAACAACGTTTTTCGACTGGCCCAGCCCCTGACGCAGGCGAATCGGACCATCATAGACTGCCGGGGAGTTTTTAGGACGCCAGTCGGAGCCTGCACCCGCATCCCAACGCGAGATCGGTACATCGTTCAGAATGGATGCCAGCGTCAGACCGCGATCCATTGCCGCCGTGTAGAGGAACGGCTTGATATTTGAACCAACCTGACGCAGCGACTGCGTCACACGGTTAAATTTGCTCTGGTTAAAATCGAAGCCGCCGACTAACGCGCGTACCGCGCCATCATGCGGATCAAGAGAAACCAGCGAAGAGTTTACGTCCGGCACCTGAGCCAGCCACCAGGTATTCTCAACCTTACGAACCCAAATCTGCTGTCCTGGCTGGAGCACCTGGGTCACGCTGCGCGGCACGGCACCCTGTAGCGTATCGGATTTAAAAGGACGCGCCCAACGAACGCCTTCCATCGTCAGCGAAACGTTGCTGCCGTCGCGCATCAGCGCGGTTGCCTCGTTGCTGTTGGCGCTGGTGACAACGGCGGGCCACAGCGGGCCATAGACCGGTAGCGTCTTCAGCGTTTTCAGAATCTGCGCGTGATCCCAGGCGGGCTCGCCCACTCGCCACAGGATATTGGCCGGGCCGCGGTAGCCGTGGCGCATATCGTACGCCAGTACGTTATTACGTACTGCGTCCTGCGCGGCCTGCTGTAGTCGGCGGGTAACGGTAGTGTAAACCTTGAAACCATCGCTATAAGCGTTCTCGCCATAGCGCTTCAGCATTTCCTGACGCACCATTTCGGTGAGATAGGGGGCGGAAAAGACGATTTCTGGCCCGTGATAGCTCGCTTCTAACGGTTCGCTGCGCGCTTCCGTGTATTGCTGCTGCGTGATGTAGTGCTGATCCAGCATACGTGCCAGCACCACATTACGACGCGACAGCGCACGTGAATGAGAATAGAGCGGGTTGAACGTCGACGGCGCTTTTGGCAACCCGGCGATCATCGCCATTTCGCTTAGCGTCAGCGCATCGACATTCTTACCGAAATAGACCTGAGCCGCCGCACCGACACCATAGGCGCGGTAGCCGAGATAAATCTTATTCAGATAAAGCTCAAGAATTTCATCCTTGCTGAGCAGCTGTTCAATGCGGATTGCCAGAAACGCTTCCTTGATCTTACGCATCAGGGTGCGTTCCGGGCTCAGAAAGAAGTTACGCGCCAGCTGCTGGGTAATGGTACTGGCGCCCTGCGAAGCGTGACCGGAAAGCAGGGCGACGCTGGCCGCACGGAAAATACCGATCGGATCGACGCCGTGATGCTCATAAAAACGGCTATCTTCGGTGGCAATAAAGGCTTTAACCAGCTCAGGGGGCATTTGCGCCAGGGTCAGAGGAATACGGCGCTTTTCGCCATACTGGGCGATAAGTTCACCATCAGCGCTGTAGACCTGCATCGGCGTTTGCAAACGAACGTCTTTCAGCGTGTTCACATCCGGAAGCTGCGGCTCAATGTATTTGTATAACCCGTAAACCGAGCCAACGCCCAGCAAAATGCAACACACTGCAAGAATCAATAAATACTTTACGAACTTCACCTGAGATTTCCCACTTCATGTCATTTGGGCAGTTTATAAACAATCGCGCGGTAGTATAAAGGCAAGCCAGACGCTTTGATACGTCCTTTTATATTATGACGATATGGAGATCGCGCAAAAATGGCTTTTCAGAATTGGCAGGTGGGGCTGGACATTCAGAACGGGCAGCTCTGCGCCTTAGCTATTCAGCGCCGCCGTAATGGCTGGCAGCTACGCCACTGGTGGCAACATGCGCTGCCGCACAATACTTTGAATAACGGAACTTTAATTGAATCCCCTGATTTAATCACTCTGTTACGGCGCTGGCGTAAGCAACTGCCACGCAAAATATCTTTGCGTATAGGTTTTCCGTCTCAGGCGGTGCTACAGCGTTATTTAGCCGCGCCTCCCCAGCAACTACGCGAACCGGAGCTGGGGCGCTATGCCAGCGCCGCCGCCGAGCGTCTCTTTCCACTCACGGCCAACGAACTGGCGCTGGATTACTGCGCGGTTCCGCAGCCGCAAATGCGCTTATGCCTGACCGCCGCCCGACAGAGTATCGTTAAGCAGTGGCTACTCACCCTCACCCAGGCTGATTTAGCGCCCGACGTGGTGGCTCCCGCCAGTAGCGCACTGGAAACCGTTGGCGAACTGATGCAGCTACCCATGGATGCAGCGCTGATCCATCAGCTTAGCGATCACTGGCTGTGGTTTATGCCCGGTCGGGAAGAGGCTGTTTCAGGCTGGGCACCGGGTACGCTGATAATGGAAAGCGGGCAGCTGGCGCAGGTGTTGCCCGCGGCGCAGCAATTCTGGTTTAGCGCTGCGCTTTCTGCCGAGCTACTGATGGGAATGCAGCCTTTGCAGCCGTTAAGCCTGCTGCGTTTTATACAGCCTCCGCTGCCCGCCAACGGTGGCCTGTTTACCCTCGCGCTTGGACTGGCGCTGCATCAGGAAGGAGCGTAATGAGCGGCGTTAATCTGCTGGACTGGCGACAGCGTAAGCTGCAACGGCGGCTGGTGCACTGGATTTGGCGAAGCAGCGTGCTGTTATTGCTGGCGCTGATGGTATTGCTGACCGCCCGACAAAGTCTGACAAAAAACGTACAGCAACGGCAGGAAATATTGCAGCAATGGCAGCAGGCCGACCGGCAGTTACAACTGCTAACGCAGCGGTACGGCACACTTCGCGCGCAGCTGCAAAAGCTACAGACGCAGGTGGCACAGCGGCAGCAACAGCGCCAGCGGCTTGCCTACTGGCAGACTTTTATGCGTCAGCTTGAGCTCAGCGTGCCGGATGAGCTATGGCTCTCTTCTTTAAAACATCAGCAGCACGCGCTGCACATTGAAGGCGTCAGCCTGCGGCCTGAGGCTGCCCGATTGCTGAATCAGCGGCTCAGGCTGCCGCAGTTTTTGCAGGACTGGTTGCCCGGCGCGCTGCAAAAAAATGAGGACGGCCTTTATCACTTCACGCTGGCGGCAAAACTGGTGGAGGAAGCAAAAGATGAAAAATGAGTTTTTGCTGCGCTGGCTATTGATGTCAGAAATGCTGCGTTGGCTCACTCTGCTTGGGCTATTGGTAGCGGTGACGTTAACCGTTAGCAGCCTCTGGATTACGCCGGTAGAGGCGCAGCTTCGCCAGCTACAGCAGGAAACGAGGCAGCAGCAGCGCCACTATCGGCAGCGGCTGACGCACCTGTTAAACCAGAGCGGTCTACAGCAGTTACAGGCACATAATCAACAGCTTCTGGATGAGATGGTGCGCGAAGGCAGGCCATTTTCACTTTATACGCTGTTGCAACACAGTGGAAGCGAACTGGAGCAGTGGATGCCAGGCGATCGGGAAAGTCTGTTACAGCTGTGGCTCAGCTGGGCGCAGCTAAAAACGCTTTTTGCCTATCTGATCGCCTGCGAGCCCGCGCCTACGCTGAACGCTTTTAACGTACAGCGTAAGGAGGCGCGTCTGTATGCCACATTTCATTTGGCGTTTGATAAGCCAGCATCTCTGGATTAGCGGTGTGCTGTTTATCTGTCTACCTGCCGCCGGACGCGATCCCTTTGCCGCTCCGCAGGTAGTTTGCCAGCAGCCAGCGGCTTCGCTGGAAAACTGGCGACTGTTGGGCATTATCGGGCGGCCTGCGGATTACGTTGGTTGGCTACGTTCACCCCAGGGGAAAATCCTGCGCGTGGCGCGCAACCATCCCATGCCTTTTGCTGAGTGGCAGATAGAAGAACTGGTGGCATTTCGTCTGACGTTACGCGCGCCTTTGGGCTGCGTGCCGCAGCTGGCTACGCTGCAAATAAAAGGAAAATATCATGAGGATCGGGATAGTGCTGCTGTGGCTGTTGAGCGCCATCGCACAGGGCAGGGATGAGCCGCTCTCTGTCGCTTTTCAGGATGCGCCGATAGAGCAGGTATTACAGGCGCTGGCAGACTATCAGCAGCTAAATCTGATGGTTGCGCCTGGCGTTGAAGGGCAGATGACGTTGCGTTTGCAGGCTATTCCCTGGCGGCAGGCGTTAAATCTCGTGGCGCGAATGGGGCGGCTAACGATTGAACAGCAGGGCACAGTGCTGCTTGTATTTCCCCAGAGCTGGCAGGAGGCGGAAAAAGAGGAACGCGCGCAGCAGCAGCCTTTGCAGGAAATGGCGTTGACGCTGCAACATGCAGAGGTCACCAGCGTCAACGCCAGCCTGCAGTCAGAACGGGCAAAATTGATGACGGAGCGCGGTAGCGTGACCGTCGATACGCGAGCCAATATGCTGTTGCTGCGCGATACGCCTGCGGCACTTAACAGCGTGGCGGCCTGGGTACATGCGCTGGACGTGCCGCTGCAACAGGTAGAGTTAACGGCGCATATCGTCAGCATGAGCGAAACGCATCTGCGTGAGCTGGGTGTAAGCTGGCAGCTGTCAGGTGAAGAAATGATCAATCAGGCGTTGCGTAATCCGACACTGAATCTCAACCTCGGCGTCAGCTCGCCGTCGCTGGCGGCGGGGTTGACGCTGGCTCGCCTGGATGGACGTCTGCTTAATCTGGAATTAAGCGCGCTGGAGCAGGAGAACCAAATTGAGATTATCGCCAGCCCAAGATTAATTGCTTCTCACCAGCAGCCTGCCAGTATTAAGCAGGGCACTGAGATTCCCTACGAGGTATCCAGCGGTAGCGATGGCGCTACCAGTATCGAGTTTAAGGAAGCGGTACTGGGGATGGACGTTACGCCGGTGGTGCAGCCCAACGGGCGCATTCGCCTGGCGCTGCATATCAGTCAGAATGTGCCTGGACGCAATATCAACAACGGCGACAGAGAGATTCTGACAATTAATAAGCAGGAAATCACTACCCAGGTTACCCTCAGAGAGGGGCAGACATTAGCCCTGGGTGGCATATTTCAACAGGAATCGTCGCGTAATCGTGATAAAGTTCCCCTGCTGGGCGATATACCGCTGCTGGGAGCGCTTTTTCGTCACGATATTCAGGATGAAAAGCGTCGGGAGCTGATGATTTTTATTACGCCGCGCCTGGTGCATGAAGAGTAGCCAGCAGCGCTTTTTTTCCCGGCCTGGTATCATATGCGTTTGACGCAGGAGCGGAATTAGCTTACAAGGTTTAGCGATTTTGGCTTATGGCAGAGCAAATGCATGTGTTGCCGCCACGATACCGTGACAGCACGTTGCCTGACAGGCAGCGGTTTTGACTCTTAGCGAACTGTGTGACGCGCGCTGGCTGCGCGTTCTGAGCCGGGCAATTTATTCGGTTGCCAAACGACCTTGAGTGTTGAGATAATTTTTAATCTGACTCTCGCACTATCGCTCATGAGGTTTCAGTTCATGTCCCGCCAGCGGCCCGGCCGTTGCAGACGGGGTATCATCAACGCATTGTCTTAGTAATACCGAAAAAATGGCAGAGAAACGCAATATCTTTCTGGTTGGGCCTATGGGTGCCGGCAAAAGCACTATTGGTCGTCAGTTAGCTCAGCAACTCAATATGGAATTCTACGATTCCGATCAGGAAATTGAGCGACGTACCGGAGCGGATGTGGGCTGGGTGTTTGACGTTGAAGGCGAAGCAGGTTTTCGCGAACGTGAAGAAAAAATCATCAATGAACTCACAGAGAAACAGGGCATCGTGCTGGCTACCGGCGGCGGCTCTGTAAAATCCCGCGAAACCCGTAATCGTCTCTCCGCCCGTGGTGTTGTGGTCTATCTCGAAACCACTATTGAGAAGCAACTGGCGCGTACGCAGCGCGATAAGAAGCGTCCTTTATTACAGGTGGATACGCCGCCGCGCGAAGTGCTGGAAGCGCTGGCGGATGAACGAAATCCTCTGTATGAAGAGATTGCTGATGTCACCATTCGCACCGACGATCAAAGTGCGAAAGTGGTAGCTAATCAGATCATCAATCTACTGGAAAAGAACTAATTCATCGCCTGAGGGCATAGCGAAAAGGTTATACAGCGTCATGGAGAGGATCACCGTTACCCTTGGGGAGCGTAGCTACCCGATCACCATCGCCGCCGGTCTGTTTAACGATGCGGCCGCCTTTTGGCCGTTGAAGGCAGGCGACCAGGCTATGTTGGTAACCAATGAAACGCTGGCCCCGCTCTGGCTGGCCTCGCTGCGACAGCGGCTGGAAGATGCGGGGATCAAAGTGGATCAGGTTATCCTTCCCGATGGCGAACAGTATAAAACCCTGGCGGTAATGGATCAGGTCTTTACCGCTTTGCTGCAAAAGCCTCACGGTCGCGATACCACGCTGCTGGCGCTGGGCGGAGGCGTTATCGGTGATTTAGCCGGTTTCGCCGCGGCCAGCTACCAGCGCGGCGTGCGCTTTATCCAAATTCCTACCACGCTGCTTTCGCAGGTGGATTCTTCGGTTGGTGGAAAAACCGCCGTCAATCATCCGCTGGGCAAAAACATGATTGGGGCCTTCTATCAACCGGCGTCAGTCGTAATCGATCTCGATTGCCTGCGCAGTCTGCCTCCTCGCGAGCTGGCTTCCGGTATGGCAGAGGTGATCAAATATGGCATCATCCTTGACGGCGAGTTCTTTAGCTGGCTGGAGCATAACCTCGATGCGCTAATGGCGTTAGACGGTGAAGCGATGGCGCAGTGCATCCGTCGCTGCTGCGAGCTGAAGGCTGAGGTTGTCGCCGCAGATGAACGCGAAACCGGGCTGCGCGCGCTGTTGAATTTAGGACATACTTACGGTCACGCTATCGAAGCGCATATGGGTTACGGTAACTGG
This sequence comes from Mixta intestinalis, assembly GCF_009914055.1. Classification (NCBI taxonomy): domain Bacteria; kingdom Pseudomonadati; phylum Pseudomonadota; class Gammaproteobacteria; order Enterobacterales; family Erwiniaceae; genus Mixta; species Mixta intestinalis. The sequence continues at coordinate 4,182,996 of NZ_CP028271.1, forward strand.
CTGCACGGCGAAGCGGTGGCTGCCGGGATGGTGATGGCGGCCCGCACCGCTGAACGGTTGGGGCAATTTAGCGCCGCCGATACCGATCGTATTATCGCTTTGCTGAAACGCGCCGGACTGCCGGTTGATGGGCCGCAGGAGATGACGGCGCAGGATTATCTGCCGCATATGCTGCGCGATAAAAAAGTGCTGGCGGGCGAGCTACGTCTGGTGCTGCCGCTTGCAATCGGTAAAGCCGAGGTGCGTGGCGGCGTGGCGCATGATATTGTGCTTGCCGCAATTGAAGAGTGCCGCAAGGCGTGACAGTGACATAGCCGCAAACGGAGCGCATTGGCGGCGTTTGCCGTAAGACGGGAGGTTGAATGGATGAGTTCAAACCGGAAGACGAGTTAAAACCGGATACCAGCGATCGCCGACCAACGCGACCACGCAAAGCGTCTTCTGCGCCTAAATCACCGGCATCGCGTCAGCGCATGATGATGGGCATCGGCGTGCTGGTTTTGCTGCTGCTGGTTATCGGCATCGGCTCGGCATTAAACGGGCCTGACGCAGACAAACCCGCTAAGCAGCCGGGCAACAACGCGACTACAGCCAACGGTGGCAACGAAAAGAATATCGATCTCTCCGGTTCTTCTGCCATGAGTGGACAAGGCAACACGCCGGGTAGTAGCGCCAGCAGCGAGATGGCTGGATCATCGCCTCAGCCGATTTCCGTTCCCCCCGTTTCTCCAACACCGACTCAGGCCGCGCCGGTTGAAGCGCCGCAGGGCCAGCAACGCGTCGAGCTTCCCGGCGATCTTAATAACGCATTGACCAATCAGCAGGGCCAGATAGATTCTGCAACGCAGGGCGCTATCGGCGGCAGTTCATTGCCAACCGCGCCAGCAACGGTTAGCGGCAACATCGGCGATGCCAGTGCTACCAATAGCGGCAGCGTTGGGCGAGTGGTTACTGCGCCGCGTCAAAATAGCGCCAGGCCCGCCCAGACGCGTAAACCAGCCGCCACTCAGTCATCAACCCGGCAAAATGCCGCACCGGTGGCGAAACAAAGCAGCAAACCAGCCGCCAGCGCTACGCATTCATCACCTGCGGCTGGCAGCGCATCGTCAGGCGTACCGGGCGGAAGTTATACCTTGCAGCTGAGCAGCGCCTCACGTGCCGATACGCTAAATGCCTGGGCGAAAAAGCAGAACCTGAACCATTACCACGTCTATCAGACCACGCGTAATGGGCAGCCATGGTACGTGCTGGTGAGCGGTTCTTACGCGACGCCCGCCGATGCCAAACGTGCCGTTGCTTCGCTGCCGGCTGAGGTGCAGGCGCAGAAGCCCCTGGGTTAAGCCTGTAAGTCAGGTGAAGAAAGAAGCAGGACATTAAGCAGCAATTCGCTGATATATCTGCGGCAGCGTACTCTGGCAGTGCGCTGCCGCAGCCGATTATAGACGGCCTCAGGATGGCAACATCAGGTTGCCATCCTCGCTGTAAGACAAATTCATAAGCGCAGATATGCTGTCGCTATAGCCACAGCCAGATGAACAGAAGTAAACAAAACGACGGCATGAAAAAACATCGCGCTTTCCTGAAATGGGCGGGTGGAAAATATCCTCTTCTGGAAGATATTCGCCGCCATTTACCGCAAGGTGACTGCCTGGTTGAGCCTTTTGTCGGGCGCCGGTTCGGTGTTTCTTAACACTGATTATCCGCGTTACATACTGGCAGATATCAACAACGATCTGATCAGCCTTTATAACATCGTTAAAGGACGCACTGGTGAGTTTGTGGAGGACGCGCGCCAGCTATTTACCGCGCGCAGCAACGAAGCGGACGCTTACTATACGTACCGCAGCGAATTTAACGCCAGCAAAGATGATTATCAGCGGGCGCTGCTGTTCCTTTATTTGAACCGTCACGGCTATAACGGCCTGTGTCGCTATAACCTGCGCGGCGAATTTAACGTTCCTTTTGGACGTTACCGTAAGCCCTACTTCCCGGAAGATGAGCTCTACGGCTTTGCCGAGCGTGCGCAAAAGGCCACCTTTGTCTGCGAATCCTACGATGTTACTTTGAATAAGGCGCAGGCGGGATCGGTGGTCTACTGCGATCCGCCCTATGCGCCGCTTTCCGCTACGGCGAATTTTACCGCCTACCATACCAACAGTTTCAGCCTGCGTGAGCAGCAGCATCTGGCGGAGCTGGCGGTTAAGCTGGCGCAGGAAAACAGTATTCCAGTGCTTATTTCTAATCATGATACCGAGCTAACCCGGCTGTGGTATCAGGAGGCGGTGCTGCATGTGGTTAAGGCTCGCCGCTCAATCAGCAGAAGCATAAATGGTCGCACTAAAGTTGACGAACTGCTGGCGCTTTTCCGCTAGCCGGTTTCGTCCGCGATCGACGTAATCTGTCAGTAGGTTTACTGGCGTATACAGTGGGAGATACGGATGAAACGATTTTTGCTGGCCCCTTCAATCCTCTCAGCAGATTTCGCCCGTTTGGGTGAAGACACGGCGAAAGTGCTGGCTGCGGGCGGCGATGTGGTACATTTCGACGTAATGGATAATCATTATGTGCCCAATCTGACGATGGGGCCGATGGTGCTGAAAGCGCTGCGTGACTACGGTATTACCGCGCCGATCGATGTCCACCTGATGATAAAACCCGTTGATACCCTGATCCCGCAATTTGCCAAAGCGGGTGCCAGCTATATCACCTTCCATCCTGAAGCCAGCGAACATATCGATCGTAGCCTGCAGCTGATCAAAGAGCACGGCTGTAAAGCAGGGCTGGTATTCAATCCGGCAACCTCACTGAGCTATCTGGATTATGTGATGGATAAGCTGGATGTCATCCTGCTGATGTCGGTCAACCCAGGTTTCGGCGGTCAGTCATTTATTCCCGGCACGCTGGATAAGCTGCGCGAAGCGCGTAAGCGTATCGATGAGAGCGGTTACGATATTCGTCTTGAAGTAGACGGCGGCGTGAAGGTCGATAATATTGCGGAAATCGCGGCGGCGGGTGCCGATATGTTTGTCGCGGGTTCGGCTATCTTCGGCCAGCCTGATTACAAACAGGTGATTGATGCGATGCGTAACGAGCTGGAGAAGAGTCGTCATGGCGCATTTCACTAATATTCGCGCGTTAGCATTCGATCTTGATGGCACACTGGTAGACAGTGTGCCAGGGCTGGCTGACGCGGTCGACCTGGCGCTGAAAGCGATGCAGCTGCCGATGGCAGGGGCATCCCGCGTGGCAACCTGGATTGGCAACGGTGCCGATATTATGGTGGAGCGCGCGCTGCGCTGGGCATTAGAGCGCCAGCCTACGGCAGAGGAGCTGCACGAGGCCAGGACGCTGTTTGATAAATATTATGCCGAGACGGCGGAAGCAGGCACCACGCTCTTTCCGCACGTGGCGCAAACGCTGGAAAAGCTTGCCGCCGCAGGTCTGCCGCTGGCGCTGGTGACCAATAAACCCACGCCTTTCATCGCGCCGCTGCTGCGTTCGCTCGGTATCGATCAATATTTCTCATTAGTGATTGGCGGCGATGACGTGGTAGCAAAAAAACCGCATCCGGCCCCGCTGTTTCTGGTGCTGGGCAAGTTTGGCCTGCTGCCGGAAGAGTTACTATTTGTTGGCGATTCGCGCAATGATATTCTGGCGGCAAAGGCGGCAGGCTGTCCCTGCGTCGGCATGTCGTTCGGTTACAACTACGGCGAGCCGATTGCAACCAGCGAACCGGATATCGTTCTGGATGATTTCATCGAACTTATGCCCGCATTGGGGCGGTAATAATCAGGATTTAAAAGTATGAGCAAACCCATCGTATTTAGCGGCGCACAGCCCTCCGGCGAACTGACCATTGGTAACTACATGGGAGCTATGCGTCAGTGGGTCCAGATGCAGGATGACTATCACTGCATCTACTGTATCGTTGACCTGCACGCCATTACCGTACGTCAGGACCCTGCCGCGCTGCGCAAAGCGACGCTGGATACGCTGGCGCTCTATCTGGCCTGTGGTATCGATCCGCAAAAAAGCACCATTTTTGTTCAGTCGCACGTGCCGGAGCACACGCAGCTGAGCTGGGTGCTGAACTGCTACACCTACTTCGGCGAACTGAGCCGCATGACGCAGTTCAAAGATAAATCCGCCCGCTATGCGGAAAACATCAATGCCGGTCTGTTTGATTATCCGGTGCTGATGGCGGCGGATATTCTGCTGTACCAAACCAATCAGGTGCCGGTTGGTGAAGATCAGAAACAGCATCTGGAACTGAGCCGCGATATTGCCCAGCGTTTTAACACTATCTATGGCGATGTGTTTAAGGTGCCGGAGCCGTTTATTCCGAAATCTGGTGCGCGCGTGATGTCGCTGCTGGAACCGACGAAGAAGATGTCCAAATCAGACGATAACCGTAACAACGTTATCGGCCTGCTGGAAGATCCGAAATCGGTAGTGAAAAAAATCAAGCGTGCAGTAACCGACTCCGATGAGCCGCCGGTAGTACGCTATGACGTGCAGAATAAAGCCGGGGTTTCTAACCTGCTGGATATTCTTTCTGCCGTCAGCGGTAAAAGTATTAGCCAGCTGGAGCAGGAATTCGAAGGCAAGATGTACGGCCACCTGAAGGGAGAAGTAGCAGAAGCGGTTTCCGGTATGTTGAGCGAGCTGCAGGCACGCTATCAGCGCTACCGTGAAGATGAAGCTTTCCTGAATCAGGTTATGCGTGACGGCGCAGCGAAAGCGCGTGCACATGCTCAGGAGACGCTGAAAAAAGTCTACGAAGCGGTAGGTTTTGTTGCTCTGCCGTAAGAGGCCGTAACTGGAATCTCGCGATTGATAATAAAAAAGGCACCCTGAGGTGCCTTTTCTGTCTTCAGACGATAGCGTTAAAACCAGCGTAGCGTATCGCGCAGCGCAACTACTTGCCCAACGATAATCAGGCTGGGGCTGTTGACCTGCGTTGCCAGAATTTCCAGCTGGCTTAGCTCGCCGCATACCACACGTTGCCGCGTGCTGGTGCCATTTTCAACCAGCGCCACCGGCATCGAACCCGCCATTCCGTGCGCCTGTAGCTGGCGTTGAATTTCCCCCGCCTGTGCCAGCCCCATATAGAACACCAGCGTTTGCTGCTCTGCGGCCAGGTTAGCCCAGTCCAGCGAATACTCCTGCTTGCGGTGGCCGGTCACAAAGCGCACGCTGTGTGCGTAATCGCGATGGGTCAGCGGAATACCGCTGTAGGCGGAACAGCCGGAAGCGGCGGTAATGCCGGGGACGACTGAAAAGGGAATATTGCTGCCCGCCAGCGTTTCCAGCTCTTCGCCGCCGCGCCCAAAAATAAAGGGATCGCCGCCTTTCAGCCGCACCACGCGTTTCCCTCGCTGTGCCTGCTGTAACAGGATCTGGTTAATCTCTTCCTGCGGTACGCAATGGTGACCGGCACGTTTACCGACGAAAATCCTTTCTGCATCACGTCGCGCCAGCTGCAATACCTCATCGGAAACCAGGCGGTCATATACCACAATATCCGCCTGTTGGATCTGCTGTAGCCCTTTCAGCGTCAACAGTCCGGCATCGCCAGGTCCGGCCCCCACCAGTACCACTTCGCCGCGGTTATCCAGCGGTTGATTAAACAGCTCGTCAGTAAGCGCCTGCGCCTGCGGCGTATCGTTGTTAGCCAGCGACTGTGCCAGACGATCGCTGACAAACAGCTTTTCCCAGAAGCGACGGCGTTCGGCACCGGTTGGATAGTGCTGCTTGACCCGTTCGCGCAAGCTGCCCGCCAGCGACGCCAGTTTGCCGAGATGCTGCGGCAGCAGCGCTTCCAGCTTTTCACGCAGCAGACGCGCCAGCACCGGCGCTCGCCCGCCGGAGGAGATAGCGATGGTTAACGGCGCACGATCGATAATTGAAGGCATGATGGCGCTGGCCTGCGCCGGGGCATCCACGACGTTGCAGAACAGGCGACGCGCTTCCGCTGCCTCGCTGACCTGCTGATTGACCTGCTCATCGCTGGTAGCGGCAATCACCAGCCAGCACTTATCCAGCAGTTCCGGGGAGAAGGGCTGCTGTATCAGCGTTGCTTCGCCCGTTTGCTGCCATTCACTGAACGGCGGGCTGAACTCCAGTGCACATACATGAAGCTGCGCACCGGCATCAAGCAGCAGGCGGGCCTTACGAGCGGCGACATCGCCCGCGCCGACCAGCAAACAGACCTTGCCGCGAAGCTGGCAAAATAAGGGTAGATAATCCATGGTATTCTCCGGCGTAGCGGTATGAATGGTTATGGTTTGCAGGTGATGCGGCGCACGAAGTGCGCCGCGGGCAGGAATGATCGGAACGTTTTACGAAGCTGGCGTTAGTCGCAGGCGACTTCTACCTGGCCTTCGTGTACCCGTACCGGCCAGCTGCGGACTGAATGTTCGGCATCTTCCATACAGAGGCCGTCACGCAGGCGAAAATGCTGTTTTTTCAGCGGGCTGGCGACCCACAGTTCCTGCTGATGCTCGGCGATAATGCCACGAGACAGTACGCTGGCCTGAGCAAAAGGATCGATATTGCTGATAGCGTAGACTTCTTCATCCGCACGTGGACGGAAGATGGCTACCTGCTCACCCTGCACCAGCGCACAAACGCCGGTGGCAGGCAAAATATCTTCTAATTTACAAACGGCTTGCCAGTTGCTCATGCCCGTTCCTCCTCTTCAAGCAGTTTCACCTCAATACGCTCATGTGGACGAGCCGGACGGTGCTGTTCACGTACATCCACCATTTGCACCAGCGGGTCGCGCTGTGAACTGTTGATGAAGTGCGCGAAGCGTTTCTGCAGTTCCGGATGCTCAAGCGTGGCCTTCCATTCGCAGATAACGCGATCGCGTAGCTGCTGCATGTCGGATTCCAGTTGTTCATTCAGACCCAGTTTGTCATCAACAACGATGCTGCGCAGATAGTCGATGCCGCCATCAAGGCTTTCCAGCCACAGAGAGGTGCGTTGCAGTTTATCGGCGGTACGGATGTAGAACATCATAAAGCGATCGAGGTAGCGCAACAGCGTTTCTCTGTCGAGATCGGCTGCCAGCAGATCGGCATGGCGTGGTTTCATGCCGCCGTTACCGCAAACGTAGAGGTTCCAGCCTTTATCGGTGGCGATAATGCCTACGTCTTTGCCTTGCGCTTCGGCACATTCACGCGTACAGCCAGAAACACCGAATTTAACTTTATGCGGAGTACGGATGCCTTTGTAGCGATTTTCCAGTTCGATACCGAAGCCCAGGCTGTCACCGACGCCGTAACGGCACCAGGTGCTGCCGACGCAGGTTTTCGCCATGCGCAGCGCTTTGGCATAGGCGTGACCGGTTTCAAAACCAGCATCAATCAGCTTGCTCCAGATAGCGGGCAGATCGTCTTTCTGTACGCCAAACAGGCCGATACGCTGAGAACCGGTGATTTTGGTGTACAGGTTGTACTGACGTGCAATCTGCCCAATCACCACCAGACCTTCAGGTGTGATTTCGCCGCCAGCGGAGCGGGGGATCACGGAGTAGGTGCCATCTTTCTGGATATTACCGAGGAAGCTATCGTTGGTTTCCTGAAGCGGCGTATGCTGCGGTTCCAGAATATAGTCGTTCCAGCAGGACGCGAGCAGCGAGCCGATAGTCGGTTTACAGATTTCGCAGCCGTAGCCTTTGCCATACTTAGTCAGCAACTCATCAAAGGTCTTAATACCTTCAACACGGATCAGGTGATAAAGCTCCTGACGTGACCAGGCGAAGTGTTCGCACAGGTGGTTGTTGACTTCAATACCCTGGCGGCTCAGCTCGGCGTTCAGTACCTGAGTGATTAACGGTATGCAGCCACCGCAGCCGGTACCGGCACGGGTTTCCGCTTTGATGGCGGCAACGGTATGACAGCCTTGCGCTACCGCTTTAATAATGTCGCCTTTGGATACGTCAAAGCAGGAGCAAATCTGCGCGCTTTCCGGCAGTGAATCAACGCCCAGCACCGGTTTTTCACTGCCCGCGTGCGAAGGCAGAATCAGGCTGTCAGGATTATCCGGCAGGGCAACCTGGTTCAGCATCAGCTGCAACAGCTGACCATAATCGCTGGTATCGCCAACCAGTACCGCGCCCAGCAGATGTTTATTATCCTGGCTTACGACCAGGCGTTTGTAGACGCCCGATTTTTCATTGAGGTAAACATAGCTGCGCGCACCTGGAGTGCGGCCATGCGCATCGCCAATGCCGCCAACGTCCACGCCCAGCAGTTTCAGCTTGGCGCTCATATCAGCACCGGCAAAGCGATTTTCCCTACCGAGCAGGTGATCGCTGGCGACCTGCGCCATTTTGTAGCCTGGCGCTACCAGACCAAAGATTTTTTCATTCCAGGCGGCGCATTCGCCGATGGCATAAATATCCGGATCGGCACTCTGACAGAAATCGTTAATCAGGATCCCGCCGCGTGTACCGACCGGCAGGTCGCTTTGACGTGCCAGTTTATCCTGGGCGCGAATACCGGTAGAGAAGACAACAAAATCGACATCTAGCTCACTGCCATCAGCGAATTCCAGCGTTTTACCTTTCGCGTGATGAACGATATTTTGCGTATTTTTGCTGGTGTGAACCTGTACGCCCATCTGTTCGATTTTACGACGCAGCTGGCTACCGCCCATCGCATCAAGCTGTTCAGCCATCAACACCGGTGCAAATTCGATAACGTGGGTTTCAATGCCGAGGTTTTTCAGCGCGCCAGCCGCTTCCAGCCCAAGCAGACCGCCGCCGATCACCGCACCGCTTTTACTGCGGCGTGAACACTCTTCGATGGCGTTGAGATCTTCAATGGTACGGTAGACAAAGCAGTCCGGGCCATCGGAGCCTTTGATTGGCGGAATCCAGGGATAAGAGCCGGTAGCCATGATTAATTTGTCATACACCACGGCGCGGCCGCTGCTGGAGTGGATCACTTTTTCCTTACGGTTAAGCGTGATCGCGCGTTCGCCCAGCAAGAGGTGAATGCCATGTTTTTCATAATAGCCTTCACGCACCAGCGACAGTTCTTCAACGGTGTGATGGGAAAAGTATGCGGAGAGATGGACGCGGTCGTAAGCCACACGGGGCTCTTCACAGAAGACGGTAATATCGAACTGGCCCGGTTCAGCCTTATCGATTAATTCTTCAATGAAGCGGTGGCCAACCATGCCATTACCAATGATGGCGAGTTTGACAGTGCTCATTTTTGCCTCAATTTTAAGCTAATTGGTGCCACAATAACGCGACCATTAGCTTGCTTATTGATATACATCAATTGAGGCTTAAAATACTCCTTAGTGAGTAGGTGCTTGATTAGCTGGGTATTTTATTAATATGTTTATTATCTGACACTTAGCAAATATAGCAAGTTGCGAATTTGTTGCTAAATCGTGTTAGCTAAGTATACGTATCTAATCCTTAAAGGGCGTGATAGTTGCGCCAGCGTACTGTGTACTTAAGCAGCAGCGATCGCTTCGATAAAGAAGCCGTCGCCGTTAATATTTGCCCCTTTTCGTGCTGCGCTAACAAAAACTAAATTGCAATTTATCTTTAATGTCTGCTCATATTTTGCCCGACAGAAAAGAGATTAAACTGGCCCGATAAATAAATTCATCGGATCGTTGATAAATAAAGGTAGCCAGTTGATGGAAGATAAAGTCTATAAAATGTATCTGAAGATTGATGGCGTAGAGGGCGAATGCAGGGAAGCTCTGCACCAGGGGTGGATAGAGGTTGAACATTATTCTTATAGCTTTCTACGTGATTATTCCGTAGATGCGCACGGTAAGCCGACGTATTCCCCGCTCAGCGTCAGCTGCCGCCTGGATCGGGCAACCGTTGAACTGGCCAATCTCATCTCAAACGAAGAGACGATAAAAGAGCTCGTGCTCTCTGCATGGAGCATGGAAGATAACTCGTACGAAGTCTTTCGGCTGACGCTGGAAAACGTTCAGCCAATGCATCTTTACATGCAGGGAGGGTTTGGTATGGAGGGATCGCTGGTCAATTATGAATTTCAGGGTTCGCGCTATATCTGGCAGCACTGGAAGCAGGGGGAAAACGGAGAAAAAGGGAGTGAAACGCGTTCGGGATGGGATTACGAAACGGGCACAGTCTATCCGCAGCCTGAAATAAAAGAAGGCGATAAAGCGTAACGCGATCGCGGTACGCTTAGTCTTATAAGCCGGTTATCGGGCGAAACCACCATATTCCGCCCGGAAGTATTAATGATCGGCGTGGCCGTTCTGACGATGCTTCGTAACAAAGCCCAGCAGCAGACACATCACGAATACCACGGCGTAGAGGCCGTTAGCGGTTGCCAGCGCCGCGTGCGCGCCGCCTTTCGCCACAATCGGCCCGGTGACCACGAAGGTCAGCATGGTGCCTACAGTACCGCAGGTCAGAATAAAGTTAACCAGCTTCGGCGAAGAGACTTTAGTTTGCTGAGAACCGAGCGTAATGATGGTGGTATAGATCGCGCTGGAGAAGAAGCCCAGGCCGATAATAATCCACTTCAGCATTGCTGCATCGTTGCTGCTGACGAACCAGTACATTAGCAGAGTCGCCAGCGCGGCCAGCACCATCAGAATGCGTTGCAGATCGAAGAAGCGCAGAATAAAGCTAAACGCCCACATCCCGATCATATAAGAGGTCCAGAAGTTCCCTACCAGCTGCCCGGCGGCGCTGATATCCATGCCCATGGTTTTAGTTGCGTATTCCGGCACCCAGGAGATAAAACCAAGCTGTCCGAGGATATAGCAGAGGGCGGCAATGGATAACAGCAGCACGCCAACGCCCCATTTTTCTTTCGCTACTGGCTGTGCATCATGCTGTTTTTTACCCAGCACCGGAAATTCAACGGTGAGCGTCAGCAGGAAGATCGCCAGATAGATGATGCCAATGCAGACGTAAACCCAATACCAGGGCAGATGGCGCGCCAGCAGCATACCGGCGATCACCGGGAAAATCGTACCGGCCATGCTAAAGAAGGAGTCGGTAAACAGCAGACGCGATCCGCGTTGACGCCCTTCGTAAAGATGGGTGATCAGGAAGGTGCCGATCGACATCGTAATCCCACTCACCACGCCCAGCACGAACATACAGGCGGAGAAAATAGCGAGGCTGTGGCTGGTCATCAGGCCAAGCACTGCCAGCACCATCAGCACAAAGCCGAAAATCAGCTGGCGCTTCAGCGGCACAATCTCCATCAGCCAGGCGTTAAGAAAGACTGCCGCCAGGATACCGGTGTTAAGAAAAGTGAAGGTGTTGCTCATTTCAGAAACCGGAAGCTGGAAATAGTTAGCGATATCGCCTAACACCATCCCGGTGACGATAACCAGCGCGCCGGTGAGCGCATAGGAAAAGAAACTGATCCACGTCAGTCCAATGCGGTTACGATTTGTCATAGTTGGGGGACCTTGAGCCAAAGGAACCTGCCTGAGTCAGCACAGGGGATTGTCAGGGAGAAGTGTAAAGAAATTTTATTTGCGATCAAACTAGCGATGAAACAACCTTTGTTGATTTCATCAATAATGTGATTTAAATCACCATTTATTGCCAGTAGTTAACGTTTGCGCCAAAACGTTGTTTACGTAAATAAAGGTAAAACGCTGGCTCTTACTCTACATGCTCTTTACAATCAATTTCGTTTGGATTTTGTGGCCACAGTAAGGAATATTTCATGGTGAAACGTACTTTGACAGCGGTTGCGGCACTCATCGCGCTGTCTGCTTTTTCTGTCCCCGGCTTCGCTGCGCAAGGCGATACGCATGTCCTCCTGACCACCTCCGCCGGTAATATCGAACTTGAACTGAATAATCAAAAAGCGCCGGTGTCAGTTAAGAATTTTGTTGATTACGTTAATAGCGGCTTTTACAACAATACAACTTTTCACCGCGTTATCCCCGGCTTTATGATCCAGGGCGGCGGCTTCACCAGCGATATGCAGCAGAAGCCTACCAACAGCCCGATTAAAAATGAAGCGGACAATGGCCTGCGTAATACGCGTGGCACTATCGCGATGGCGCGTACCGCAGAAAAAGACAGCGCGACCAGCCAGTTCTTTATCAATGTGACCGATAACGCTTTCCTTGATCACGGCCAGCGCGATTTCGGCTACGCCGTTTTCGGTAAAGTGGTAAAAGGTATGGACGTGGCGGATAAAATTTCGCAGGTGCCGACCAAAAATATTGGTCCTTACCAGAACGTTCCCAGCAAGCCCGTTGTTATCCTTTCCGCTAAAGTCCTGCCCTGATCATTATGCCGCCGCGCCCGCGGCGGCTATGCCTCCGCCAGCAGAGCCCCGTTTTGCTGCTTATACTTAGGTCATCTTTTCCCTGACCGGAGGCAGCATGCCAACAAAACTGACCGAAAAGCAGAAAGCCACGCTGTGGCAGCAGCGGCGTAACGCCAATTTTCTGGCCAGTAGCAAACTGGAAGGCTTAATGTTTGTAGAAGTCACGCTGGATACCGGGCAGGCCACAGAACGTCTGCAGACGTTATGGAGGCAATATGGCGGCTAACGCAATGACCGAACGCGATCCTTACTACTGGCAAAACGATGATGTGCTGCGCAACCGCCTCGATATTCACGATGCTGCCCAACTGCAAAAAGCGGAAGCCGCTTTCACCTCGCTGCGTGCCGCAACGATCGAACTGGGGCCGCGCAATCTTGGTTTCCCTTATCTCTGCCTGATTCATCGCACGCTGTTTCAGGATCTTTATGACTGGGCCGGAGAAATCCGAGAAATCGATCTCTACCTGGACGATACACCGTTTTGCCACTTTGAATATATTGAAAAAGAGGGCAATGCGCTGATGGAAGCGCTGGAGGAGGAGAACGGCCTGGCCGATCTGCCGTTTGAGCAATTTGTTGCGCGGCTGGCGCACTATTATTGTGAAATTAACATGCTGCATCCGTTCCGCGACGGTAACGGGCGCGCACAGCGTCTGTTCTTTGAACAGCTGATCATTCACGCCGGATATGATATCGACTGGAGCAAAACCGATCGAGAGGCGTGGCTGAAAGCGAATAAAGAGAGCGTGAGCGGTGATTTACAGGCGCTAACTAATATCTTTGCCAGCGTAGTGAGCGAGGTGAAGTAAGCGCGTAGAATGGCAGCGTTTTGTCCCAACCCGGAGCAACAATGCTGCTGCTTATTGATAATTACGACTCCTTTACCTGGAACCTCTACCAGTATTTCTGCGAGCTGGGTGCAGAAGTGCTGGTGCGCCGTAATGATGAAATTTCCCTTGCCGAGATGCAGTCGCTGCCGTTGACGCATCTCGTTATCTCTCCCGGCCCCTGTTCGCCTGACGAGTCAGGTATCTCCCTTGATGCCATACGCGCCTTTGCCGGAAAACTGCCGGTGCTGGGCGTATGTCTCGGACATCAGGCGCTGGCACAGGTATTTGGCGCGCGTGTTATCCGCGCACGTCAGGTGATGCACGGTAAAACCTCCGCTATTAAACATCAGCAGCGTGGCCTGTTCGCTGGCCTGGCGCAGCCGCTTACCGTGACGCGTTATCATTCGCTGATTGTGGAAAAAGAGACGCTGCCAGATTGCCTGGAAGTCACCGCCTGGAGTTTGCGTGATGACCAGCCTGACGAAATTATGGGGCTACGGCATACCACGCTGGATGTGGAAGGCGTGCAGTTTCACCCGGAAAGTATTCTCAGCCAGCAGGGGCACCAGCTATTAGCTAATTTTTTGCTACGTCAGCCGAAAGTCGCAGCGGCGACTGGTAAATTCATTTGACTTATTATGCACTTTTATTGATTATTTTTTCATTGAGGTTTGATGGCTCAGCAGAAGAGGTAGCGAATGGTAGCAGACAAATTAACGGTAACGCGTGAGACGTTTGATAAGGTGATTTTGCCTGTTTATGCACCAGCGCAGTTTGTGCCGGTCAGAGGAAAAGGTAGCCGCGTTTGGGATCGCGATGGCAAAGAGTATATCGATTTTTCCGGCGGCATCGCCGTCACTGCCCTGGGCCACTGCCATCCGGCGCTGGTGGAGGCGTTGAAAACCCAGGGCGAGACGCTGTGGCATACCAGCAACGTATTTACTAACGAACCGGCGCTGCGTCTGGCCAGCAAACTGATCAATGCTACCTTTGCCGAGCGCGTTTTCTTCGCTAACTCCGGTGCTGAAGCCAACGAGGCCGCCTTCAAGCTGGCCCGCTATTATGCCGCTACGCGCCACTCTCCCTATAAAAGTAAAATTATTGCTTTCCATAATGCTTTTCATGGCCGCACGCTGTTTACCGTTTCTGTCGGTGGACAGCCTAAATATTCTGACGGCTTCGGACCGAAACCGGCAGATATTATCCATGTGCCCTTTAACGATCTCGAGGCGGTGAAAGCGGTAATTGACGATCACACCTGCGCGGTGGTGGTCGAGCCGATTCAGGGCGAAGGAGGGGTGTTGCCCGCTACGCAGGCGTTTATGCAGGGGCTGCGTCAGCTATGCGATCGTCATCAGGCGCTGCTGGTGCTGGATGAAGTACAGAGCGGGATGGGGCGCAGCGGTAAGCTGTTCGCTTATGAGCACTACGATATTCGTCCCGATATTCTTACCACGGCGAAAGCGCTGGGCGGCGGCTTCCCGGTTAGCGCGATGCTGACCACGGAAGAAATCGCCTCAGCGATGTCGCCCGGCGTGCATGGCACCACCTACGGCGGCAATCCGCTGGCCTGCGCCGTAGCAGAAGCGGCGCTGGATATCATTAATACGCCGCAGGTACTGGAAGGCGTGGCGCAGCGGCGTCAGCGCTTTATCGAGGCGCTGGAAGCAATCAACACCAAACTGGAGCTGTTTAGCGAGGTACGGGGCAAAGGGCTACTGATTGGCGCGCAGCTAAAACCGCAGTATCAGGGAAAAGCGCGTGACATTTTACACGCCGCCGCAACCGAAGGCGTTATGGTGCTGACGGCTGGCACTGACGTGATCCGTTTTGCGCCTTCGCTGGTAATTCCGCTGGCGGATATCGGCGACGGCATGGCGCGTTTTGCCAGGGCGGCAGAAAAAGCGTTAAACGCAGGCTGAACACGGCGCGCCAGCAGGCGCGCTTTTTTATCCTTTGCGCAGCCGCCGTACCAGCCATTTACCGTGCTGTGGCCGCTGGCTCCAGGCAAGCGAAGAGATGGTGTGCATTACCGACAGATGCTCAAGAATGCGTCTGACGTGGCGTTCCATAATTGTGACCGCACCGCTCTCCTGACCGCTGTGTTGACTCTCCAGGATATTGGTTTCCTGACCAGGGCCGTCATACTCCAGCCGCTGCTGGCAGCGCTGTAGCGCAATTTCACAGGATTGCAGATAACGTTGGGCCAGCTCCGGTGTCAGCATCGTGTGTTCACGTGCCAGGATCGTCATGGCGTTAATATGCTCAACGATAAACTGGCTGTGGGTGACCCACAGCTTCATATCGTTCAGATAGCGAGTGTTAAAGGCTGGTTCCTGCATTGCCTGATTCAGCGAGTTAAACAGGGCATTGTGCGCCTGATTTACCAGCACACGCTGCCAGGCAAGCTTCTGTGGTGAATGCTCATCGCCCAGCAACATGCGCAGCGCTTCCTGATCGGCTTCCAGCGCATCATGCGCGTTTTGGCGTAGCAGCCCGCTCTGCCACTGCGGCCACAGCCACACCATCCCGCCGAAGGCGATACAGCAGCCTACCAGCGTATCCATCAGACGCGGCAGCAGAAACTGCGCGCCGTTGAGCGCCAGCAGCTGTAATGAATAAACTGCGGTAACGGTAAAACCAATCGTCGCCCAACCGTAATACTTGCGGATAAAGAGGTAGCTGACCAGCGTAATCACCAGCATGATCGACAGTACCACCGATTCCGGCACTGAAAAGCGCAGCGTAGCGGCGGCGATAGCCAGTCCGGCGAGCGTGCCGATGGCGCGGTGCTGGATACGCACGCGCGTGGCGCGGTAGCCGTTCTGGCTGACGAACATAATGGTCATCAGAATCCACCACGGCTTAGGCACATTAAACGCCAGCGCCAGCACGCTACCGAATACCAGCATTACGGCAAAACGTCCGGCGGTGCGTAGCGCAGCCGATTTTAAGGAGAGGTAGCTGCGCAACGCGGGCAATAACGGAAGCCGTCGCTGCCTGTCTGCCAGTAAATCACGTCGGTAGAGTGGGCGCTGCGTGCGCAGCACGCGGGCGATGCGGCTGAAGTGGTAATAGCAAAAATGACCAACCGGATTTTCAGGATGCTGACGCGCAATTTTTTCCAGGCCCAGCAGCGGTTTTTCCATACTGAAGCGCGGCGGCATACGGTGATAGAGCATATCGTCCGCCAGCTCACGCAATCGGGCAGCGATGGTTTGTGCGTTCCAGCGAATCACCGCCTCCGCGTGGCTCTGCTCTACCAGCTTCTGTACTTCTTTTGGCTGATGCAGGCTGACGGAAATGTGCTCCTGTAGATCGAGCGCGACCTGAAAGGCGCGCGTCAGACGTTGATGGCTGTGATCGCGATTGGCGGCCAGCATATGCATTTGCTGATAGCAGGTATTGATCAGATCGACCGCTTTTTGCTGGCGCGCCAGCAGCGGCGGCAGCGCTTTTTCCGGATCGGTAAGCTGCGTGAGCAGGGTATATTTTGCTTCACAGTAGTCGGCCAGCTCACGGTAGAGCAGGCTTAGCGTTTCACGCAGCGGCTGTTCTTTCCAGAGACGAAACCAGAGCCAGTTAAACAGCCCATACCAGAAAGTACCTGCGATATAGAGCAGCGGCGGCACCCAGATGGGCATTTGCCCCACCAGGCCGAGAGTGAAAATCGCGGCAATCAGCGAGGCTGGAAGCAGACGGGCATGTAGCGGCCCGATTTCACCGGTAACGCCCAGCAGCAGAGCCATAGTAAAGAGGGTGACGGGCAGCGGAATATGGTGCAGCGAGAGCCACTGAATAAGAAAGCTGCTGAGCGCGAAGAGCGAGCCGCCAACGATCAGCCGTTTGAAGAAGCGTTTATGCGGCGTATCCAGCCCGGCGATATTGCAGCAGGCGGGCACCAGCGAAAACAGCAGTCCCTTTTGCAAATCCCCTAACAGCCAGCCGATCGCCACCGGCAAACAGAGCACCAGCGTCTGACGCAGCGCATAGTTCACTTCAGGATGGTAGATAATTCTCCGCCACATCACCACATCACAAAAATAAACACGGCGTGATGCAGGGCACCACGCCGTGCGATCAATTAAGCTTAACGGGTGCCGTAAACGACAATCGTCTTACCATGAGCGGAGATCAGATTTTGATCCTCCAACATTTTCAGGATGCGTCCCACCGTTTCACGTGAGCAGCCGACAATCTGGCCGATCTCCTGACGGGTGATTTTGATCTGCATACCGTCCGGGTGGGTCATGGCATCAGGCTGTTTTGCCAGATTAAGCAGCGTCTGTGCGATGCGGCCCGTAACGTCGAGGAAAGCTAAATTGCCCACTTTCTCCGAGGTAACCTGCAGACGACGCGCCATCTGAGCAGACAGCCGCATCAGGATATCAGGATTCACCTGAATCAGCTGACGAAATTTTTTGTAGGAAATCTCAGCCACTTCACAAGCGGTTTTTGCCCGTACCCATGCGCTGCGTTCCTGGCCTTCTTCGAACAGGCCAAGCTCGCCAATGAAATCACCTTGGTTGAGGTAGGAGAGGATCATCTCTTTGCCTTCTTCATCCTTGATCAGCACCGCGACTGCACCTTTTACGATGTAATAGAGCGTTTCGGCCTTTTCACCCTGGTGAATCAACGTACTTTTTGATGGATATTTGTGGATATGGCAATGTGACAGGAACCATTCGAGAGTAGGGTCTGTTTGCGGTTTGCCGAGAACCATTCGCTGTTATCCTCTGTTGTAATCGTGCCCTAAATACAGGGGGCAGTTTCCCTGTCAGGCGTTGAAATGGTAAAGCGTTTTCTGTTGGAAATTTATCCGGGCAATTCTGGCGCGCCAGGGCGTGAAAAAGTCCCGTTTTCGTTTCTGAGAACGAAAATATTACAGCTTTGTTTGTAGCACAGCTTTATCCTGGTGTCTCCTGTTGTCTCGCTTCAGCTTGAGGTGAATCGGACAATTGCCGTTTAGCTGCTGAAAGCGTAGGCTGACAGTAAGCGGCATTATCCCGGGAATAATGAATATGCAGGCACGAGTAAAATGGGTGGAAGGACTCACTTTTTTAGGCGAGTCCGCTTCAGGGCATCAGGTTCTGATGGATGGTAACTCCGGCGATAAAGCGCCGAGCCCCATGGAAATGGTGCTGATGGCAGCGGGCGGTTGCAGCGCCGTTGACGTAGTATCGATCCTGCAAAAAGGCCGAAACGCGGTCACCGACTGCGAGGTGCGGCTGACCTCCGAGCGACACGAGCAGGCTCCGCGCATATTTACCCGCATCAACCTGCACTTTATCGTCAGCGGTAAAGGGCTGAGTGACAAAGCGGTAGCGCGCGCCGTTGAGCTTTCTGCGGAAAAATATTGTTCCGTAGCGATTATGCTGGGTAAGGGTGTTGCCATTACCCACAGCTACGAATGCATGGAGATTGCCTGACATCCTTAAGCAACCTGCTTTCCTTCAACCAGACGTTGTACCAGCGGCAGCATGATCAATTCCATCGCCAGCCCCATTTTGCCGCCGGGTACTACCAGCGTATTGATATGCGAAATAAACGAGCCCTGTAGCATCGCCAGCAGATAAGGGAAATCGATGTTCTCCAGTCCGCGAAAGTGGATGACGACAAAGCTTTCATCCAGCGAAGGAATCGCGCGGGCAGCAAAAGGGTTCGAGGTATCGACCGTAGGCACGCGCTGGAAGTTAATGTGAGTGCGGGAGAACTGCGGCGTAATGTAGTTGATGTAATCTTCCATCGAGCGCACCACCGAATCCATCACCGCCTCGCGGGAATGTCCGCGTTCGCTGGTATCGCGCACCAGTTTCTGAATCCACTCAAGGTTAACGATGGGCACCACGCCAACCAGCAGATCTACCTGTTCTGCAACGTTATGCTGTTGAGTCACAACGCCACCGTGCAGCCCCTCGTAGAACAGGACGTCCGTTGGCTCCGGCAGCGGCTGCCACGGCGTAAAAGTGCCGGGCACCTGATTCCACGGCACCGCCTCATCATAGGTGTGCAGATATTTGCGTGACTGACCGCGTCCGCTGGCTCCATATTCGATAAAGGTTTGCTCCAGCAGACCGAAATCATTGGCCTCCGGACCAAAATAGCTGATGTGGCGGCCCAAATCGCGTGCCTTGCGGATCGCCATATCCATTTCCGGGCGCGTATAGCGGTGAAAGCTGTCACCCTCCAGCTCGGCGGCGTGCAGATTGAGCTGCTGAAAGATCTTGCGAAAGGCAAGACTGGTAGTGGTGGTTCCCGCTCCGCTGGAGCCGGTCACCGCGATAATGGGATGCCTGGCTGACATAGCTACTCTCTGGGTGATATCGGGGTGATAAGCATTGTTACCACGTTTAGCCCGGAAGTGTCATCATCAGGCGTACCGGGCGAAAGCGTATTAATGTGATGTGGCGCACAGAGCGAAGTATGCGCCCGGCTAACCGCGAAACTGACCGCGCGGCATGATGTTGACCGTTTCATGTAGCTCAGACCACACCAGCACCGCCTCACCGCTTTTTAGCTGGCGATATACATCTTCAACTTTTTCCGCCAGCGAACGCTCCTGCTCGCCATAGTCGGTGCCCTCGCGCAGGACGAAAGCTTCAATCAGGTTATCTAAGGTTTCCGGGGAAATATCTTGCCAGGGAATTATCACAGCTTAATTGTCCAGATAAGGTGAAAGCCATTGCGGAATGCGCTGTTCCAGCCACATTTGTGGGTGGCGCAGCGTGCCAGCGACAAAGCCGACGTGACCGCCATATTCCGTCAGTTGATACTCAATGTTAGCAGGTAACCGGCTCAGATCGGGAATCACATCGTCGGTCATAAAAGGATCGTCTTTGGCGTGGATGATCAGCAGCGGTTTACGTACACCGGGCAGTAGCGGCATGGCGCTGGCGCGCCGATAGTAATCACCGGCGTCGGCGAAGCCGTGAGCGCGGGCGGTAATGGCATCATCAAAATCACGCAGGCGCTTTAATGCGTTAAGCTGCGCCAGATCTATCGGCAGCGTGCCGGGCCAGGCGTGCAGCTTGCGTCTGGCATTGAGTTTAAGCTGACCCAGCAGGTAGCGCTGATAGACGCGCGAGAAACCCCGTTCCAGCTTCGCGCTGCACGGCTCCAGCATCAGAGGTGCGGAAACCACTACGCCTGCATCCAGCAGGCAATCCTCGCCCTGTTTACCCATCAGACAGGCCAGCATATTGCCGCCCAGCGAGACGCCGACGGCGGCAGTAGGCACCGGGCCAAAAGTGGTACGTAGCCATTGCAGAAAATAGCTGGCATCTTCAGTTTCGCCGGAGTGGTAGATGCGCCCCAGACGATTGGGCACGCCGCTGCAACCGCGAAAATGCATCACCACGCCAAGCCAGCCGCGCTGCCGCCAGGCCTGCAACAGCCCATGCGCGTAAGGACTGTTAAAATTGCCCTCCAGACCGTGAAATAACACCGCGCGCGGCTTGTGGACCGCCGTGGATGGATCCTCACTCCACGCGAGATCGAGAAAGTCGCCGTCAGGCAAATCAAGGCGCTGCCAGTGTGGCTTCAGCAGCGCGCGGCGGCGGAACAGGCGCGGCATCACCGTTTGCAGGTGAGGATTATGTAATCCTTTCATAGGGATAAAAGGATATTCACGGACGTGATTAAATTTCATCATCTGGGGCTTGTACGTTTCCTGGCACGCTGATAGCTTCGACAGGTTGACCATTTTACAGGGTGAGGGGCACCCGCCACATGGAACTGAGTCTGTTTTTTTCAATGTTGGGCTTTCTGTGGGTCGCGGCGATCACGCCTGGCCCTAATAATATGTTACTGACTACCGCTGGGGCCAATTTTGGCTTTTTGCGCTCTATGCCGCTGATGATCGGCATTATGCTGGGTATGCAGCTCATGTTGTTGCTGGTTGCCTTTGGCGTCGGTAGCCTGATCCTGCTTTATCCATCACTGCATCTGTTTCTGAAAATCGCTGGCAGCCTCTATCTGCTCTGGCTTGCCTGGAAGATTGCGACGGCCGCCTATGAACAGCTGGAAATGGGCGAGGCTCCCTCGCGTCCAATGCCGTTCTGGCAGGGAGGCGTACTGCAACTGGTTAATCCAAAAGCCTGGCTGATGGCGCTGGGTGCCGTTGCCAGCTTTAGCCTGGCGGGCGAGGCCTATCGCGGTTCTGTACTGGCGATCAGCTTTGGCATGGCGCTGGTTAATCTGGTAGCCGGCGTTATCTGGCTCGGTTTCGGCACGCTGATAGGACGTTTGCTGCGTAGCCGACGTGCCTGGAAAATCTTTAACCTGGCGATGGGCGCACTCACCGCCGCCTGCGTGCTGTTAATCTGGCACTAGCTGACTGGAAGCGCGCACGATCAGCTGGCAGGAGAGCTGCTCATGAATACGCGGTGCGCGTGGGTCCCGAATGCGCTGGAGCAGCATCTGTACGCTGCGCACCCCCAGCTGGTGCATCGGCTGTTCCAGCGTGCTGAGCGGTGGCGATAGCATGGCGCTCCACGGCAGGCCGTCAAAACCCAGCACCGCGATATCCTCTGGAACCCGCAGCTGACGCTGACGAATACAGTGGATGGCACCCACCGCCAGCACATCCGAGACGGCAAAGATTGCATCTGGTGGATCTCCACGATCCAGCAGGCGCGCCATAGCCGCGTAACCTGCTTCGCATTCCACTTCATTGGCGTATTCCACGCCGCCCCAGTTTAGATTGTGCGCCGTAAGCGCTGCCCGGTAACCCATTTCACGCTGTTGTGCGTAAAGATAGCGCGGATCGCCGTTAATCATCGCGATGCGTTGTCGTCCCTGCTGCGCCAGATGCGCTACCGCCTCGCGTCCTGCCTGGTGATTATCGATCGTGACTGAAGACGCTTCGGCATCGGGATTGCCTTCGGCACACTGTACCCAGGGGGAATCGCCGATCATCTGCCGCAGGCCGGGCAGGTTAGTCACGGCATCCATAGTAATCACGCCATCAACCACTTTACCGCTCAGCAACGCCAGATAAGCAGATTCGCGCTGGGGTTGGGAATCGGAGTTGCAAAGTAAAATATGGTAGCCATGCGCTTCCGCTTCTGCCTCAATGCCACGCACCACGTGCGAACAAAAAGGATTAATGATATTGGAGACCAGCACCAGCAGCATACGGCTTTGCGAGGTGCGCAGCTGGCGCGCCAGCAGATTGGGCTGGTACTGACTGGCGGCGATAGCGGCCAGCACACGCTCACGGGTTGCAGGCCGAACGCCCGAATAACCGTTCAGCACGCGTGAAACGGTTGCGGTAGAAACACCCGCAAGACGGGCTACTTTCTCAATCGACATGAAAAACCCTCTGACAAACTCTTAACAGATGGCCTGAAAAACGTCGCGATAAAACGTAGTTAATTTAGGACCCCTTATCATTTCATAAATTCCACATTTGCGAATTCCAGATAAATATATCGGTATCTTTTCTAAGTATTATTAGTGATTAAACATAATTTTTAATTACTTCAGCTTGCGTTCACATCTCAGTTACAACGTAGCCATGACGATAATAACAACGGGCGGAACGCAACAATGATGAGTCTTACGCGAATTTTAGTAATGGCGACCACTTTATTGCTGGTAGCGGAACAGGCGCAGGCGGTTGACGTTACCGTCGCCTGGCAAACCTCGGCGGAACCAGCAAAGGTGGCGCAGGCAGATAACACCTTTGCCAGGGAAAGCGGTGCGCATGTTGAGTGGCGTAAATTCGATAGTGGATCCAGTGTAGTACGTGCACTCGCCTCTGGTGATGTACAGATTGGCAATATTGGATCCAGTCCCCTGGCGGTTGCAGCAAGTCAGCAATTGCCGATTGAAGTTTTCCTGCTTGCTTCGCAGCTGGGCAATTCAGAGGCGCTGGTGGTGAATAAGAAAATCACCTCGCCGCAGGATTTAATTGGCAAACGTATCGCGGTGCCGTTTATTTCCACTACCCATTACAGCCTGCTGGCAGCGCTGAAGCATTGGGGCATTAGTCCTAACCAGCTGAAAATTATTAACCTACAGCCGCCCGCCATTATTGCCGCCTGGCAGCGCGGCGAAATTGATGGTGCCTACGTCTGGGCACCTGCGGTTAATGAGCTGGAGAAAACCGGTAGCGTGCTGACCGATTCGGCGCAGGTGGGCAAATGGGGTGCGCCGACGCTGGATGTCTGGGTTGTGCGTAAAGATTTTGCCGCACAGCATCCGGAAATTGTTACCGCCTTTGCCCGTAGCGCACTGGCAGCGCAGCAGGCCTACCTTGACCATCCGCAGCAGTGGCTACAACAGTCGCAGCATCTGGCCACGCTCTCTCGCCTGAGCGGAGCGTCAGTCGATCAGGTGCCTGGTCTGGTGGAGGGCAATACCTATCTGGGCGTTCAACAGCAGCTTGCGCAGCTCGGCCAGCCGGTAAGCAAGGCCATTGGCGATACGGCGAAGTTTCTTCAGCAGCAGGGCAAAGTGGCGCAGGTAGCGCCGGACTACAGCAGCTACGTCACCGACCGTTTTGTACGCCCGCTGGCGCAACAGTAAGGGGAACCGCCATGCTTTCGCTTTCACATCTTAGCGCGCGTTATCACGGTCAGCTGGCATTGCAGGATATTAACCTGACGCTGGATGCCGGGGAGCTGGCGGTAGTGCTTGGTCCTTCCGGCTGCGGCAAAACCACGTTGCTGAACCTGATAGCTGGTTTTCTGCCGCTGGAGGAGGGCAGCATCACCCTGGCGGGGAAACCGGTTACCGGGCCTGGCGCAGAGCGTGGCGTAGTGTTTCAGCATGAAGGACTGCTGCCCTGGCGCAACGTGTTGGATAACGTCGCTTTTGGCCTACAGCTGGCGGGCATTGATGGCGTAACGCGCCGTGAGATCGCGGCGAAAAAGCTGAAACAGGTCGGGCTGGAGGGCGCGGAAAAACGTTTTATCTGGCAACTTTCCGGCGGGATGCGACAGCGTGTCGGCATCGCCCGTGCGCTGGCTGCCGATCCCGCGCTATTGCTGCTGGATGAGCCTTTCGGCGCGCTGGATGCTTTTACCCGCGAACAGATGCAGGAGCTACTACTACGGCTGTGGCGCGACAGCGGCAAGCAGATCCTGCTGATTACCCACGATATCGAAGAAGCTGTGTTTCTTGCCAGCGAGCTGATTCTGCTGACGCCGGGGCCGGGGCGCATCAGCGAGCGACTGCGGCTCGATTTTGGACGTCGCTTCGCCGCCGGTGAATCGTGCCGTTCGATTAAATCCGATCCTCTTTTTATCGCTCAGCGGGAGTATGTCCTGAGTCGGGTATTTCAACAGCGCGAGGCGTTTTCATGAGCATACAGGCCGTTGATAAACAAACCGTACCGCGTGTGCGCTGGCGCTGGCCGCTTTCCCGGCGGCTGACGCTGAGCGTCGCCACGCTGGTAGTGGTGCTGGCGCTGTGGTGGCTGGTAACAGCGCTGCATCTGATTGCGCCGCTGTTTTTACCGCCGCCGCAGCAGGTGTTGCATCAGCTGCGGGTTGTCGCCAGCGCCCAGGGATTTATGGACGCCACGCTGTGGCAGCATCTGGCTGCCAGTCTGGGGCGTATTTTGCTGGCGCTGCTGGCGGCGGTAGTGATTGGCGTACCAACCGGTATTGCTATGGGGTTGAGCAGAACCGCTCATGGCATCCTCGATCCGCTGATTGAACTGTATCGTCCGGTGCCGCCGCTGGCCTATCTGCCGCTGATGGTGATCTGGTTCGGCATCGGTGAAACCTCAAAGATACTGCTGATTTATCTGGCGATTTTCGCGCCGGTGACGCTCGCTACGCTACAGGGAGTAAAAAGCGCTCAGCAGGTGCGACTGCGCGCTGCGCAATCGTTAGGTGCCAGCCGCTGGCAGCTGCTGCGCTTCGTGATTCTGCCCGGCGCGTTGCCGGAGATTTTAACCGGCCTGCGTATCGGACTTGGCGTTGGCTGGTCAACGCTGGTGGCGGCTGAGCTGATTGCCGCTACGCGCGGATTGGGCTTTATGGTGCAGTCTGCCGGTGAGTTTCTCGCCACGGATGTGGTGTTGGCGGGCATCCTGGTGATTGCGTTAATCGCATTCGGTTTAGAACTGGGCCTGCGGACGCTACAGCGTCGGCTGACGCCCTGGCATGGAGAACAGCAATGAACGAACGTCTGACGATTACCGCGCTGGGGCCGCATATCGGCGCGCAGATTGATAACCTCGAGCTTTCTCGCCCGCTTAACGATGCGCAGTTCGAACAGCTTTGGCACGCGCTGATCCGGCATCAGGTGCTGTTTCTGCGCGAACAGCCATTAACGCCGGTGCAGCAGCGGGTGCTGGCAGCGCGCTTCGGCGATCTGCACATTCATCCGGTTTATCCGCATGCCGAGGACGTGGAAGAAATTATTGTACTGGATACCCATAACGGCAATCCGCCGGATAACGATAACTGGCATACCGATGTCACCTTCATCGCCACGCCACCAGCCGGTGCGATTCTGGCGGCGAAGCAGGTACCGGAACAGGGTGGTGATACGCTATGGGCCAGCGGTATTGCTGCTTTTGAGGCGCTGTCACCGCCGCTGCGTCGGTTGCTGAGTGGCCTACAGGCGGAGCATAGCTTCACTAAATCGTTCCCGGAACATAAGCACCGCGATACGCCGGAACAGCATGCGCGCTGGCAACAGGCGGCAGTTAACCATCCGCCGCTGCTGCATCCGGTTGTACGTACTCATCCGGTCAGCGGAAAGCAGGCGCTATTTGTTAATGAAGGCTTTACCACGCGCATTGTCGATCTTGCGCCGAAGGAGAGCGAGGCGCTGCTCAGTTTCCTGTTTGCCCATATTAATAAACCGGAATTTCAGGTGCGCTGGCGCTGGCGGGCAAATGATGTGGCAATCTGGGATAACCGGGTAACGCAGCATTACGCCAATGCGGATTATTTACCGACAAGGCGCATTATGCACCGCGCCACCATTCTTGGTGATAAGCCGTTTTATCGCGCAGATTAGGTAAGGCAATTAAGACGAAGGGATGAATAATCGGTTGAAAAACAGAACTAACAGAGCGTTATGATTGCGTATCGATAACAGCGGCCCGCTTATGGGCCGCTGCCGTTTGCAACGGTCGGATGTCAGGAGGCAAGCATCGCTTCCAGCTGTTCCTGGGCATCCAGCCAGGCTATTTCCCGATCTTCCAGCGCAGATTTCGTCGTGGCCTGCTGCTGGAGCGCAGCGGTCAGGTCAGCTTTACGGGCCGGATCGTATATGGCCGAGTCGGCCAGCTTCGCTTCCGCCTCCGCCAGCTGGGTATTGAGTTTCTCCATCTCTTTTTCCAGCTTTTCGATCTGTTTACGCAGCGGCTGAGTTTGCGCCCGCAGTTCCGCTTCGCGCCGCTTCTGATCTTTACGTGCCTGCGCGCTGTTGCCGCTCTCCTGTTTCGGCTCGCTCTCCTGTTGCGCCTGCTGTTTTTGCTGTTCGCTGAGCCACTGCTGATAGTCGTCCAGATCGCCAGCGAAAGCTTCAACCTTACCGTCATGCACCAGATAGAGATCGTCAGTGGTGGATCGCAGCAGGTGACGATCGTGCGATACCACCACCAGTGCGCCTTCAAAATCGATCAGCGCTTCGGTTAACGCCTGACGCATATCGAGATCGAGGTGGTTAGTCGGTTCATCCAGCAGCAACAGGTTAGGGCGCTGCCAGACAACCAGTGCCAGCACCAGGCGCGCTTTCTCGCCACCGGAAAAACGTACCGTCGGTTCGGTAACTTTGTCGCCCTGGAAGCCGAAGCCACCGAGATAATCGCGCAGCTGCTGTTCCGGCAGCTTGGGTGCCTGACGCGCCAGGTGCTGTAAAGGCGATTCGTCCGCGCGCAAATATTCCAGCTGATGCTGGGCGAAATAACCAAGCTGTACGCCTTTGGCGAGGCCGATTTCGCCTTTTTGCGGTGCCAGCTCGCCCGCCAGCAGTTTGATCAATGTTGATTTACCGGCACCGTTGCGGCCCAACAGGCCGATGCGCGATCCGGGCACCAGGTTGAGCTTGATCGAATCCAGAACGATCCGTTCGCCGTAGCCCGCGCTGACTTTCTCCATATTCAGCAGCGGATTCGGCAGGCTTTCCGGCTCACGAAAGCTGAAGCTAAAGGGATTATCGACGTGCGCCGGTGAGATTAGCTCCATGCGCTCCAGCATTTTGATGCGGCTCTGCGCCTGTTTCGCCTTGCTGGCTTTGGCGCGGAAGCGATCGATATAGCTTTGCAGGTGCGCCACTTTGCGCTGCTGATGCTCATATTGTGACTGCTGCTGCGAAAGTTTGACGGCGCGCTGTTGCTCGAAGGAACTGTAGTTGCCGGTATATTCGAACAGGCTCTGCTGCTCGATATGCAGAATTTTATCCACCACCGGATCGAGAAAATCGCGGTCGTGGGAGATCAGGATTAGCGTGCCGCTGTAGCTTTTCAGCCAGCGTTCCAGCCAGATAACGGCATCGAGATCGAGGTGGTTGGTCGGTTCATCCAGCAGCAGCAGATCGGAGCGGCAGAGTAGCGCCTGCGCCAGGTTAAGACGCATTCGCCAGCCGCCGGAAAAATCGCTAACCGGACGCTGTAGCTGCTCCTGACTAAAGCCCAAACCGTGAAGCAGGCTGGCAGCGCGCGCCTGTATGCTCCATGCCTGAATCGCGTCCAGCTTGCCGTGCAGCAGCGCAATGGCGTTGCCGTCATTTTTTTCATTGGCGCGCTGTAATTCGGACTCCAGCTGACGATATTCACGATCGCCGTCAATAACATACTCAATGGCGGCAACCGGCAGCGCTGGCGTTTCCTGGTTTACCCATGCCAGAGACCAGTTGCCGGGAAAGGTTACGCTTCCGGCATCGGCGCTGAGTTCGTTTTTTAACAACGCCAGCAGCGTCGATTTACCGCAGCCGTTTTTACCGACCAGGCCAACTTTCTGCCCTGGGTTAATGGTGGCGGTGGCATTGTCCAGCAGTACGCGGGTACCACGTCGGATTTGTAACGAGGAGAATACAATCATAAGCGCCGTATTGTCAGAATATGTTAATTTATTGTCATCATAATCAGTCTGGAATCACTGATTCCGTTATGTCGTGCATGGTAGCGGAAATCCTGCATCATGACGACGATTTGGAGGGGAGAGATGTCGCAGCTGCCTAAGGTTTTGCTGCTGTATGCCCATCCGGAATCACAGGATTCGATTGCTAATCGAGTCTTGCTACAGCCGGCGCAGCAGTTATCGCACGTTACCGTACATGATCTGTACGCGCACTACCCCGATTTTTTTATCGATATTCACCATGAACAGCAGCTGTTGCGGGGAGCATCAAATTATCGTTTTCCAGCATCCCCTTTATACCTGGAGCTGCCCGGCATTGTTAAAAGAGTGGCTGGATCGCGTGCTGTCGCGCGGGTTTGCCAGTGGGCCGGGCGGCAACATGCTGGAGGGAAAATAACTGGCGCAGCATCATCACCACCGGTGAGCCGGAAGCGGCCTATCAGCAGGATGGCCCCAACCGCTATTCAATGAACGAAATAATGCGTCCGTTTGAGCTGACGGCGCAGATGTGCCGCATGCACTGGCTGACGCCGATGGTGATCTACTGGGCGCGTCGCCAGCCGCCAGAGATAATGAAAAACTACGCCCAGGCTTATGAAGCGTGGCTCTCTTCTCCTTTACCGGCAGGAGTGGCATAGATGGAAGGCGAAACGTTACTAACGGCGGGCGTGGTTTACCTGTTCGCTGCGGTGGTTGCGGTGCCGATTGCTGCCCGGTTGGGTATCGGTTCAGTATTAGGTTATCTGCTGGCGGGCATTGCCATTGGTCCCTGGGGGCTGGGATTTATCAGCGACGTTGAGGAGATCCTGCACTTCTCTGAACTGGGCGTGGTATTCCTGATGTTCCTGATTGGCCTGGAGCTGAATCCTTCGAAGCTGTGGGCGCTGCGGCGATCGATCTTCGGCGTTGGCGCTGCCCAGGTGATTTTCAGCGCCGCGGTGCTGGGCGGGCTGCTGTTGCTCACCGATTTCTCCTGGCAGGCCGCCATTATTGGCGGCATTGGCCTGGCGATGTCATCTACCGCGATGGCGTTACAGCTGATGCGCGATAAAGGTATGAATCGCAGCGAAGCGGGGCAGCTTGGCTTTTCGGTGCTGCTGTTTCAGGATCTGGCGGTGATTCCGGCGCTGGCGCTGGTACCGCTGCTGGCGGGCACCGATAGCGGTCATACCGACTGGATGAAAATCGGCATGAAGGTGTTGGCCTTTGCCGTGATGCTGATCGGCGGCAGGCTGCTGCTGCGGCCTGGTTTTCGCTATATCGCCGCCTCCGGAGTGCGTGAGGTATTTACCGCCGCTTCGCTACTGCTGGTGCTCAGCTCGGCGCTGTTTATGGATGCGCTGGGACTTTCTATGGCGCTTGGTACCTTTATCTCTGGCATTTTGCTGGCGGAAAGCGAGTATCGCCACGAGCTGGAGATCGCTATCGAGCCTTTTAAAGGGCTATTGCTTGGTCTGTTCTTTATTTCAGTCGGCATGGCGTTGAATCTGGGCGTACTCTATACGCATCTGCTGGCGATATTGACAGGTGTGCTGGCGCTGGTGGCGGTAAAAACCCTGGTGCTTTACCTGCTGGCACGAATTTACGGCCTGCGCAGTTCGGAACGTTTGCAGTTTGCGGGCGTGCTGAGCCAGGGCGGTGAGTTCGCCTTTGTACTGTTTTCTGCCGCCTCCTCTGCGGGACTGTTTCATGGCGATCAGCTGCCGCTGCTTTTGGTCACCGTGACGCTCTCTATGATGACGACGCCGCTGCTGATGCAGGGCGTGGATCGCATTCTGGTGCGCCGTTTTAACGAGACGGATGAGCAGGCGGAAAAGCCCTGGGTTGATGACGATCAGCCGCAGGTGATTGTGGTCGGTTTTGGGCGTTTTGGTCAGGTGATAGGCCGCCTGCTGATGGCAAATAAAAAGCGTATTACGGTGCTGGAGCGTGATATTAGCGCCGTGAGTTTAATGCGTAAGTATGGTTATAAAGTATACTATGGGGATGCGACGGAACTGGAACTGCTGCGTGCCGCCGGTGCCGCCAGCGCACAATCGATCGTGATTACTTGTAATGAACCGGAAGATACGATGAACATCGTTCATCTCTGCCAGCAGCATTTTCCCCATCTGCAGATTCTGGCGCGCGCGGGCGCGTTGAGGCGCATGAGCTATTGCAGGCGGGCGTTGCTCAGTTTTCCCGTGAAACCTTCTCCAGCGCGCTGGAGCTGGGCCGAAAGACATTAATGAGCCTGGGAATGCATCCGCATCAGGCTCACCGTGCGCAGCTACATTTCCGGCGGCTCGATATGCGTATGCTACGCGAGCTGGTGCCAAACCAGACGGATAATGCGCAAATATCACGTGCGCGTGAAGCGCGACGCGAACTGGAAGATATTTTCCAGCGGGAGATGCAGCAAGAGAAACGCCAGTTAGACGGCTGGGATGAGTCTGAATAATCCACGCCGTTAAGGGTGGTAACAAGAAACCACAGGAAAGAAAAATGCGTAAACGTTTTATTGCCGGTGCGGCCTGCCCGCACTGCCAGGAAAAAGACACGCTGGCGATGTGGCGTGAAAACAATGTCGATGTGGTGGAGTGCGTGAAATGCGGCCATCAAATGCGCGAAGCGGATAAGCAGGTACGCGATCGGGTACGCGCGCAGGAGCAAGTTATCGGCGTTTTTCATCCAGAGTAGTGGCACAGCTCAGCTTTTTTATAAGCTTACCCTTACAGCGGCAATGAATTCCGTTACAATCTGCATTGTTAACATTGCCTGCGCGTAAACCTTATGGGACGCAAGGGGTCAGCATCTGGATCTTTCTGGTTGGTGTTATTGCACGCAAATAGACCAATGAGTCGGGATCAAAGCTCTCAACGGTTAGGAGTTATCATGAAAGTAGCAAAAGACCTGGTGGTCAGCCTGGCTTACCAGGTACGTACAGAAGACGGTGTATTGGTCGACGAGTCTCCGGTGAGCGCACCGTTGGACTATCTGCACGGTCATGGTTCCCTGATTTCTGGTCTGGAAAAAGCCCTGGAAGATCATGAAATTGGTGACAAGTTTGATGTGCATATCGCCGCAAATGACGCTTACGGCCAGTATGACGACAATCTGGTTCAGCGCGTACCGAAAGATGTCTTTATGGGCGTAGACGAACTGCAGGTTGGCATGCGCTTCCTGGCAGAAACTGACCAGGGTCCGGTACCGGTTGAAATCACCGAAGTGGAAGACGATCATGTAGTGGTTGATGGAAACCACATGCTGGCTGGTCAGAACCTGAACTTCCATGTAGAAGTGGTAGCTATTCGTGAAGCGACTCCGGAAGAGCTGGCCCACGGTCACGTTCACGGCGAACACGATCACCATCATGACCACGATCACGACCATGGTCACAGCCACGGCGGTAAAAATGGCTGCTGCGGTGGTGGTGGACACGGTGGCTGCGGCTGTCAACACTAATCACTCACCGCACGATGAAATGATTACTGAAGAAAAGCACCGAACAGCCGGTGCTTTTTTTATTGCCTGGTCAGTAGTGTGGCGGTGGCGTCTCTTCCGACGGATGCGCCATCAGCGACGGGGCCGCAGCCTTTAACTTATCAGTCAGTAAACGTATCTGTTCGCGCATTTTGGCCATTTCCATTTCGTGCTGCACGACCGTTTGGTTTAAATCTTCAATCGTTTGTTCCTGAAAAGCCAGCTTGCTTTCCAGCAGCTCTAACCGCTGTTCAAACTTATCTTGCTGCATAAGCGTTCCTCCTGTTGCGTGCGCCCGGCGTTCCGAATGAGATCTCTGTAGAAAAGTGCGCACCGTTGCCTGATAATGAGATTTTGCCTGCGACGGTTGAAAAAGCACAGCTTTGGCGTCACATCACCTGAAACTTCCCGACATAAAAAGGGTCGGAAGTACACTTAAGTTTGCCGGGCGGGCATGGTAATTTGTTCCGCACAGTAATAGTACTGGCTTAATGGCCTGCAACGATCGCCGGGGTGAGAGGCTTCGGTTTTGGAGATAATGGATGAAATCACTGTTTAAAATTACAATGTTAGCCGCCACGATGGCCACTGCGTTTAACGCGCCGCTGGCATTGGCAGCAGACTCCGCACCGGCTGAACAGGCTGCGCCACAGGCCACTAAAAATGCTGCTTTTAAAGATGAGAATCAGCAGTCCGCTTATGCGCTGGGCGCATCGCTTGGCCGCTATATGGAAAACTCACTGAAAGAGCAGGAAAAACTGGGCATTAAGCTGGACAAAACGCAGCTGATTGCTGGCGTTCAGGATGCGTTTGCCGGTAAGAGCAAGCTCTCCGATCAGGAAATTGAACAGACGCTACAATCGTTTGAAGGTCGCGTGAAGAGCGCCGCTCAGGCGAAGATGGAAAAAGACGCGAAAGAAAACGCCGATAAAGGCCAGGAGTTCGCCGCTAAATTTGCTAAGCAGAAAGGCGTGAAGAAAACCGATAGCGGCCTGCTTTATCAGGTAGAAAAAGAAGGTAGCGGTGATACGCCGAAAGACAGCGACACGGTTGTAGTTAACTACAAAGGGGCGCTGATCGACGGCACTGAATTTGATAACTCCTATAATCGCGGTGAACCGCTCTCTTTCCGTCTGGATGGTGTTATTCCGGGCTGGACTGAAGGCCTGAAGCACGTGAAAAAAGGCGGTAAAATCAAGTTAGTTATCCCGCCGCAGCTGGCTTACGGTAAAAACGGCGTGCCGGGTATTCCGCCTAACTCTACGCTGGTGTTTGATGTCGAACTACTGGATATCAAACCGGCACCGAAAGCCGATGCGAAGACGCAGGCTCCGGTTGCCGACGATAAAAAAGCACAGTAACTTTTTAGCCGCCGCGTTTACGCGGCGGTTCTCATTTTATTGAGAGATGCCCTCGTTCGGACAAAAATCTGGCATATGCCGCAGACATTTGCCAGACTAGCGCTGCGCAAATTTGTATGACGAGTCTGCCCTGGCCGCGCTGAGACAGGCTCCAGCCAATTAGGGGTAATGTCTTTCATGTCTAATCCATTCAATCCTGGCGATCTGACCGATGTCGATTTGCTGGAACAGCATCCATTTGAACAGGCCGACTACGATATTCTGAAATCTTATGAAGCCGTGGTCGATGGGCTGGCGATGCTGATCGGCTCGCACTGTGAAATCGTGTTGCATTCGCTGGAAGATTTAAAATGTTCCGCAGTACGCATCGCTAACGGGGAGCATACCGGACGTAAAGTCGGCTCGCCGATTACCGATCTGGCGTTACGTATGTTGCACGACATGACCGGTGCCGACAGCAACGTTTCACGTGCCTATTTCACCCGTGCAAAAAGCGGGGTACTGATGAAATCGGTGACGATAGCGATACGCAATAGTCAGCAGCGCGTGATTGGCCTGCTGTGCATCAATATGAACCTTGATGTACCTTTCTCGCAAATCATATCGACCTTTATGCCGCCAGAAACGCCTGACGTCGCCTCGCCGGTCAACTTTGCCTCATCCGTGGAAGGATTTGGTGACGCAGACGCTGGAATTCACCATCGAAGAGGTGAGTGCCGATCGCAACGTGGCGAATAATATGAAGAATCGCCAAATCGTGCTGAACCTGTATGAAAAAGGTATCTTCGATATCAAAGATGCGATTAACCAGGTGGCAGACCGGCTGAATATCTCTAAGCACACGGTCTATCTCTACATCCGCCAGTTTAAGAGCGAAGATATACAGGGGCAGGAACGCTGATGCGCTATACGCTGTTGGTTACCGGCCCCGCTTATGGTACTCAGCAGGCCAGCAGCGCGCTGTTGTTTGCTCAAGCGTTACTGGCGGCAGGGCATCAGCTACATAGCGTCTTCTTTTACCGGGAAGGTGTGCTTAACGGTAATCAGCTGACGGCACCCGCCAGTGACGAGTTTGATCTGGTGCGCGCCTGGCAGTCGCTACAACAACAGGGCGTGACGCTGAATATCTGTGTTGCCGCCGCCTTAAGGCGTGGCGTGACTGATGAACAGGAAGCTGCAAGTTTAGGCCTGCCAGCGGCAAATCTGCAGCCTGGTTTCGTGCTGGCTGGGCTGGGCGCGCTGGCGGAAGCGGCGTTAACCAGCGACAGAGTGGTACAGTTCTGATGAAATCGATCGCTTTTGTTTTTACGCGTGCGCCTCACGGCAGCAGCAGCGGACGGGAAGGGCTGGATGCTGCGCTGGCAACCGCCGCGCTCTGCGAGCAGGTTTCACTTTTTTTTATCGGCGATGGTGTACTGCAACTCACCGCCGGACAGCAGCCGGAGAAAGTGCTGGCGCGTAACTATATCGCTACCTTTGGCGTACTGCCGCTGTATGATGTCGAGCACTGCTATCTGTGCGCGCAGTCGCTGGCGGAGCGTGGGCTAACGCCAGAAAGTGAAAGGGTACTGAATGCAGAGGTGTTAGAAAGCGCCGCGCTGCGTGCCCGCCTCGCTGAGGCTGACCATATCCTGACGTTCTGAGGTATCACTATGCTGCATACGCTGAACAGCTCACCTTTTCAGTGCGATTATACTTTGCTGCTGCGTATGCTGCAGCCGGGAGACGATCTACTGTTGATGCAGGATGGCGTGCTGGCAGGGCTACAGGGCAGC
Organism: Mixta intestinalis; assembly: GCF_009914055.1. Taxonomy (NCBI): domain Bacteria; kingdom Pseudomonadati; phylum Pseudomonadota; class Gammaproteobacteria; order Enterobacterales; family Erwiniaceae; genus Mixta; species Mixta intestinalis. Next base: position 4,217,788 of record NZ_CP028271.1, read on the forward strand.
AATATGCTGGCTCCGCTACTGAACTCTCCGGCGCGGATCTGGGCGCTGCGTGACGATCTGCTTGCCAGAGGTTTAACTGCTCAATTATCACCCGAAATCACGGCAATTGACTATAATGATTTCGTTACGCTCACGCTAAATCATAAGCAGCAAATGCCCTGGTGAGTATAAGACGCTGGTTATTTCTTGACACCTTTTCTACTCAGCCCTAAAATTCTGCGTCCTCGTATTAATACGGGGCGATTTATTACGTGTTTACGAAGCAAAAGCTAAATCCAGGAGCTATTTAATGGCAACAGTTAACCAGCTGGTTCGCAAACCGCGCGTACGCAAGGTTGCTAAAAGCAACGTGCCTGCGCTGGAAGCTTGCCCGCAAAAACGTGGTGTTTGTACTCGTGTGTACACCACTACTCCGAAAAAACCAAACTCCGCACTGCGTAAAGTTTGCCGTGTGCGTTTAACTAATGGTTTCGAAGTGACCTCCTACATCGGTGGCGAAGGCCACAACCTGCAGGAACACTCCGTAATCCTGATTCGTGGCGGTCGTGTTAAAGACCTGCCGGGTGTGCGTTACCACACCGTTCGTGGCGCGCTTGACTGCTCTGGTGTTAAAGACCGTAAGCAGGCTCGCTCCAAGTATGGCGTGAAGAAGCCGAAGGCTTAATGGTTCTCCGTTAAGTAAGGCCAAACGTTTTAACTTAAATGTCAAAATAAACTCGTAGAGTTTTGGACAATCCTGAATTATCAACGGAGTATTTCCATGCCACGTCGTCGCGTCATTGGTCAACGTAAAATCCTGCCAGATCCGAAATTCGGATCTGAGCTGCTGGCCAAATTTGTCAATATCCTGATGGTAGATGGTAAAAAATCTACTGCTGAAGCAATCGTGTATACCGCGCTGGAGACCCTGGCTCAGCGTTCTGGTAAAACCGAACTGGAAGCTTTCGAAGTCGCTCTCGACAACGTACGTCCGACTGTAGAAGTTAAGTCACGTCGCGTTGGCGGTTCAACTTATCAGGTACCAGTTGAAGTCCGTCCGGTCCGTCGTAATGCGCTGGCAATGCGTTGGATCGTAGAAGCTGCTCGTAAACGCGGTGATAAATCGATGGCTCTGCGCCTGGCGAACGAACTTTCTGATGCTGCTGAGAACAAAGGTACAGCAGTGAAGAAACGTGAAGACGTTCACCGTATGGCCGAAGCCAACAAGGCGTTCGCTCACTACCGCTGGTAATAACCACGTAGTTATTGTTAACCCAGCGGGCGCTCAATTAGCCAACCCGCTGGGGCTGACTTATTTTGAACGTCCGAGAATCAGAGGAATCAAATGGCTCGTACAACACCCATTTCACGGTACCGTAACATCGGTATCAGTGCTCACATCGACGCCGGTAAGACCACGACCACCGAGCGTATCCTGTTCTACACCGGTGTTAACCACAAAATCGGTGAAGTGCATGATGGCGCTGCGACCATGGACTGGATGGCGCAGGAGCAGGAGCGTGGTATCACCATTACTTCTGCAGCGACCACCGCGTTCTGGTCTGGTATGGCTAAACAGTTTGAGCCGCACCGCATCAACATCATCGACACCCCGGGACACGTTGACTTCACCATCGAAGTAGAACGTTCCATGCGTGTTCTTGATGGCGCGGTAATGGTTTACTGTGCGGTTGGTGGTGTTCAGCCGCAGTCTGAAACCGTATGGCGTCAGGCTAACAAATATAAAGTTCCGCGCATCGCGTTCGTTAACAAAATGGACCGCATGGGCGCTAACTTCCTGAAAGTTGTTGGTCAGATCAAAACCCGTCTGGGTGCAAACCCGGTTCCTCTGCAGCTGGCTATCGGTGCAGAAGAGAAGTTTACCGGCGTTGTTGACCTGATCAAAATGAAAGCCATCAACTGGAACGATGCAGACCAGGGCGTAACCTTCGAATACGAAGATATCCCGGCTGACATGGTTGACCTGGCTGAAGAATGGCATCAGAACCTGATCGAATCTGCAGCTGAAGCTTCTGAAGAGCTGATGGAGAAATACCTCGGCGGCGAAGAGCTGACTGAAGAAGAGATCAAAAAAGCACTGCGTCAGCGCGTGCTGAATAACGAAATCATCCTGGTTACCTGTGGTTCTGCATTTAAGAACAAAGGTGTTCAGGCGATGCTGGATGCGGTAGTTGAATTCCTGCCAGCACCGACCGACGTACCGGCTATCAAAGGTATGCTGGATGACGGTAAAGATACGCCGGCAGAGCGTCACTCTGACGACAACGAGCCGTTTGCTGCTCTGGCGTTCAAAATCGCGAACGACCCGTTCGTTGGTAACCTGACCTTCTTCCGCGTTTATTCTGGCGTGGTAAACTCAGGTGATACCGTACTGAACTCTGTGAAATCACAGCGTGAGCGTTTTGGCCGTATCGTACAGATGCATGCTAACAAACGTGAAGAGATTAAAGAAGTTCGTGCGGGCGACATCGCTGCGGCGATCGGTCTGAAAGACGTGATCACCGGTGATACCCTGTGCGATCCGAGCAACCCGATCATCCTGGAACGTATGGAGTTCCCGGAGCCGGTTATCTCTATCGCGGTTGAGCCGAAAACCAAAGCTGACCAGGAAAAAATGGGTCTGGCTCTGGGCCGTCTGGCGAAAGAAGACCCGTCATTCCGCGTGTGGACTGACGAAGAATCTAACCAGACCATCATCGCTGGTATGGGTGAGCTGCACCTCGACATCATCGTTGACCGTATGAAACGCGAGTTCAACGTTGAAGCTAACGTCGGTAAACCGCAGGTTGCTTATCGTGAAACTATCCGCGACACCATCAAGGATGTCGAAGGTAAACACGCGAAACAGTCTGGTGGTCGCGGTCAGTATGGTCACGTTGTGATCGATATGTACCCGCTGGAGCCGGGCGGTAAAGGCTACGAATTTGTCAACGATATCAAAGGCGGTGTAATTCCTGGTGAATACATCCCGGCTGTTGACAAAGGTATCCAGGAGCAGCTGAAATCTGGTCCGCTGGCTGGTTATCCGGTAGTTGATCTGGGCATTCGTCTGCACTTTGGTTCTTACCACGATGTGGACTCCTCTGAACTGGCGTTTAAACTGGCTGCGTCTCTGGCGTTTAAAGACGGCTTTAAGAAAGCGAAGCCTGTTCTGCTTGAGCCGATCATGAAGGTTGAAGTTGAAACGCCGGAAGAGAACATGGGTGACGTAATCGGTGACCTGAACCGTCGTCGCGGCATCATCGAAGGTATGGATGATACCGCTACCGGTAAAACCGTTCGCGCTCAGGTACCGCTGTCTGAAATGTTCGGTTATGCTACTGACCTGCGTTCTCAGACCCAGGGCCGTGCTTCTTACTCCATGGAGTTCCTGAAGTACGCGGAAGCGCCGAACAACGTCGCTCAGGCCGTTATTGAAGCTCGTGGCAAATAAGCTACGGTTTTAGAATAGTGAACAGATGCCCTCATCACGGATGAGGGCATAACAGTAAGGAATATCGCCATGGCGAAAGAGCAATTTCAGCGTAACAAAACGCACGTTAACGTTGGTACTATCGGCCACGTTGACCACGGTAAAACCACTCTGACCGCAGCTATCACTACCGTTCTGTCCAAAACTTACGGTGGTCAGGCTCGTGCGTTCGATCAGATCGATAACGCGCCGGAAGAGAAGGCACGTGGTATCACCATCAACACCTCTCACGTTGAATATGAAACCCCGTCTCGTCACTACGCGCACGTTGACTGCCCGGGCCACGCCGACTACGTGAAAAACATGATCACTGGTGCTGCTCAAATGGACGGCGCTATCCTGGTTGTTGCTGCGACTGACGGCCCGATGCCGCAGACCCGTGAGCACATCCTGCTGGGTCGTCAGGTAGGCGTTCCGTACATCATCGTGTTCCTGAACAAATGCGACATGGTTGATGACGAAGAGCTGCTGGAACTGGTTGAGATGGAAGTGCGTGACCTGCTGTCTCAGTACGACTTCCCGGGCGACGACACTCCGATCGTTCGCGGTTCTGCGCTGAAAGCGCTGGAAGGCGAAGCAGAGTGGGAAGAAAAAATCATCGAGCTGGCTGGTCACCTGGATACCTACATCCCTGATCCGCAGCGCGCTATCGATCTGCCGTTCCTGCTGCCGATCGAAGACGTATTCTCCATCTCTGGCCGTGGTACCGTTGTTACCGGTCGTGTTGAGCGTGGCGTAATCAAAGTTGGTGAAGAAGTTGAAATCGTGGGTATCAAAGATACTGCGAAATCTACCTGTACCGGCGTTGAAATGTTCCGCAAACTGCTGGATCAGGGTCAGGCTGGTGAGAACGTTGGTGTTCTGCTGCGTGGTATCAAACGTGAAGAGATCGAGCGTGGTCAGGTTCTGGCTAAGCCGGGCTCCATCAAGCCGCACACCCAGTTCGAATCTGAAGTGTACATTCTGTCCAAAGACGAAGGCGGCCGTCACACTCCGTTCTTCAAAGGCTACCGTCCGCAGTTCTACTTCCGTACTACTGACGTAACGGGCACCATCGAACTGCCGGAAGGCGTTGAAATGGTAATGCCGGGCGACAACATCAAAATGGTTGTTACCCTGATCCACCCGATCGCAATGGACGACGGTCTGCGTTTCGCAATCCGCGAAGGTGGCCGTACCGTTGGCGCGGGCGTTGTTGCACGCGTTATCGCTTAATTAGCGATATAAAAACGGATGCTTCGGTGTCTGTGTGCTTAAAGAGGGCGCTTCGGCGCCCTTTTTTATATCTGTCTGTTACACACCCGCATTAAAACCATACAAAAACCAGGTTTGAAATAAAAACCATTCTCATTTAGAATGCGCTCAGTATTTATACTGGAGCAGGTAAATGTACGTCTGTTTATGTAATGCCATCAGCGATAAAACCGTGCGTGAAGTTGTCCGCCGCTATCAGCCCGTATCCTTTCAACAGCTGCGTCATTTCGTACCGGTAGGTAACCAGTGCGGTAAATGTATCCGCGCGGTACGTGAAATTATGAATGATGAGATGCAGAACTTGCCGCTGTATGACGAGATCGCCTGAGAAAAGATTTTTTCCGTTGCCTTTTTGACTTCTTTCTAACCACATCTACGCTCTATTTAACTGGAAGCGGAGGAAAGAAAGATGAAAGGCGATGCCAAAATTATAAACTATCTTAATAAACTGCTGGGAAATGAGCTGGTTGCGATAAACCAGTACTTTCTCCACGCACGAATGTTTAAAAACTGGGGACTGATGCGTCTGAATGACGTTGAGTACCATGAGTCAATTGATGAGATGAAGCATGCGGATAAATATATTGAGCGCATACTTTTTCTTGAAGGTCTTCCCAATTTACAGGATTTCGGCCGTCTGCGTATTGGTGAAGACGTGGAAGAAATGCTGCGTTCCGATCTGGCATTAGAGCTGGAAGGCGCAAAGGATCTGCGTGAGGCTATCGCCTGGGCCGATCAAATTCACGATTACGTAAGCCGCGATATGATGATTGAAATTCTGGCGGATGAAGAACACCACATCGACTGGCTGGAAACGGAACTGGATCTGATACAAAAAATGGGTATCCAGAACTACCTGCAGGCACAAATCAGAGAAGAAAAATAGCGCCTTCTTCCTGCCATAAGCCAAAGAAGGTGATCCACCCGCCCAACGATAAGCAGGGCCCGAAAGGCTGCTGGTGAAGCACACCGGCGCCGCCTTTCCATCTTCTGTTATGCAGGAAAAGAAGTAATCCGCCTAAGGCAGCCCCAATTGCAATCAAGGGTAACATCTGCCAGCCGCACCAGGCTCCTAATGCCGCATACAGCTTCAAATCACCATAACCCAGCCCTTCGCGTCGGGTGATAAGCAAAAAAAACCAATAGAGCAACCACAGCGCCAGCCAGCCACTAATCGCGCCGATCACGGCCGCAGGCAATTTTTCCTGACTGAATAACAAATGATAAAGCAGGCCCAGCCAGAGCAGGGGAAGAGTAAGTGCATCCGGCAGTAGTAAATGGCGCCAGTCAATGAGGCTTAATAGTATGAGGAGTGCGGTAAACAATAGCGCGAAGATTAACGCATGTGGGGAAGGCGCGCTCATCGCCAGCAAACTGAAAAGCGTACAGGTCACTACCTCGACGATCAATAAACGACACGGGATTCTACAATCGCAATAGCGACAGCGCCCCCGCAAGCGTACCCAGCTATAAAAAGGGATGAGGTCGTAGAGTTTGATCCGCCTCTGGCAATGGTGGCATCGGGAAGGAGGAGCAAGCAACCGCACCAGCCACTGACGCTCATTAAGGCCCGGATAGTAGCGATCGGCTGCCAGGCAGAGAAAGCTGCCCGTTGCTAAACCTGCCAGGGCAGCAAAAAAAATGATCATAAAGATGCTCTCTGGTTGATAACGGAAATTCCATCCTAAAGAGAACAGTTAACGCTGTCTTTTGGCATCGGTGATAACGGGAAGAGAGGCAGTAAAGAAAGTTAGCGGGTTGCGCGTTTGCCAGTCAGGGCCAGGGCTGGCTTCCACTTTTTTGCCCTGGCACCGCCTGATGGGTTGCTATCTGAACAAATTCCCGTATAATGCGCGGGCCTGCTGATATTGCGGGTGCGATTCGAGCAGAATCGCAGGCTGGTCGGATATCGCCCCGCCTGACAATACTCCCGATTGGGGAGTTATATGCTTAACGATTACACTCCCCCATCAATCGTAATGGGTGCGAGGAGTAATTCTTTTCGTTTATAAAATAATTGGAGCTCTGGTCTCATGCAGAACCAAAGAATCCGTATCCGTCTTAAAGCGTTTGATCATCGCCTGATCGATCAATCAACCGCGGAAATCGTTGAGACCGCCAAGCGCACTGGTGCGCAGGTGCGTGGTCCCATCCCGCTGCCGACCCGCAAAGAGCGCTTTACCGTTCTGATTTCTCCGCACGTTAACAAAGACGCGCGCGATCAGTACGAAATCCGCACTCACAAGCGTCTGGTTGACATCGTTGAGCCAACTGAAAAAACCGTTGATGCTCTGATGCGTCTGGATCTGGCTGCCGGTGTAGACGTGCAGATCAGCCTGGGTTAATCAGGTCATCGAGCGATTGAGAGGTTGAAACAATGATTGGTTTAGTCGGTAAAAAAGTGGGTATGACCCGCATCTTCACTGAAGACGGCGTATCTATCCCTGTAACCGTAATCGAAGTTGAAGCAAACCGTGTTACTCAGGTTAAAGGTCTGGACAGCGACGGCTACCGCGCAATCCAGGTAACCACCGGTACGAAAAAAGCGAACCGCGTGACCAAACCTGAAGCAGGTCATTTTGCTAAAGCTGGCGTAGAAGCTGGCCGTGGTCTGTGGGAATTCCGCACCGCTGAAGGTGAAGAATATACCGTAGGTCAGGACATCAGCGTTGAAATTTTCGCTGACGTTAAAAAAGTTGACGTGACTGGTACGTCCAAAGGTAAAGGTTTTGCCGGTACTGTTAAGCGCTGGAACTTCCGTACTCAGGATGCTACTCACGGTAACTCCTTGTCTCACCGCGTTCCGGGTTCTATCGGTCAGAACCAGACTCCGGGCAAAGTGTTCAAAGGCAAAAAAATGGCAGGTCAGCTGGGTAATGAGCGCGTAACCGTTCAGAGCCTGGACGTAGTACGTGTTGACGCTGAGCGCAACCTGCTGCTGGTGAAAGGTGCTGTCCCGGGTGCAACCGGTAGCGACCTGATCGTTAAACCAGCTGTTAAGGCGTGAGGGGGCGAGGAATGGAATTAGTAATGAAAGACGCGCAAAGCGCGCTGACTGTTTCCGAAACTACCTTCGGTCGTGATTTCAACGAAGCGCTGGTACATCAGGTTGTTGTTGCTTACGCAGCTGGTGCACGTCAGGGCACTCGTGCTCAGAAAACCCGTGCTGAAGTCACTGGTTCTGGTAAGAAACCGTGGCGCCAGAAAGGCACCGGCCGTGCGCGTTCAGGTTCTGTTAAGAGCCCGATCTGGCGTTCAGGTGGCGTGACCTTCGCTGCTAAGCCGCAGGACCACAGTCAAAAAGTTAACAAAAAGATGTACCGCGGCGCGCTGAAAAGCATTCTGTCCGAACTGGTACGTCAAGAACGTCTGATCGTTGTCGAGAAGTTCTCTGTAGAAGCACCGAAAACCAAGCTGCTGGTACAGAAACTGAAAGATATGGCGCTGGAAGACGTGCTGATCATCACCGGTGAACTGGATGAAAATCTGTTCCTGGCCGCTCGTAACCTGTACAAGGTTGACGTGCGTGATGCAGCGGGTATCGATCCGGTTAGCCTGATCGCCTTCGACAAAGTCGTTATGACTGCTGACGCAGTTAAGCAAGTTGAGGAGATGCTGGCATGATCCGTGAAGAACGTCTGCTGAAAGTGCTGCGCGCGCCGCACGTTTCTGAAAAAGCGTCTACTGCGATGGAAAAAACCAACACCATCGTTCTCAAAGTTGCGAAAGACGCGTCCAAAGCAGAAATCAAAGCCGCTGTGCAGAAACTTTTCGAAGTTGAAGTCGAAGACGTAAACACCCTGATCGTTAAGGGTAAAGTTAAGCGTCATGGACAGCGTATTGGTCGTCGTAGCGACTGGAAGAAAGCTTACGTCACCCTGAAAGAAGGCCAGAATCTGGACTTCGTCGGCGGCGCAGAGTAAGTCGGAGGAGAAGAACAATGGCAATTGTTAAATGTAAACCGACATCTCCGGGTCGTCGCCACGTAGTTAAAGTGGTGAACCCAGAGCTGCACAAGGGCAAACCATTTGCTCCGCTGCTGGAAAAAAACAGCAAATCCGGTGGCCGTAACAACAATGGCCGCATCACTACCCGTCACATCGGTGGTGGTCATAAGCAGGCTTACCGTCTGGTTGACTTCAAACGCAACAAAGATGGTATCCCGGCTGTTGTTGAACGTCTTGAGTACGATCCGAACCGTTCCGCGAACATCGCGCTGGTTCTGTACAAAGACGGCGAGCGCCGTTATATCCTGGCCCCGAAAGGCCTGAAAGCTGGCGACCAGATTCAGTCTGGCGTTGATGCTGCGATCAAAGCAGGTAACGCCCTGCCGATGCGTAACATCCCAGTTGGTTCCACCGTGCATAACGTAGAAATGAAACCAGGCAAAGGCGGTCAGATTGCTCGCTCTGCTGGTGCTTACGTGCAGATCGTTGCGCGTGAAGGTTCTTACGTGACCCTGCGTCTGCGTTCAGGCGAAATGCGTAAAGTCGAAGCTGACTGCCGCGCAACCCTGGGCGAAGTTGGTAACGCTGAGCATATGCTGCGCGTTCTGGGTAAAGCAGGTGCTGCCCGCTGGCGTGGTGTTCGTCCGACCGTTCGCGGTACTGCGATGAACCCAGTAGATCACCCGCACGGTGGTGGTGAAGGTCGTAACTTTGGTAAGCACCCGGTAACCCCGTGGGGCGTACAGACCAAAGGTAAGAAGACCCGTAGCAACAAGCGTACCGATAAATTTATCGTACGTCGCCGTAGCAAATAATATTAGAGGATAAGCCATGCCACGTTCTCTCAAGAAAGGTCCTTTTATTGACCTGCACTTGCTGAAGAAGGTAGAGAAAGCGGTGGAAAGCGGTGACAAGAAGCCCCTGCGCACTTGGTCCCGTCGTTCAACGATCTTTCCAAATATGATCGGTTTGACCATCGCTGTCCATAATGGTCGTCAGCACGTACCTGTCTTTGTTTCCGACGAAATGGTTGGTCACAAGCTGGGTGAATTCGCGCCGACTCGTACTTATCGCGGTCACGCGGCTGATAAAAAAGCCAAGAAACGCTAAGGCAGGAGGAAGAGATGGAAACTATTGCTCAACATCGCCACGCTCGTTCTTCTGCTCAAAAGGTTCGCCTGGTGGCTGACCTGATTCGCGGTAAGAAAGTGTCGCAGGCTCTGGACATCCTGACCTACACCAACAAAAAAGCTGCTGTACTGGTCAAGAAGGTCCTGGAATCTGCCATTGCTAACGCCGAACACAACGATGGCGCTGACATCGACGATCTGAAAGTCGCGAAAATCTTCGTCGACGAAGGCCCAAGCATGAAGCGCATTATGCCGCGTGCGAAAGGTCGTGCAGATCGCATCCTGAAGCGCACCAGCCACATTACTGTGGTTGTGTCCGATCGCTGAGACTCTGGAGACTAGCAATGGGTCAGAAAGTACATCCTAATGGTATTCGACTGGGTATTGTTAAACCCTGGAACTCTACCTGGTTCGCTAATACCAAAGAATTCGCTGACAACCTGGACAGCGATTTTAAAGTGCGTCAGTTCCTGACTAAAGAACTGGCTAAAGCGTCTGTATCGCGCATCGTTATCGAACGTCCGGCGAAAAGCATTCGTGTGACCATTCACACCGCTCGTCCTGGTATCGTTATCGGTAAGAAAGGCGAAGACGTAGAAAAACTGCGTACGGTCGTAGCGAATATCGCTGGCGTACCGGCACAGATCAATATCGCTGAAGTCCGTAAACCGGAACTGGACGCGAAATTGGTTGCTGACAGCATCACTTCTCAGCTGGAACGTCGCGTTATGTTCCGTCGTGCGATGAAGCGTGCTGTACAGAACGCAATGCGTCTGGGCGCGAAAGGTATCAAAGTTGAAGTTAGTGGCCGTCTGGGCGGCGCAGAAATCGCACGTACCGAATGGTACCGCGAAGGTCGCGTGCCGTTGCACACTCTGCGTGCTGACATTGACTACAACACCTCAGAAGCGCACACCACTTATGGTGTAATCGGCGTTAAGGTATGGATCTTCAAAGGTGAGATCCTGGGTGGTATGGCTGCTGTTGAACAACCGGAAAAACCGGCTGCTCAACCGAAAAAGCAGCAGCGTAAAGGCCGTAAGTAAGGAGAGTCGCTGATGTTACAACCAAAGCGTACAAAATTCCGTAAAGTGCACAAAGGCCGCAACCGTGGTCTGGCTGCCGGTACGGATGTGAGCTTCGGTACTTTCGGTCTGAAAGCTGTTGGCCGTGGTCGTCTGACTGCTCGTCAGATCGAAGCAGCACGTCGTGCTATGACCCGTGCAGTTAAGCGTCAAGGTAAGATCTGGATCCGTGTATTCCCGGACAAACCGATCACCGAGAAGCCGCTGGAAGTGCGTATGGGTAAAGGTAAAGGTAACGTGGAGTATTGGGTTGCCTTAATCCAGCCGGGTAAAGTCCTGTATGAAATGGACGGTGTACCGGAGGAGCTGGCCCGTGAAGCATTCAAGCTGGCAGCAGCAAAACTGCCTATCAAAACCACCTTTGTTACTAAGACGGTGATGTAATGAAAGCAAAAGAGCTGCGTGAAAAAAGCATTGAAGAGCTGAACACTGAGCTGCTGAACCTGCTGCGTGAACAGTTTAACCTGCGCATGCAGGCAGCATCTGGCCAGCTGCAGCAGACCCATCTGCTGAAAAATGTGCGCCGTGATGTTGCACGCGTTAAAACTTTACTGAATGAGAAGGCGGGTGCGTAATGACCGATAAAATTCGTACTCTGCAAGGTCGTGTTGTTAGTGATAAAATGCAGAAATCTGCAGTTGTTGCTATCGAACGTTTCGTGAAACACCCGATCTACGGTAAATTCATTAAGCGTACGACTAAGCTGCACATCCATGACGAGAACAACGAATGCGGTATCGGCGACGTGGTGGAAATCCGCGAATGCCGTCCGCTTTCCAAGACTAAGTCCTGGACGCTGGTTCGCGTTGTAGAGAAAGCGGTTCTGTAATAGAATTCCCTTTCTTAAAAAATAAGATAAACGGCTCGAAAGAGCCGTTTATTTTTTCTACCCATCTGAGAGAACCGGTGTTATAATGCCGCGCCCTCAATTATGGGGCTTTCTAACGACCTGCAGTTTGGGTCCCGAAGTAGTAGTTGACATTAGCGGAGCACTAAAATGATCCAAGAACAGACTATGCTGAACGTCGCCGACAACTCCGGTGCACGTCGCGTAATGTGTATCAAGGTTCTGGGTGGCTCGCACCGTCGCTACGCAGGCGTAGGCGACATCATCAAAGTTACCATCAAGGAAGCAATTCCGCGTGGTAAAGTGAAAAAAGGTGATGTGCTTAAGGCGGTAGTGGTGCGCACCAGGAAGGGTGTTCGTCGCCCTGACGGTTCTGTCATTCGCTTCGATGGTAATGCATGCGTTATTCTGAACAATAACAGCGAGCAGCCAATCGGAACGCGTATTTTTGGGCCGGTAACTCGTGAACTTCGTAATGAAAAGTTCATGAAAATTATCTCCCTGGCACCAGAAGTACTCTAAGGAGCGAAGAATGGCAGCGAAAATCCGTCGTAATGACGAAGTTATCGTGCTGACCGGTAAAGATAAAGGTAAGCGCGGTAAAGTAAAAAATGTCCTGTCTTCTGGCAAGGTCATTGTTGAAGGTATCAACCTGGTGAAAAAACATCAGAAGCCGGTTCCGGCTCTGAATCAACCAGGTGGCATCGTTGAAAAAGAAGCTGCAATTCAGGTTTCTAACGTTGCAATCTTCAATGCGGCTACCGGTAAGGCTGACCGTGTAGGCTTTAGATTCGAAGACGGCAAAAAAGTCCGTTTCTTCAAGTCTAACAGCGAAACTATCAAGTAATTTGGAGTAGTACGATGGCGAAACTGCATGATTACTACAAAGACGAAGTAGTTAAAAAACTCATGACTGAGTTTGGCTACAATTCTGTCATGCAAGTCCCTCGGGTCGAGAAGATCACCCTGAATATGGGTGTTGGTGAAGCGATCGCTGACAAAAAGCTGCTGGATAACGCAGTAGCAGACCTGGCAGCAATCTCCGGTCAAAAACCGCTGGTCACCAAAGCACGCAAATCAGTTGCAGGCTTCAAAATCCGTCAGGGCTATCCGATCGGCTGTAAAGTAACCCTGCGTGGCGAACGCATGTGGGAGTTCTTTGAGCGTCTGGTCACTATTGCTGTACCGCGTATTCGTGACTTCCGCGGCCTGTCCGCTAAGTCTTTCGATGGTCGTGGTAACTACAGCATGGGCGTCCGTGAGCAGATCATCTTCCCAGAAATCGACTATGACAAAGTCGATCGCGTTCGTGGTTTGGATATCACCATTACCACTACTGCGAAATCTGATGATGAAGGCCGTGCTCTGCTGGCTGCCTTTGACTTCCCGTTCCGCAAGTAAGGTGGGGTTACTTAATGGCTAAGCAATCAATGAAAGCACGCGAAGTCAAGCGTGAGAAATTAGCAGACAAATTCTTCGCGAAACGCGCTGAACTGAAAGCGATCATTTCTGATGTGAACGCCTCCGACGAAGATCGTTGGAACGCTGTTCTCAAGCTGCAGAGTCTGCCGCGTGATTCCAGCCCGTCTCGTCAGCGTAACCGCTGCCGTCAAACAGGTCGTCCGCATGGTTTCCTGCGGAAGTTCGGGTTGAGCCGTATCAAGGTCCGTGAAGCCGCCATGCGCGGTGAAATTCCGGGTCTGAAAAAGGCTAGCTGGTAATTGTCACCAATTGAATCACGGGAGTAAAGACAGATGAGCATGCAAGATCCGATCGCGGATATGCTGACCCGTATCCGTAACGGTCAGGCCGCGAACAAAGTTGCGGTCACCATGCCTTCCTCCAAGCTGAAAGTGGCAATCGCCAACGTGCTGAAGGAAGAAGGTTATATTGAAGATTTCAAAATCGAAGGCGACATCAAGCCGGAACTGGAACTGACTCTTAAGTATTTCCAGGGTAAAGCTGTGGTAGAAAGCATTCAACGTGTTAGCCGTCCAGGCCTGCGCATCTATAAGAAAAAAGATGAGCTGCCGAAGGTAATGGCTGGACTGGGTATTGCTGTTGTTTCTACCTCTAAAGGTGTTATGACTGATCGTGCAGCGCGCCAGGCTGGTCTTGGTGGCGAAATTATCTGCTACGTAGCTTAATCGGAGGAAAAAATGTCTCGTGTTGCTAAAGCACCTGTCGTTGTTCCTGCCGGCGTAGAGGTAAAACTCAACGGTCAGGTAATTTCGATTAAAGGTAAAAACGGCGAGCTGACTCGTACTATCAATAATGCTGTTGAAGTTAAGCAGGCTGACAACACACTGACTTTCGCTCCGCGCGAAGGTTTCGTTGATGGCTGGGCGCAGGCGGGTACTACTCGCGCGCTGCTGAACGCAATGGTTATCGGTGTTACCGAAGGCTTCACTAAGAAGCTGCAGCTGGTTGGTGTAGGTTATCGTGCAGCCGTTAAAGGCAATGTCGTGAATCTGTCTCTGGGCTTTTCTCACCCGGTAGATCACGTACTGCCTGCGGGCATCACTGCAGAATGTCCGACTCAGACTGAAATCGTACTGAAAGGTGCTGATAAACAGCTGATCGGCCAGGTTGCGGCTGACCTGCGCGCCTACCGTCGTCCTGAGCCTTATAAAGGCAAGGGTGTTCGTTACGCCGACGAAGTCGTGCGTACCAAAGAGGCTAAGAAGAAGTAAGGTAACACTATGGATAAGAAATCTGCTCGTATCCGTCGTGCGACCCGCGCACGTCGCAAGATCAAAGAGCTGGGTGCTACTCGCCTGGTGGTACATCGTACCCCGCGTCACATTTACGCACAGGTCATCGCCCCGAATGGCTCTGAAGTTCTGGTTGCTGCTTCTACTGTAGAAAAAGCTATCTCTGAACAACTGAAGTACACCGGCAACAAAGACGCTGCGTCTGCTGTAGGTAAAGCTATCGCTGAGCGCGCGCTGGAAAAAGGCATCAAAGACGTTGCTTTCGACCGTTCCGGTTTCCAATATCATGGTCGCGTCCAGGCACTGGCAGAAGCTGCCCGTGAAGCTGGCCTTCAGTTCTAAGGTAGAGGTCTAAGATGGCACACATCGAGAAACAAGCTGGCGAACTGCAGGAAAAACTGATCGCGGTAAACCGCGTATCTAAAACTGTTAAAGGTGGCCGTATTTTCTCCTTCACCGCACTGACTGTAGTGGGTGATGGTAACGGTCGCGTAGGTTTTGGTTACGGTAAAGCGCGTGAAGTACCGGCAGCGATCCAGAAAGCGATGGAAAAAGCCCGTCGCAACATGATTAACGTCGCGCTGACTAACGGCACCCTGCAGCACCCTGTTAAAGGTGCGCACACAGGTTCCCGTGTGTTCATGCAGCCGGCTTCTGAAGGTACCGGTATCATCGCCGGTGGTGCAATGCGCGCCGTTCTGGAAGTCGCTGGAGTTCATAACGTTCTGGCTAAAGCCTATGGTTCCACCAACCCGATTAACGTGGTTCGTGCAACTATCGATGGCCTGGAAAATATGAAATCTCCGGAAATGGTCGCTGCCAAGCGTGGTAAATCCGTTGAAGAAATTCTGGGGTAATTGACCATGGCAAAGACGATCAAAATTACTCAAACCCGCAGTGCAATCGGCCGTTTGCCTAAGCATAAGGCAACGCTGCTTGGCCTGGGTCTGCGTCGCATTGGCCACACCGTTGAGCGTGAAGACACGCCTGCTGTTCGCGGTATGGTTAACGCGGTTTCCTACATGGTTAAAGTGGAGGAGTAACAGATGCGTTTGAATACTCTGTCTCCGGCCGAAGGCTCAAAACAGGCAGGTAAACGCCTGGGTCGTGGTATCGGTTCTGGTCTCGGTAAAACCGGCGGCCGCGGTCACAAAGGTCAGAAGTCTCGTTCTGGCGGTGGCGTACGTCGTGGCTTCGAAGGCGGCCAGATGCCGCTGTACCGTCGTCTGCCGAAATTCGGCTTCACTTCTCGTAAAGCTATGATTACGGCGGAAGTTCGCCTGTCTGAGCTGGCGAAAGTGGAAGGCGGTATCGTTGACCTGAATACGCTGAAAGCAGCAAACATCATCGGTACTCAGATTGAATTTGCGAAAGTGATTCTGTCTGGCGAAGTTTCTGCACCGGTAACGGTTCGCGGTCTGCGTGTCACTAAAGGCGCTCGTGCTGCAATCGAAGCTGCTGGCGGTAAAATTGAGGAATAAGTAGCAGATGGCTAAGCAACCAGGATTAGATTTTCAAAGTGCCAAGGGCGGTTTCGGCGAACTGAAACGCAGACTTTTGTTTGTCATCGGTGCGCTGATTGTTTTCCGCATTGGCTCTTTTATTCCGATCCCTGGTATTGATGCCACTGTACTTGCCAAACTGCTTGAGCAACAGCGTGGTACCATCATTGAAATGTTTAACATGTTCTCTGGTGGTGCTTTAAGCCGTGCTTCTATCTTTGCTCTGGGTATCATGCCGTATATTTCGGCATCAATTATTATCCAGCTGTTAACGGTGGTTCATCCCGCGCTGGCAGAAATAAAGAAAGAAGGGGAGGCTGGTCGTCGTAAGATTAGCCAGTACACCCGTTACGGAACGTTGGTATTGGCAATCTTTCAGTCGATCGGTATTGCTACCGGTCTGCCGAATATGCCTGGGATGCAAGGCCTGGTAATTAATCCGGGCTTTGCCTTCTACTTTACCGCTGTTGTCAGCCTGGTAACGGGAACCATGTTCCTGATGTGGCTGGGCGAACAGATTACTGAACGGGGTATCGGCAACGGTATTTCCATCATAATCTTTGCTGGTATCGTTGCGGGTCTCCCGCCGGCCATTGGCCATACCATCGAGCAAGCGCGGCAAGGCGACCTGCACTTCCTTCTGTTGCTGTTGGTTGCAGTTCTCGTATTTGCAGTGACCTTCTTCGTTGTTTTCGTTGAGCGTGGTCAACGCCGCATTGTGGTGAACTATGCGAAACGTCAGCAAGGCCGTCGTGTCTATGCTGCGCAGAGTACACATTTACCGCTGAAAGTGAATATGGCAGGGGTTATCCCGGCAATCTTCGCCTCAAGCATTATTCTGTTTCCGGCTACCATCGCTTCATGGTTCGGTGGCGGTACAGGATGGAACTGGCTGACAACTATTTCGATGTATTTACAGCCAGGACAGCCGCTTTATGTGCTACTCTATGCGACTGCAATCATCTTCTTCTGTTTCTTCTATACGGCGTTGGTTTTCAACCCGCGTGAAACAGCAGATAACCTGAAGAAGTCCGGTGCATTTGTACCAGGAATTCGTCCGGGAGAGCAAACGGCGAAGTACATCGATAAAGTGATGACGCGTCTGACGTTGGTCGGTGCGCTCTACATTACTTTCATCTGCCTGATCCCGGAGTTCATGCGTGATGCGATGAAAGTACCGTTCTACTTCGGTGGGACTTCACTGCTTATCGTCGTTGTTGTCATCATGGACTTTATGGCTCAAGTGCAAACTCTGATGATGTCCAGTCAATACGAGTCTGCATTGAAGAAAGCAAACCTGAAAGGCTATAGCCGTTAATTCAGGCGCTTGAGAAGTTACGGAGAGTAAAAATGAAAGTTCGTGCTTCCGTCAAGAAATTATGTCGTAACTGCAAAATCATTCGTCGCGACGGCGTTGTACGCGTGATTTGCAGTGCCGAGCCTAAGCACAAACAGCGCCAGGGCTGATTTTCTCGCATATTTTTCTTGCAAAGTCAGGTTGAGCTGGCTAGATTAGCCAGCCAATCTTTTGTATGTCTGTGCGTTTCCATTTGAGTATCCTGAAAACGGGCTTTTCAGTATGGAGCGCATATATAATTTATAGGAGTGCATAGTGGCCCGTATAGCAGGCATTAACATTCCTGATCAGAAACATACCGTAATCGCTTTAACGTCGATCTACGGTGTCGGCAAGACTCGCTCCAAGGCCATCTGTGCTGCTGCGGGTATCGCTGAAGATGTTAAGATCAGTGAGCTGTCTGAAGAACAAATCGACACGCTGCGTGACGAAGTTGCCAAATTTGTCGTTGAAGGTGATCTGCGCCGTGAAGTTAGCATGAGCATCAAACGTCTGATGGACCTTGGTTGCTATCGCGGTTTGCGTCATCGTCGTGGTCTGCCAGTGCGCGGTCAGCGTACTAAGACCAACGCCCGTACCCGTAAGGGTCCGCGCAAACCGATCAAGAAATAATCGGGGTGATTGAATAATGGCAAAGGCACCAGTTCGTGCACGTAAGCGTGTAAGAAAACAAGTCTCAGATGGCGTGGCTCATGTCCATGCTTCTTTTAACAACACCATCGTTACCATTACTGACCGTCAGGGTAACGCACTGGGTTGGGCAACTGCCGGTGGTTCCGGCTTCCGTGGTTCTCGTAAATCTACGCCGTTCGCTGCACAGGTTGCTGCTGAGCGTTGCGCAGAGGCCGTGAAAGATTACGGTATTAAGAACCTGGAAGTTATGGTTAAGGGTCCGGGTCCGGGTCGCGAATCTACCATTCGTGCTCTGAACGCCGCAGGTTTCCGCATCACTAATATTACTGATGTGACTCCGATCCCTCACAACGGTTGTCGTCCGCCGAAAAAACGTCGCGTATAACGCCCGTTTTTAGGATAGTTGGAGAAAGAAAATGGCAAGATATTTGGGTCCTAAGCTCAAGCTGAGCCGTCGTGAGGGCACAGACCTGTTCCTGAAGTCTGGCGTTCGCGCGATTGATTCCAAGTGTAAAATTGAACAAGCCCCTGGCCAGCACGGTGCGCGTAAACCGCGTCTGTCTGACTACGGCGGTCAGTTACGTGAAAAGCAAAAAGTTCGTCGTATCTACGGCGTGCTGGAGCGTCAGTTCCGTAACTATTACAAAGAAGCAGCACGTCTGAAAGGCAACACCGGTGAAAACCTGTTGGCTCTGCTGGAAGGTCGTCTGGATAACGTTGTTTATCGTATGGGCTTTGGTGCCACTCGTGCAGAAGCACGTCAGCTGGTTAGCCATAAATCTGTAATGGTAAACGGTCGCGTTGTTAACATCGCTTCTTATCAGGTATCTCCGAATGACGTAGTCAGCATCCGCGAGAAAGCCAAAAAGCAGTCTCGCGTGAAAGCCGCTCTGGAGCTGGCTGAGCAGCGTGAAAAGCCAACCTGGCTGGAAGTTGATGCAACTAAGATGGAAGGTGTGTTCAAGCGTATTCCTGAACGTACCGATCTGTCTGCGGACATTAACGAACACCTGATCGTCGAGCTTTACTCCAAGTAAAGCTTAGTACCAAAGAGAGGACACAATGCAGGGTTCTGTGACAGAGTTTCTAAAACCGCGCCTGGTAGATATCGAGCAATTGAGTTCGACGCACGCCAAGGTGACCCTTGAGCCTTTAGAGCGTGGCTTTGGCCATACTCTTGGTAACGCACTGCGCCGTATTCTGCTGTCATCCATGCCGGGTTGCGCGGTGACCGAGGTTGAGATTGATGGTGTACTTCATGAGTACAGCACCAAAGAGGGTGTACAGGAAGATATCCTGGAAATCCTGCTTAACCTGAAAGGGCTGGCGGTAAGAGTTCAGGGTAAAGATGAAGTTATCATTACTCTGAATAAATCTGGCATTGGCCCTGTGACTGCAGCCGACATCACCCATGATGGTGATGTCGAAATCGTCAAGCCGCAGCACGTGATCTGCCACCTGACTGATGAAAACGCATCTATTAATATGCGTATCAAAGTTCAGCGTGGCCGTGGTTATGTGCCGGCTTCTGCCCGAATTCATTCGGAAGAAGATGAGCGCCCGATCGGCCGTCTGTTAGTCGACGCCTGCTACAGCCCTGTAGACCGTATCGCCTACAATGTTGAAGCTGCGCGTGTAGAACAGCGTACCGACCTGGACAAGCTGGTCATCGAAATGGAAACCAACGGCACAATCGATCCTGAAGAGGCGATTCGTCGTGCGGCAACCATTCTGGCTGAACAACTCGAAGCTTTTGTTGACCTGCGTGATGTACGTCAGCCGGAAGTTAAAGAAGAGAAACCAGAATTCGATCCGATCCTGCTGCGCCCTGTTGACGATCTGGAATTGACTGTCCGCTCTGCTAACTGCCTCAAGGCAGAAGCTATCCACTACATCGGTGATCTGGTACAGCGTACCGAGGTTGAGCTGCTCAAAACGCCTAACCTGGGTAAAAAATCTCTTACCGAGATTAAAGACGTGCTGGCCTCACGTGGTCTTTCTCTGGGCATGCGCCTGGAAAACTGGCCGCCGGCAAGCATTGCTGATGAATAACCGGATCGCAGGTTAAGGTTTTACTGAGAAGGATAAGGTCATGCGCCATCGTAAGAGTGGTCGTCAACTGAACCGCAACAGCAGCCA
Organism: Mixta intestinalis; assembly: GCF_009914055.1. Lineage (NCBI taxonomy): Bacteria > Pseudomonadati > Pseudomonadota > Gammaproteobacteria > Enterobacterales > Erwiniaceae > Mixta > Mixta intestinalis. The sequence continues at coordinate 4,237,868 of NZ_CP028271.1, forward strand.
TCGTCAGGCTATGTTCCGCAACATGGCCGGCTCTTTGGTTCGTCATGAGATCATCAAGACGACCCTGCCGAAAGCGAAAGAGCTGCGTCGCGTAGTTGAGCCGCTGATTACTCTTGCCAAGACCGACAGCGTAGCTAATCGTCGTCTGGCATTCGCCCGTACTCGTGATAACGAGATCGTGGCAAAACTGTTTAACGAGCTGGGCCCGCGTTTCGCGAGCCGTGCCGGTGGTTACACTCGCATTCTGAAGTGTGGCTTCCGTGCTGGTGACAACGCTCCGATGGCTTACATCGAGCTGGTTGATCGTCCAGAAGCTCAAGCAGAAGCTGCAGCAGAGTAATCTGCTGTATAATAAAAAGACCGGGCCCTTGTGCCCGGTTTTTTTATGCCTGTTTGCTATGGCTTTACACTCACAGCCTTTGCGCTATGCTGTTATTTTCTTTTTTGGAGCTGGCTATGTGGTTGCTGGATCAACTTGCTGAGCAACATATCCTTGATGCCCAGAAGAAAGGCGAGCTGTCGGGATTACCTGGTGAGGGTGCGCCGCTGGTTCTGGATGATGACAGCCACGTTCCCTCAGAATTACGCGCTGGTTATCGCCTGTTGAAAAATGCCGGTTATCTGCCGCCTGAACTGGAAATGCGGCGTGAAGCGCTGGAGCTTAATGATTTGATTGAAAATCTGGATCCTGCTGATAAAAACCATGCGGCCTGCCTTAAAAAATTACGTCTACTGGAAATAAAGCTTCTTCAGGCAGGGATGAGCACCCATTTTCTTTCAGGAGCCTATCGTGAGGCTATTGGAAAAAAACTGGAGAAAGAGTAGAGCCTTCCTTTAACGCTCTATGATGGTCGATAGGGCTATAAACAGAAATATTCTGCTTAGCCTTGAATAAAGAGTGAAGTGATTCTATATAGATAGCCGACAACACTTGAGGAGATACCATGTCCGGTTACCAACATAAAAAAGGTAAGATCAAAGATAATGCGCTTGAGGCGCTGTTACACGATCCGCTTTTTAAGACGCGCGTTGAGACTAATGTAAAAGGTAAGGGTAGCTATCGACGTAAAGATAAACATTGCAAAAAGGCGGGCTGGGAGGCCAGTGGTAAAGCAGACTTTACCACTGGCTTTCTGCTTAATAGCGAAGCGATAAAAAAGATGAGTAAAAGCGTTACTCTCTTCGCAACGGCTGGCTGATATCAGTTTTTATCGTTCTGCTGCTTCAGTAAGTCACGTATTTCAGTTAACAGCGTTTCTTCTGCGCTGGGTTTCGGAGCCGGTTTTTCCACTTCCTTCTTGGTATGAAGCTTATTCATCAATTTAATCGCAACGAAAATAGCGAAGGCGATGATGACGAAGTCGAAGACGTTTTGCAGAAAAATCCCGTACTCCATGACAACCGCGGGAGTATCTCCCTGCGCCGCCTTCAATACCCAGGTAAATTGTTTGAAATCTACCCCGCCAATCAACAGGCCCAGCGGCGGCATAATGATATTTGCCACCAGCGATGAAACAATTTTGCCGAACGCCGCACCGATGATGACGCCCACTGCGAGATCGACGACATTACCGCGCATCGCAAAATCACGGAATTCTTTGAAAAAACTCATAAACAGCTCCTTTCCATTGCCAAAGTGTAAAGTCTAACAAACGAATCACAGTTTGCCATGACCGAATATTAAAGAACTGAATTATCACAAAATGAAATACTCGCGGACAGCAAACGGGCATGCTGTCCGTATAGGCTATAAGAAGAAGGGGCTGGGCTGGAAGAGTCGTTCTACATCCGATACAAATTTTTTGTCGGTCAAAAACATAATCACGTGGTCGCCCTGCTCGATACGCAGATTGTCATTGGCGATCATGACATCATCGCCTCGTACCACGGCACCAATGATAGTCCCCGGTGGTAGCTTAATATCTTCAATCAGACGCCCGACAACACGAGAGGTTGTTTCATCACCGTGGGCAATTGCTTCGATGGCTTCAGCGACACCGCGCCTTAGCGAAGAAACGCTGACAATATCTGCCTTACGCACGTGGCCCAGTAATGCAGAGATCGTGGCCTGTTGTGGAGAGATCGCAATATCGATCACGCTGCCCTGAACCAGATCGACATAGGCGCGCCGCTGGATCAACACCATCACTTTTTTGGCACCCATTTTTTTAGCGAGCATCGCGGACATGATATTCGCTTCATCATCGTTGGTGACGGCAATAAAAAGATCAACCTGATCGATATGCTCTTCAGCCAGCAATTCCTGATCCGAAGCATCGCCATAAAAAACAATGGTGTCCTGTAGCCGTTCTGCCAGTTCTGCGGCACGTTGCTGATTACGTTCAATCAGTTTTACGCTGTAATTTTTTTCCAGCCGCTGTGCCAGGCCATAACCGATATTCCCGCCGCCAACTAACATGATGCGTTTATAAGGTTTCTCCAGCCGCTGCATTTCACTCATTACCGCGCGGATATGCTGGCTGGCCGCAATAAAGAAGACTTCATCGCCCGCTTCGACAATTGTTGATCCCTGTGGACGAATGGGACGATCCTGGCGAAAAATAGCAGCAACGCGAGTATCTATATGTGGCATATGCTCACGCATTATAGAGAGCGCGTTACCGATCAATGGGCCACCGTAATAAGCTTTGACCACTGCCAGACTGACTTTACCTTCAGCAAAGTTGACCACCTGCAGCGCTCCGGGGTATTCAATCAGACGATAAATATTATCAATGACCAGCTGCTCCGGAGCTATCAGGTGATCGATGGGTACCGCTTCAGGGATAAAGAGTTTGTCTGCATCGCGGATGTAATCGGCAGCACGGATACGGGCAATGCGATTAGGCGTATTGAAGAGGGTATAAGCGATCTGACAGGCAATCATATTGGTTTCATCTGAGCTGGTAACGGCAACCAACATATCGGCATCCTGCGCACCTGCTTCCCGCAGAATCCGTGGATGAGAACCGTGCCCCTGTACTACACGTAAATCGAATTTATCCTGTAACTGACGCAGGCGCAGCGCATCCGTATCCACTACGGTGATATCGTTATTTTCGCCCACCAGGTTTTCAGCCAGCGTACCGCCTACCTGACCTGCTCCGAGAATGATTATCTTCATCGTTGTTTCAACTTTATGAATTGCCGCAGCGTGCGCTACGTTATTTTTTTATTAGCTTAGCGTAAAAGAATCCATCGCCACCCTGTGGATGCGGGTAGTTTTGTAACCCGGCATGAGGGCTGTTATCCAACGGTATCTCTTCTGCATCTGCATGGCGGGCAAGAAACTGCTCAATCTGTAAGTGATTCTCCTCAGGTAAAACTGAGCAGGTGGCATACAACAGGGTACCGCCAGTTTTCAGGTAGGGCCAGATAGCATCCAGAATTTCACGCTGTAATGCCGCAAGTTCTGCGACATCACGATCGCGCCTTAGCCATTTAATGTCAGGATGGCGACGAATAACGCCCGTGGCGGAGCAGGGGGCATCCAGCAAAATACGATCGAACTGTATATTGCCACACCACTGTTCAGGAAAACGTCCGTCGCCCTGTTTAACTTCCGCCTGCATACCCAGGCGTTTTAAATTTTCATGCACACGCTTCAAACGTTGTGCATCCACATCTACTGCCATTACGCGAGCTTCAGGAGCGGCTTCCAGAATATGCGTTGTTTTACCGCCTGGTGCGGCACACAAATCGAGAATTGTCTCGCCATTGTGCGGATCGAGAAAAGTGACACAGCCCTGAGCTGAAGCATCCTGTACAGTCACCCAACCGTGCTCGAAGCCCGGCAGCTGGGCTACCGATGTAGGTTGTTCCAGCATGAGAGCATCAGGATAACTGGCATGCGGTGTTGCATTGTTACCGCTGGCTTGTAACAGGGTCAGCCATGCTTCGCGACTATGATGACGGCGGTTTACGCGCAACCACATCGGTGGGCGCTGATTATTTGCCTCGATGATTTGCTGCCACTGTTCTGGCCATGCCTGCTGCAAGCGTTTTAACAGCCATGCCGGGTGAAGAGAACGCGGTGCTCCCTGTTCAAGCTGCGGCATCAACGTTTCTTGCTGGCGCTGAAACTGACGTAAAACGCCGTTAATCAACCCTTTTAGCTGAGGACGTTTCAGTACGGCGGCACCCTCGACCGTTTCCGCCAGTGCAGCATGGGGTGGAATGCGTGTATACAGAAGCTGATAAAGGCCGACCATAATCAGAAAGTGCAGCGAGCGCTGCTTGCCAGTCAGAGGACGTGACATCAGTTGCTGAACAGCCGCCTCCAGCAGCGGTAAAGTACGCAGCACGCCAAAGCAGAGTTCCTGTAGCAGAGCACTATCTTTATCAGAAAGATTTTTCTGTGCGGTGGGCAACAGGTTGCTTAAAGACTGACCTTGTTCCACCACGCGCTCAAGCGTTTGTGCCGCCAGGCTGCGGAGGTTGATCGTTTTTTTCATAGTTGAATCATCAATAAATCAAGCCCGGCTAACAGACCGGGCTTTAGATCAGGCGAGGCGGGTGCCGGGTGTAAACCACTCGCGGCGCGAATTCAAAATATCCTGGGCTGACATAGCCTTTTTACCCGCAGGCTGTAGGGTCTGAATGTTTAGCAAACCTTCTGCAGTAGCAACCTGAATACCATTTTTATCCGCTGCGATGATTTCACCGGGCTGATGCTGGTCCTGTGCTGGCAGCACGTTAGCCTGCCAGACTTTAACCGGCTGCTCTTCAATCATGAAGTAGCTAACGGGCCAGGGATTAAAGGCACGGATACAGCGTTCCAGCTGAGCGGCTGATAACGTCCAGTCAAGCCGGGCCTCTTCTTTACTTAGCTTTTCAGCATAAGTCGCGAGCGCATCATCCTGTGCCTGAGGTTTGATGCTACCTTCGTTTAACTGCGTCAGTGTTTCCAGAAGCCCCTGTGGGCCCAGGGTTGCCAGCTTGTCATAAAGCGTTGCGCTGGTATCCCCGGCTAAAATCGGGCATGCCAGTTTCAACAGCATAGCTCCGGTATCCAGTCCCGCATCCATCTGCATGATGGTAACGCCAGTCTCACTATCGCCAGCCCACAGCGAGCGTTGGATTGGTGCCGCGCCGCGCCAGCGCGGAAGCAGGGAGCCGTGCACGTTGATACAGCCCAGACGGGGCATATCCAGTACCGCCTGCGGCAGAATCAGTCCATAGGCGACAACAACCATAATATCAGCCTGTAATTCAGCAACCAGCTGCTGGCTGTCGGCCGGACGCAGCGATTTAGGCTGGAATACCGATAGTCCATGCTGTAACGCCAGCTGTTTTACCGGGCTGGGTGTTAATTTATTACCGCGCCCGGCAGGGCGATCGGGCTGGGTAAAAACCCCAACAACCTGGTGGTCAGACGTCAACAGCGCGTCGAGGTGACGTGCTGCAAAATCAGGCGTACCAGCAAATATAATTTTTAGCGATTCAGACACGTTATTCCTTAACTATCAGGAAGCACGCGCATTAAGGCGAGCTAATTTTTCCAGTTTTTGACGAATGCGCTGGCGTTTGAGCGGAGATAAATAATCGACAAATAATTTACCGACCAAATGATCCATTTCATGTTGGATGCAGATAGCCAATAACCCATCCGTTTCCAGCTCGAACGATTTACCCTCGCGATCCAGCGCCCGGATTTTAACGCGCGCAGAACGCGGCACCAGCGCCCGCTGCTCAGGAATGGAGAGGCAGCCTTCTTCAATTCCTGTTTCGCCACTTTTTTCCAGCAGTTCAGGGTTAATCAGCACCAGACGTTCATCTCGGTTTTCCGATACGTCGATAACGATAATGCGCTGGTGGATATCTACTTGCGTAGCGGCCAGGCCAATCCCTTCTTCGGCGTACATTGTTTCGAACATATCATCGACGATACGCTGAATTTCTGCATTCACTTCTGCTACCGGCTGCGCGACGATGCGAAGACGCTCGTCGGGATAATGTAATACATGCAAGACTGACATAACTTTCCAGATCTGTATTCAGAGAAGAAACCATCGTTACCTCTTATTGTAGACATTTCACACCTTGATTGACAGCATTGCGGCAAGGGAGAGACGGGCTGATGCACGCCAGGAGAGAAAGCTAAATGACATCCGCAGAAGTATGGCTACGCCTGATGAGTGTAAAAGGAATATGCGGCGAAAAAATGCTGCGGGCGGCAACGGTATTAATTGAAAACGAATGTGGTGACGCCGGTCTTTATCTGGCTGCTGGCCTTAATTGTGAGCAGGCGCAGGCTTTTGAATCAGTGCCTGAAAAACATATCGAACATACGCAGCGTTGGCTCGAGCGCCAGGGACATCATTTGCTTACCGCCGATGATGCGCGTTATCCACCACAGCTAAAGGATATTACGCGTTATCCGGCTGCTATTTTGGTACGCGGCGATCCGCTATTGCTGGCGTCACCGCAGCTGGCAATTGTCGGTAGCCGTAATGCGTCACATTATGGCAGGCAATGGGGGGATTACTTTACTCAAGGCCTTGCGTTAAGTGGATTGACTATTACCAGCGGTTTAGCGCGAGGCATTGATGCAGTGGCGCATCGGGCGGCGCTTGCCGTCAATGGCAAAACCATTGCCGTACTGGGAAGCGGGCTGGAGCAGATTTATCCCACTACTCATAAGGGCTTAGCGGAAGAAATTATTGCCGCAGGCGGTGCGTTGGTTTCCGAGTTTCCTCTTTGCACGTTGCCTTATGCTCACAATTTCCCGCGCCGTAATCGTATTATTAGCGGGCTTAGTCGTGGTGTGCTGGTGGTTGAGGCGACGCTTAAAAGCGGTTCGCTGGTGACCGCACGCTATGCATTAGAGCAGAATCGTGAGATTTATGCGTTACCGGGGCCGTTAGGCAGCCAGGCCAGCGAAGGTAGTCACTGGCTCATTCAACAGGGTGCTTTTCTGGTAGCGCATCCGAATAACATCATTGAACAGCTGAACAGTTCGCTTCATTGGTTACCGCTTCCTGCACAGAATAGAATTAATTCTTCAGACAATGCTGATGGTCCATTGCCATTTGCCGAGGTGTTGGCTAACGTAGGAGATGAGGTTACACCTGTTGACGTCGTCGCTGAACGTGCCGGCCAACCTGTGCCAGCCATCATAGCTAAACTGCTTGAGCTGGAGTTAGCAGGATGGATCGCAGCTGTACCCGGCGGCTATGTCCGATTAAGGAGGGCAGGCCATGTTCGACGTACTAATGTACTTGTTTGAAACTTATATTCACAGCGAAGCAGAGATGCGCGTTGATCAGGATAAACTGACGGACGATCTGGCCGATGCTGGCTTTCATCGTGATGATATTTATAATGCGTTGAACTGGCTGGAAAAACTAGCAGATTATCAGGAAGGCCTTGTTGCGCCGATACTGCTGACCACCGATCCGCTCTCGATGCGTATCTATACCGATCAGGAATGTCAGCGTCTTGATGCCAGCTGTCGCGGTTTCATTCTGTTTCTTGAGCAGATTCAGGTGCTCAATCTGGAAACGCGCGAAATGGTTATCGAACGGATAATGGCTCTGGATACGCTTGAGTTCGATCTGGAAGATCTAAAATGGGTGGTGTTGATGGTGCTGTTTAACATCCCAGGATGCGAAAATGCCTATCAGCAAATGGAAGAACTGCTTTTTGACGCTAATGAAGGAATGATGCACTGAGTTCTATCTCAGTGGCACAACATAATGAGTAAACCAGCACTTTTCACAGTGCGAAAATATGAACCCTGCCCCGTTTGTGGGGCAGAGCTCGTTATTCGCTCCGGAAAGCATGGGCCTTTTCTTGGATGTTCGCATTATCCAGATTGCGACTATGTTCGCCCGCTAAAAAATCAGGCGGATGGGCATATTGTTAAGGTTCTGGAGGGGCAGCATTGTCCGTTGTGTCAGGCCGATCTGGTATTACGGCAGGGCCGCTATGGCATGTTTATCGGCTGCAGCCAGTATCCTGAATGCGAACATACCGAAACGATCGATCGTCCGGATGAAACCAGTATTGCCTGTCCGCAGTGTCAGCAAGGTCATCTTGTACAGCGCCGTTCGCGCTTTGGTAAAACTTTCCACGCCTGCGATCGCTATCCTGATTGTCAGTTTGCGGTAAATTTTACGCCAAAAGAAGGATCTTGTGCTTTCTGTCACTTCCCCTTATTAATTGAGAAAAAAACCGCTCAGGGTCTGAAGCGCTTTTGCGCCAGTAAAGCCTGCGGTAAACCCGTTAGTGCAGGAAACAGCAGTGAATAAACAACTTCTTCCCGGAACTCTCGACTGGTGCGTACAACAGCTTCAACAACAGGCGGTAATTGCCTATCCCACAGAAGCGGTATTCGGCCTGGGCTGCGATCCGGATAATGAAAAGTCGGTTATGGAATTACTGGCGTTTAAACAACGTCCAGTAGAAAAAGGATTAATTCTCATCGCTGCGGACTATCAGCAGCTCGAACCTTACGTTTCAGACCGTGAACTGTCGGTTGTGCAGCGTGAAAAGATGTTTGCAACCTGGCCGGGGCCGGTAACCTGGGTTCTGCCAGCACTTCCGCAAACGCCGCGCTGGCTGACAGGGCGTTTTGATACGCTGGCAGTACGCGTTAGCGCTCATCCGGCAGTGCAGGCGCTTTGTCGCGCATTTGGCAAGCCGCTGGTTTCTACCAGCGCTAACCTGAGCGGCCAGCCGCCCTGCCGTAATGTGGAAGAGGTGCTGCAGCAATTTGGTAAACATTTTCCGGTGTTACATGGTGAGACCGGCGGGCGCCTTAATCCTTCAGAAATTCGCGATATTATCAGCGGCGACATTATTCGTCAGGGATAGGGAATGGATAATTTTGTTGTCATCGGCAATCCGATTTCACATAGCAAGTCGCCGCTAATTCATCGCTGTTTTGCGCAGCAGACGGGGATTGAACATCGCTATGGCAGTTTGCTTTCTCCGCTCGATAGTTTTAGCCAAACGGTTCAACACTTCCTGCAACAGGGAGGACGTGGCGCGAATATTACGTTGCCGTTTAAACAACAGGCGTATGAACTGGCCGATGAGCTTACCGAACGGGCAGCGCTGGCGGGAGCCGTTAATACGTTGCATCAGCGCGCAGATGGCCGCCTGCTTGGAGATAATACCGATGGCATTGGTCTACTCAGCGATCTACAAAGGCTGGCGCTGATAAAACCCGGAGATAACGTGTTGCTGATTGGTGCTGGTGGCGCGGCACGGGGCGTAATTCTGCCTTTACTCTCTTTTGGCTGCACGCTGACGCTAACTAACCGTACACCGGCGCGAGCCAGTGAACTGGCCGCTATTTTTGCCCATACCGGTGAAATTGATGCGTTGGCGCCAACTGAATTGTCCAGCAGGCATTTTGATTTGATTATCAATGCCACCTCCAGCGGGGTGAACGGCGATATTCCGCAGTTGCCTGCGACGCTAATCCAGACGGATACGCGCTGTTATGACATGTTTTATCAGAAGGGCGCTACGCCTTTTTTACGCTGGTGTCAGCAGGCTGGCGCGACGGCAATGGCTGATGGGTTAGGTATGCTGGTGGGGCAGGCGGCGCATGCCTTTCTGCTCTGGCATCAGGTTATGCCAGAAATTGAACCAGTAATTAATCGTTTGCAGGCTGAGCTGTCAGCATGAATCAGGCAATACAGTTTCCCGATCGTGAAAGCTGGGATGAACAGCGGCAAGCAGTTTGTTTTCCCGCTATGGTGAATGGCTTCCAGTTAACCTGTGCTATTTCAGGAAGTGTTTTACTCCAGCGGTTCGGTGGCAATAACGAACCACTGGCGATATTTCAGCAACACCGTTGGGATCTGGAAGATCAGGCGCAAGCTTTGATTGAAGACCAACAGGAAGATAGTCAGGGTTGGATTTGGCTTTCCTGAGCCAGATAGTCATCTTTCCAGCGGACATAATTGTTCGCTGAGTAACGTAGGCCTTCGATCTCTTTCTCATTCAGCGGGCGAATTTGTTTTACCGGGCTACCTAAATAGAGATAACCTTTCTCAAGACGTTTTCCCGGGGGAACAAGGCTGCCGGCACCAATCATGACCTCATCTTCTACAATAGCGCCATCCAGTACTATCGAGCCCATTCCAACCAGCACGCGGTTACCAATAGTACAGCCGTGTAACATCGCCTTATGACCAACGGTGACCTCTTCACCAATGATTAAGGGGAAACCCTCTGGCTGGCTGGCGGATTTGTGGGTGACGTGCAGAACACTGCCGTCCTGAATATTACTGCGTTTGCCAATCACGACTTTATTCACGTCTCCACGTATCGCAACCAATGGCCAGATGCTGACGTCATCATTCAGCGTGACGTCGCCAATGACGACGCTGGCGGTATCCACCATGACACGATCGCCGAGGCGTGGAAAAGTTTCCTTAAACGGGCGTAAAACTGAGGACATGCTTTTTCTCCTTAACAGGTTGCGGGCAGCGTAGCGGATAATAATCTGAGCGTACCTTGATATTGTGCGGGAATTTTAAGCCGATCGCATAAGAACGCAGCGAAAAGTGCGAAAAGAAAGCAACCGCAAAAAAAGATCGAAAAAAGTCTTGTGCTACGAATTCGGATCCCTATAATGCGCCTCCATCGACACGGCACAACGGCTTACGCCACGCGGTGTTGAGCGGTTCAGCGGTTCTGAATCGCCGGAGAAAAACTTCCTGAAAAAGGGGTTGACTCTGAAAGAGGAAAGCGTAATATACGCCACCTCGCAGCACGGCGAAGCGCCCTGTTGCACTGCTCTTTAACAATTTATCAGACAATCTGTGTGGGCACTCACGGAACGGATATCGCAAACTAATTGCAGTATCAAAGTCTCTGAGTGAACACGTAATTCATTACGACGTTTTTCTCTGAGCATCAGACTTTAATTGAAGAGTTTGATCATGGCTCAGATTGAACGCTGGCGGCAGGCCTAACACATGCAAGTCGAACGGTAGCGGGAAGAAGCTTGCTTCTTTGCCGACGAGTGGCGGACGGGTGAGTAATGTCTGGGAAACTGCCCGATGGAGGGGGATAACCACTGGAAACGGTGGCTAATACCGCATAACGTCTGCGGACCAAAGTGGGGGACCTTCGGGCCTCACGCCATCGGATGTGCCCAGATGGGATTAGCTTGTTGGTGGGGTAACGGCTCACCAAGGCGACGATCCCTAGCTGGTCTGAGAGGATGACCAGCCACACTGGAACTGAGACACGGTCCAGACTCCTACGGGAGGCAGCAGTGGGGAATATTGCACAATGGGCGCAAGCCTGATGCAGCCATGCCGCGTGTATGAAGAAGGCCTTCGGGTTGTAAAGTACTTTCAGCGGGGAGGAAGGGATGAGCCTTAATACGGCTCGTCATTGACGTTACCCGCAGAAGAAGCACCGGCTAACTCCGTGCCAGCAGCCGCGGTAATACGGAGGGTGCAAGCGTTAATCGGAATTACTGGGCGTAAAGCGCACGCAGGCGGTCTGTCAAGTCGGATGTGAAATCCCCGGGCTCAACCCGGGAACTGCATCCGAAACTGGCAGGCTTGAGTCTCGTAGAGGGGGGTAGAATTCCAGGTGTAGCGGTGAAATGCGTAGAGATCTGGAGGAATACCGGTGGCGAAGGCGGCCCCCTGGACGAAGACTGACGCTCAGGTGCGAAAGCGTGGGGAGCAAACAGGATTAGATACCCTGGTAGTCCACGCCGTAAACGATGTCGACTTGGAGGCTGTGAGCTTGACTCGTGGCTTCCGGAGCTAACGCGTTAAGTCGACCGCCTGGGGAGTACGGCCGCAAGGTTAAAACTCAAATGAATTGACGGGGGCCCGCACAAGCGGTGGAGCATGTGGTTTAATTCGATGCAACGCGAAGAACCTTACCTGGTCTTGACATCCACGGAAGACTGCAGAGATGCGGTTGTGCCTTCGGGAGCCGTGAGACAGGTGCTGCATGGCTGTCGTCAGCTCGTGTTGTGAAATGTTGGGTTAAGTCCCGCAACGAGCGCAACCCTTATCCTTTGTTGCCAGCGCGTGATGGCGGGAACTCAAAGGAGACTGCCGGTGATAAACCGGAGGAAGGTGGGGATGACGTCAAGTCATCATGGCCCTTACGACCAGGGCTACACACGTGCTACAATGGCGCATACAAAGAGAAGCGACCTCGCGAGAGCAAGCGGACCTCACAAAGTGCGTCGTAGTCCGGATCGGAGTCTGCAACTCGACTCCGTGAAGTCGGAATCGCTAGTAATCGTGGATCAGAATGCCACGGTGAATACGTTCCCGGGCCTTGTACACACCGCCCGTCACACCATGGGAGTGGGTTGCAAAAGAAGTAGGTAGCTTAACCTTCGGGAGGGCGCTTACCACTTTGTGATTCATGACTGGGGTGAAGTCGTAACAAGGTAACCGTAGGGGAACCTGCGGTTGGATCACCTCCTTACCAGCGGATACCATTCGGTGAAGTGCTCACACAGATTGTCTGATAGAAATAATGAGCAGTAAAACCCCGGCAGGCTTGTAGCTCAGGTGGTTAGAGCGCACCCCTGATAAGGGTGAGGTCGGTGGTTCAAGTCCACTCAGGCCTACCAAATTCTTCCTCATGCTGCGTTATACGTCCGGTCGTTTACCGAAGTAAACTTCCCGAACGTATGCCTTGCCTGAGAAAGAATTACGGTGTGCGGGTTTTACCGAAATATCTGGGGCTATAGCTCAGCTGGGAGAGCGCCTGCTTTGCACGCAGGAGGTCAGCGGTTCGATCCCGCTTAGCTCCACCATCAACGCCCAGGTTGATGACCACTTCAGAATACATTCACGAATGTATTGTGAAGTATTGCTCTTTAACAATCCGGAACAAGCTGAAAATTTGAAAGAGCGGCTTTTTTACAGAAGCCGTTCAGAGTCTCTCAATTTCTCGCGCCGGTAAGTGTCTCACGAGACGCTTGCGGGTTGTGAGGTTAAGCGACGAAGCGTACACGGTGGATGCCCTGGCAGTCAGAGGCGATGAAGGGCGTGCTAATCTGCGATAAGCGCCGGCAAGGTGATATGAACCGCAATAACCGGCGATACCCGAATGGGGAAACCCAGTGCAATCCGTTGCACTATCATGTCATGAATACATAGTGGCATGAGGCGAACCGGGGGAACTGAAACATCTAAGTACCCCGAGGAAAAGAAATCAACCGAGATTCCCTGAGTAGCGGCGAGCGAACGGGGAAGAGCCCAGAACCTGAATCAGCGCGTGTGTTAGTGGAAGCGTCTGGAAAGGCGCACGGTACAGGGTGACAGTCCCGTACACAAAAGCGCATGCGCTGTGAGTTCGACGAGTAGGGCGGGACACGTGGTATCCTGTCTGAACATGGGGGGACCATCCTCCAAGGCTAAATACTCCTGACTGACCGATAGTGAACCAGTACCGTGAGGGAAAGGCGAAAAGAACCCCGGCGAGGGGAGTGAAACAGAACCTGAAACCGTGTACGTACAAGCAGTGGGAGCCTACTTGTTAGGTGACTGCGTACCTTTTGTATAATGGGTCAGCGACTTATATTCTGTAGCAAGGTTAACCGCATAGGGGAGCCGAAGGGAAACCGAGTCTTAACCGGGCGCTAAGTTGCAGGGTATAGACCCGAAACCCGGTGATCTAGCCATGGGCAGGTTGAAGGTTGGGTAACACTAACTGGAGGACCGAACCGACTAATGTTGAAAAATTAGCGGATGACCTGTGGCTGGGGGTGAAAGGCCAATCAAACCGGGAGATAGCTGGTTCTCCCCGAAAGCTATTTAGGTAGCGCCTCGTGAATTCATCTCCGGGGGTAGAGCACTGTTTCGGCTAGGGGGCCATCCCGGCTTACCAACCCGATGCAAACTGCGAATACCGGAGAATGTTATCACGGGAGACACACGGCGGGTGCTAACGTCCGTCGTGAAGAGGGAAACAACCCAGACCGCCAGCTAAGGTCCCAAAGTCATGGTTAAGTGGGAAACGATGTGGGAAGGCCCAGACAGCCAGGATGTTGGCTTAGAAGCAGCCATCATTTAAAGAAAGCGTAATAGCTCACTGGTCGAGTCGGCCTGCGCGGAAGATGTAACGGGGCTAAACCATGCACCGAAGCTGCGGCAGCGACACGTAAGTGTTGTTGGGTAGGGGAGCGTTCTGTAAGCCTGCGAAGGTGTGCTGTGAGGCATGCTGGAGGTATCAGAAGTGCGAATGCTGACATAAGTAACGATAAAGCGGGTGAAAAGCCCGCTCGCCGGAAGACCAAGGGTTCCTGTCCAACGTTAATCGGGGCAGGGTGAGTCGACCCCTAAGGCGAGGCCGAAAGGCGTAGTCGATGGGAAACGGGTTAATATTCCCGTACTCGGCGTTACTGCGAAGGGGGGACGGAGAAGGCTATGTTGGCCGGGCGACGGTTGTCCCGGTTTAAGCGTGTAGGCTGAGCATCCAGGCAAATCCGGATGCTTAAGGCTGAGGCGTGATGACGAGGCGCTACGGCGCTGAAGCAACAAATGCCCTGCTTCCAGGAAAAGCCTCTAAGCTCCAGGTAACGCGGAATCGTACCCCAAACCGACACAGGTGGTCAGGTAGAGAATACCAAGGCGCTTGAGAGAACTCGGGTGAAGGAACTAGGCAAAATGGTGCCGTAACTTCGGGAGAAGGCACGCTGGCGCGTAGGTGAGGGGACTTGCTCCCGGAGCCGAGGCCAGTCGAAGATACCAGCTGGCTGCAACTGTTTATTAAAAACACAGCACTGTGCAAACACGAAAGTGGACGTATACGGTGTGACGCCTGCCCGGTGCCGGAAGGTTAATTGATGGGGTCAGCGGCAACGCGAAGCTCTTGATCGAAGCCCCGGTAAACGGCGGCCGTAACTATAACGGTCCTAAGGTAGCGAAATTCCTTGTCGGGTAAGTTCCGACCTGCACGAATGGCGTAATGATGGCCAGGCTGTCTCCACCCGAGACTCAGTGAAATTGAACTCGCTGTGAAGATGCAGTGTACCCGCGGCAAGACGGAAAGACCCCGTGAACCTTTACTACAGCTTGACACTGAACACCGGTCCTTGATGTGCAGGATAGGTGGGAGGCTTTGAAGCGCGGACGCCAGTCCGCGTGGAGCCGCCCTTGAAATACCACCCTTTAATGGCTGGTGTTCTAACGTAGGCCCGTTACCCGGGCTGCGGACAGTGTCTGGTGGGTAGTTTGACTGGGGCGGTCTCCTCCCAAAGCGTAACGGAGGAGTACGAAGGTCAGCTAATCACGGTCGGACATCGTGAGGTTAGTGCAATGGCATAAGCTGGCTTGACTGCGAGAGTGACGGCTCGGGCAGGTGCGAAAGCAGGTCATAGTGATCCGGTGGTTCTGAATGGAAGGGCCATCGCTCAACGGATAAAAGGTACTCCGGGGATAACAGGCTGATACCGCCCAAGAGTTCATATCGACGGCGGTGTTTGGCACCTCGATGTCGGCTCATCACATCCTGGGGCTGAAGTAGGTCCCAAGGGTATGGCTGTTCGCCATTTAAAGTGGTACGCGAGCTGGGTTTAGAACGTCGTGAGACAGTTCGGTCCCTATCTGCCGTGGGCGCTGGAAGACTGAGAGGGGTTGCTCCTAGTACGAGAGGACCGGAGTGAACGCACCGCTGGTGTACGGGTTGTCATGCCAATGGCACTGCCCGGTAGCTACGTGCGGAAGAGATAAGTGCTGAAAGCATCTAAGCACGAAACTTGCCTCGAGATGAGTCTTCCCTGAGGCCTTTGAGCCTCCTGAAGGGACGTTGAAGACGACGACGTTGATAGGCCGGGTGTGTAAGCGCAGCGATGCGTTGAGCTGACCGGTACTAATGACCCGTGAGGCTTAACCTTACAACGCCGGAAGCGTTTTGGGGAAAGAGAGAGACGCGAGAATTTTCAGTTTGTTCACCGGATTAAAGCATCAAGCGGGAGCGGGTAAAAGCGCGTTCCGGCGACAAGAATTTGCCTGGCGGCGAGAGCGCGGTGGTCCCACCTGACCCCATGCCGAACTCAGAAGTGAAACGCCGCAGCGCCGATGGTAGTGTGGGGCTTCCCCATGCGAGAGTAGGGAACTGCCAGGCATCAAATTTAGTGTGCTGATATGGCTCAGTTGGTAGAGCGCACCCTTGGTAAGGGTGAGGTCCCCAGTTCGACTCTGGGTATCAGCACCAGTTTTACGCAGGGCGAGCAAGATTGCGGCCCCTTTAAAAAAGATTAAATAAGTCGTCTTTGACAGCTTATAAAGAATTTGCCTGGCGGCAAGAGCGCGGTGGTCCCACCTGACCCCATGCCGAACTCAGAAGTGAAACGCCGTAGCGCCGATGGTAGTGTGGGGCTTCCCCATGCGAGAGTAGGGAACTGCCAGGCATCAAACAAACGACGAAGCCTCAGCGAAAGCTGAGGCTTTTTCGTTTCTGTCGTATCGGCTTTACTACAGCAGACGGTAATGAAACGCCCCGGCGTTTGCCAGGGCTGCGCCCAGCTAATGTATAACCTGCGACAGAAATTTGCGCGTTCTTTCTGAGCGAGGATGGGCAAAAAACTCTTGCGGCGGTGCCTGTTCAACGATCTCCCCGCTATCCATAAAAATTACGCGATCGGCAACGGTGCGGGCAAATCCCATTTCGTGAGTAACGCAAAGCATCGTCATGCCATCCTCTGCCAGTCCTATCATGGTATCCAGCACTTCCTTAACCATTTCAGGATCGAGCGCAGACGTCGGCTCATCAAACAGCATGATTTTCGGCTTCATGCAGAGCGAACGTGCAATCGCTACGCGCTGTTGTTGACCACCGGAAAGTTGTCCTGGAAACTTATGCGCATGCTCAGCGATCCGCACCCGTTGCAGATAATGCATAGCGAGCTCTTCCGCTTCTTTTCTGGCGATTTTGCGTACCCAGAGCGGTGCCAGCGTACAGTTTTGTAAAACGGTCAGATGAGGAAACAGGTTAAAGTGTTGAAATACCATCCCTACTTCCGTGCGTACTTTCTCTATATTGCGTAAGTCCTCATTCAGATGAATGCCGTCCACGACGATGCGCCCTTGCTGATGCTCTTCCAGATGATTAATACAGCGTATCGTGGTTGATTTTCCTGAACCGGACGGCCCGCATAATACAATACGTTCTCGTGGTTTAACCGTTAGATTAATATTCTTCAGCACGTGAAACTGACCGTACCATTTATTCACGTTTTCGAGCGTGATCATCGCTTCAGTGGAGTGCGTTACGGATGGCATGATGTGATCCTTAATAAGGTTTACGCCCGGTGTGAAAACGTTTTTCCAGATGCTGGCTGTAGCGCGACATGCTGAAACAGAAGATCCAGTAGATCAGCGCGGCGAATACATAGCCTTCCGTGGACATCCCCAGCCATTCAGGATCGACGGTAGCCTGCTGTACGCTACTAAAAAGATCGAACAGGCCGATAATGATGACCAGACTGGTATCTTTAAACAGCGCAATAATGGTATTGACCAGTCCGGGAATGGTGAGCTTTAGCGCCTGCGGCAAGATCACCAGCAGCTGCGTTTTCCAGTAGCCTAACGCCAGCGATTCTGCTGCTTCAGTTTGTCCTTTTGGCAGCGCCTGTAGTCCGCCCCTGACCACTTCAGCAACATAAGCGGACTGGAACAGAATAATGCCGACCAGCGCCCTTACCAGCTTATCGATGGAAGTCCCTTCCGCCATAAAGAGCGGCAGCATAACCGATGACATAAATAAAACGGTAATCAGCGGTACGCCACGCCAGAACTCAATAAAGATTGTTGAGAGCGTTCTGACTATCGGCATCGATGAGCGTCGGCCCAATGCCAGCAGAATACCCAACGGCAATGCGCCAGCGATGCCCACCGCGGCGATAATCAGCGTCAGCGTTAAGCCACCCCACTGGCGTGTTTCGACGCGCTCCAGCCCAAACAGCCCACCATAAAGCATCAGCCAGACAAATAGCGGATAGATAACGGCCCAGGCGGCGATGTAGCGACCGCGCCGGGGAAGGAGGCGAATAAACATCGGAATCAGTGAAAGCACGCCGATCGCCAGCGTCAGGTTAATGCGCCAGCGCAGTTCATGAGGATAGAGTCCATACATAAACTGGCCAAAGCGTGCATGGATAAACACCCAACAGGCACCATCTTTGGTGCAGTCAGCCCGGCTGTCGCCCACCCAGTTAGCCTGCAAAAGCAGCCAGTTCAGTGCAGGCGGTATAATCTGCCAGAATAGCCACAAACACAGCAAAGTCAGGATTGAGTTAAACCAGCTGGAAAAGAGATTCTTACGCATCCATTGGACAGCGCGCATTAGTACGTTCGTCGGTACCGGAGGGAGATGATCAGTCGTGACTGTTGTCATAGTGCGTACCTTTTAATGCTCAACCAGCGCGATTTTGCGGTTGTAGATATTCATCAGCAGAGAAATCAGCAAACTGATAGTCAGGTAAACCGCCATAGTGATCGCGATGGTTTCAATTGCCTGGCCGGTTTGATTCAGCACCGTTCCGGCAAACAGCGACACCATATCGGGATAGCCAATGGCGGCGGCCAGAGAAGAGTTTTTAACAATATTCAGGTACTGGCTGGTTAACGGCGGAATAATGACCCGCATCGCCTGCGGGATAATCACCTGCCGTAGCGTTACCGGGTTTGGCAGGCCGAGCGACATTGCTGCCTCATGCTGGCCGTGCGGTACCGACTGGATGCCGGAGCGAATGACCTCGGCAATAAACGAAGAGGTATAGATAGAGAGCGCCAGCGTCAGCGCTGCCAGCTCAGGGATTAACGCAAAGCCGCCACGAAAATTAAAGCCGCGCAGGGCAGGCACGTCCCAGTGTATCGCCGCACCAAACAACAGGTATGATATTCCGGGAAACACTATCAGCATCGCCAGCGCCGCGGGCCAGGTGCGGCGTAGCCGTCCGGTTTTTAGCTGATAGCGTCGGTGATAACGAAACAGCGCCGCTGAAAGGATGAATGCCAGCAGTAGCGCGATAATAAAAGGGACGGTTCCCGCGCTGTATTCCGGCCAGGGAATATAGAGTCCACGATTACTGATAAATGCCAGATCGAACGCGCTGATGGCCTGGCGCGGGCCGGGCAGGTTACGCAGGACGGCGAAATACCAAAAAAAGATTTGCAGCAGCGGCGGAATATTACGGAAGATCTCAATGTAGATAGTGGAGAGTTTACGCAGCAGCCAGTTATCAGAGAGCCTCGCCAGGCCGATAAAAAAGCCAAGCACCGAAGCGAATAAAATACAGAGGGCGGAAACCAGCAGCGTATTGGTTAATCCGACCAGGAAAACGCGGGCATAGGTATCACCTTCCGAATAATCGATAAGATGCTGCACAATGCCAAAGCCAGCGTTGCGTTCTAAAAAGCCGAAGCCGGAGGTTATGCCGCGGTTTGCCAGATTGGCTACGCTATTATGGATAAGGTAACCCACTGCAGCTAAAACGGTAATGATCGCCAGGATCTGATAAAGCCAGGCGCGAACCGCCGGATTTGAGAATGAAAAATCCCTTTTCATGCCTGAACGTTGCAGCATGATAAACCTCAATAACGAGAATACCGGCGTGGGCGCCGCAATGACGCCCGGTTTAATAATGGAAGTTAGCGCACGGGCGGCGCGTACTGAATTCCGCCATCTTTCCAGAGCGCATTCTGACCACGGGCAATTTTCAGCGGGCTGTCTTTACCAACGTTGCGATCGAAACTCTCCTGGTAATTGCCGACCTGCTTGATAATGTTGTAGGCCCACTTGTTATCTAACTTCAAATCCTTGCCAAAATCGCCTTCGCTACCCAGCAGATGCGCCATATCAGGCGTAGTAGGTTTAGCGGCCATTTGATCTACGTTTTTAGCGCTGATACCCATCTCTTCAGCATTCAGCATGGCGTAAAAAGACCACTTCACGATGGTAAACCACTCATCGTCGCCGCGGCGTACCAGCGGGCCCAGCGGCTCTTTTGAGATCACTTCCGGCAGGACAATAAATTCATCCGGTTTGCCTAGTTTGATCCGCAGCGCATAAAGCTGCGACTGGTCAGAGGCAAGAGTATCGCAGCGCCCGCTGTCGAGCGCCTTGGCCGATTCGTCCGAGCGATCGAAAGTAACCGGGGTGTACTGCATCTTGTTGGCTTTGAAATAGTCAGCCACGTTCAGTTCAGTATCAGTGCCGGCCTGGATACAGACGGTTGCGCCGTCCAGTTCTTTGGCACTCCTCAGGCCCGCTTTGTTGTGGGTCAGAAAACCGATGCCGTCATAGTAGTTCACGCCAGCAAACAGGAAGCCCATGCCGCCATCACGTGATGAAGTCCAGGTGGTATTGCGCGACAAAATGTCCACTTCGCCAGACTGTAAGGCGGTAAAGCGCTCTTTAGCCGTCAGTGGCGTATATTTAACCTTAGTGGCATCGCCAAATATCGCGGCAGCGGTAGCCCGGCAGATATCCACATCCAGGCCGGTAAATTTTCCGCTAGCGTCAGCGTAGGAAAAACCCGGCAGACCATCGCTGATCCCGCACTGCACAAACCCTTTCTTCTTAATTGCGTCAAGCGTTGTCCCGGCGTGAGCCTGATTCGCCACAGCGAACAGCGACGCGGCGGTGACCAAAGCGGAAAGCATTTTCTTATTCATACATTATCCTGTGTGGCATGGGCGTTATTGTTGTTGTGACGAGCGCGGAAATGCGCTTTTCCTGTCTGCGGCGGTCAGCCATCCACTACTCTGCAAAGAAGGTGCCAGAGTGATAGATTCCTGAATTCGGGGAAGAGAGTGGTGATAACTCAGCGTAACTGGATGGTCAGGTTACTATCGCGCACCAGTATGATGCAGCGTAAGTCGATGCGATCACAAAGTGTGCAATGAGATCTTTTCCGTTTCGACAATGTGAGCTGGCGCGCGTTAATGCAGATTGCACCGGTGGGATAAAAAAAAGCCCGTCAGTCTGGCAACGGACGGGCTATAAGGATGAGATAGCTTAATAAAGAGAGGCGGTGCCAGTCGGGCGTGTCTTAAACCGGCGGTGCAGCCATAAATACTGGCTGGGCGCACGCAGGATTTCCCGCTCGATAATTTTATTCATATAGGCGGCGGCAGCCTGTTCATCATCCAGCGGATAATCTTCCAGCTGTGGCTGAATCACCAGTTCATAGCCCTGACCGCGTTCTTTACGAATCAGCACTACGGTAATCATTGCCGGACGTGCCAGGCGAGCAAGCATAAAAGTACCGCTGGTGGTCGCTGCCTGAGGCACCGCAAATAGCGGAGCGAACACGCTACCTTTCGGACCGTAATCCTGATCGGGAGCAAACCAGACCGCTTCGCCCTGTTTCAGGGCTTTCACCATGCCGCGCAGATCGCGACGATCTATCATCGCTTTATTCGAGCGGGTGCGACCTTTGGTTTGTACCCACTCCATTAGTTTACTGTTATGGGGACGATACATTGCCATCATTGGCTGACATAGCCCCATCGTGCGCCCGCCCAGCTCCAGCGACATAAAATGTACGCCAATGATCAGCGCGCCACGTTTGTTCTGCTGCGCCGCCTGCAGGTTATGCAGGCCATTAACGGTAAACCAGCGTTTAACCCGGCTATCTGGCCAGAACCATGCCATGCCGGTTTCCATCAGGCCCATGCCTAATGATTCGAAGTTATGCACGATACGCTGATCCAGTTCGTAAGGGCTGAGGTCCGGAAAGCAGAGTTCAAGGTTACGGCGCGTAATGCGTACTCGCCGTGGAAGAAAACGCATTGAGGTGCGCCCCATCCAGACGCCAAGTCGTTCAATCATTGGAAAGGGAAGTTGTACCAGCAGGAACAGAACGATAAGACCAAACCAATTCAACCAATAGCGAGGATGTAGCAGATCAAAACTAAATTGTGGCGACGATTTCATGACTCTCACTTATGCAATAAAAAAGGTTGTAACGCATAATGATGTCAATCGGATTTCAATCAATCGCGGTACAGATACTCAGACAGCGGTAGGATGGAGAAGTTAGGCAGGTAAACCTAAATTTACAAAAAGTCGACAAAAAATAAGATCCAGGCAATAAAAAAGGCGCATCCCGAAGGAGCGCCTTTTTTACGGCGGTGAGGATTAGTTCATACCGTATTTTTTCAGTTTCTTACGCAGCGTACCGCGGTTGATGCCCATCATCAGGGCTGCACGGGTCTGGTTGCCACGGGTATATTGCATCACCATGTCCAACAGAGGCTGCTCTACTTCAGCCAGTACCAGCTCATACAGGTCATTCACATCCTGACCATTCAGTTGAGCAAAATAGTTCTTCAGTGCCTGTTTTACCGAATCACGCAGCGGCTTTTGCGTTACCTGATCCTGTGAGTTAACGGTAGAAACGGTCAGTACGTCAGAATTTACGCGTTGTTCGAACATAGTTCTGTCAGCTCTTTATTTCGTTTACGCAAGTTTTTCGAAGTATGCCTCCAACGCCTCCAGCTGTTCGCTGGCATCCTCTATGGCGTTGAATGTGCGCCGAAACTGGTCGTTCGGGGCGTGCTCCTGGAGATACCAGGAGACGTGTTTTCGTGCAATACGGTATCCCTTGCCGTGACCGTAAAAGTCGTGCAGTTCCCGTATGTGCTCGATGAGCAAGCGCTTCACTTCTGCCAGTGGCATGGGTGGGAGCAACTCCCCAGTGTCCAGATAATGCTGGATTTCCCGGAAGATCCACGGTCTTCCCTGAGCGGCGCGGCCTATCATCAGGGCATCAGCCCCCGTATAGTCGAGCACCGCTCTGGCCTTGTGCGGGTCAGTAATGTCTCCGTTCGCGATAACCGGAATGGAAACGTTCTGCTTAACTGTCCGAATGCTGTCGTATTCAGCATTGCCGTTGAACAAACAGGCGCGGGTACGTCCATGAATGGTCAGGGCCTGGATACCACAACGTTCAGCCAATTGGGCAATTTCAGTGCAATTACGGTTTTCTCTGTCCCAGCCGGTACGTATCTTTAAGGTCACCGGTACGTCTACGGCATTTACCACCGCGGTAAGAATACTTTTCACCACGTCGGGATACTGCAGTAAGGCAGAGCCGGCCATCTTACGATTTACCTTTTTTGCCGGGCAGCCCATATTGATATCAATAACCTGTGCGCCGGATGCCACATTAATCCGCGCCGCTTCGGCCATATCATCAGGATCGCAACCGGCAATTTGCACGGTGCGAATTCCGGGCTCGTCACTGTGTACCATACGCAAACGAGATTTATCGCTGGCCCAAACCTCTGGGTTCGACGACATCATCTCAGAAACGGTCATACCGGCTCCCATCTGATAGCAGAGCGTCCTGAAAGGCTTATCGGTAATACCGGCCATCGGAGCGGCTATCAATTGGTTACGGAGCTGGTGTTGTCCAATGCGCATGAAAAAGAAGTGACCATATCTACTCGCAAGGCGGCGTATATTACGCATTTTTTAGCGAAGATGAAAGGCCAAACTTTGAACAATCAGCGGGGAAAAATCATGGAAATGTAGGCTACTGTTCGTTCAATAAAAACTTTTCTTTTAAAAACAGGCAATTATAAATATAAGCTGAAATTGTGAGCAAAGATTTTTCTTAAATTGTGATCGCCTCCGCACTCTAAAAGGCGGTTTCAGACGCGTAAAACCGAACTTTCAGAAGGAATCACGCGTCTGGGCAGGTAAGAAACTGCCGTTAGTGAACGATTTGACGACCGTGCAGCGGCTGCAACGGACGGTTGTTGGAGTGACGCAGCGCCTCAGTAAAGCGTTTCAGCTGTGCTTCGGAGGCTTCAACAGGCTGCTTCATTACCAGCCAGATAACGCCTTCGCTACAGGGCGGCGTGGTAAGTGAGCCGCTGAAACGGTAATAGTGCTTATCCTGTGGGAAAAGCGACTCCAGAGCGAACTTCTGGTTTAACGGCACTTCCTGGTTTTCCTGCTCAGGCAGCACATTCAGAATGGTTTCCAGCGCGGTATTAGCTTTACCCGGCGTCATCATCACTGCAATTACCGCCAGCTCATCTTCGCTGTTGGCGTGCACGAAGTGGATTTCAAGCGGAAAGCTTTGTCCGTTGATATGGTTTTCGCTGGGGGCATGGAAATGGAACTGCTTTAAGACCCAGCGTTGCTCATCCAGTTTGAAATCATCTTCATCCTCAACGGCAATCTGAACCGTGTGACCATTGTTGATGATGGTTTTGGCATGGGTGGAAAAGTTGAGATCTAACGGCGGCAGATTGCCAGCTACCGGGTTTCTGATATCTATCGGCGACTGATACTTGCCTGCGTTACAGGTTTGCCACTGTTCATTGAGTTTGCCCCAGTTTTCTGGCGAGGTCTGGCCTTCATATGACCAGTGAGGAGCCGCAGCTGCTGACGTTGTCCATGCCAGCAGCAAGCCCAGTAGTGCGGTTGATTTATTTCGCATCCTGATATTCCTTATTTGGATTAATACGGGCGTCTTGTGCGCCTTGGTGATTAAAGCGATATCGCCTTAATTCTTAGGGATAGTACAAAAAATAATCGTCCCTGAATTAATAGAAAAGCGGAAAAGGGAAATGGCGCGCTACGATAGTGGCTTGCAGCGCGCTCAATGATGGAGAACGTTAACGGCAAATGCCAGTAATACGGCACCACTCCTCTTTTTCCGCTACCGGATCGAGCGCGAAGCGTTCGGCATAGGCTTCACATACGCTCTCGGCCTGGCTGGCGAGAATGCCGGAAAGCCCCAGATGCCCGCCGCTTTTCGGCAGGGCGCTAATCTGTGGTGCCAGCTCGCGCAGCGGTCCGGCGAGAATATTCGCGACTACCACATCGGCACTGAGCTCGGCTGGCTGCTGGTGGGGCAGATAGAGCGCCAGTCGGTCGGAGACGCCGTTGCGTTCTGCATTATCTCGGCTGGCCTGAATCGCCTGCGGATCGATATCGATACCGATTGCCTGAGCCGCGCCGAGCTTCAGCGCAGCGATAGCCAAAATGCCGGAACCACAGCCAAAATCGATGACCGTTTTGCCCTGCAGATTCAGACCATCCAGCCAGCTCAGGCAGAGCGCCGTCGTGGGATGCGTACCGGTGCCGAAGGCCAGGCCCGGATCGAGCATCACATTTACCGCATCAGGATCGGGCACGTCGCGCCAGCTGGGGCAGATCCACAGCCGCTGACCAAAGCGCATGGGATGAAAATTTTCCATCCACTCGCGTTCCCAGTCTTTATCTTCGATCTGCTCGATCTTATGGCGAAAGCCTTGTCCGAGCAGCGGATCCTGCTCCAGCAGGCTGACGATCTCTGCCATATCCGTTTCTGCATCAAACAGGCCGATCGCGTCGGTATCACCCCACAGGCGCGTCTCGCCAGGCAGCGGCTCAAAAACCGGCGTGTCGTGCGTATCCTGGAAGGTTACCGACACGGCACCCTGTTCCATTAACAGGTCACCCAGCGCTTCTGCATCCGCGCCGGTAGTATTGATCTTTATTTGTATCCAGGGCATAGCAATTCTCTTTATTTATACGGTGGAAGCATTGTCCGCAGCAGGTGCTGGACGGCCAAACAGATTACCAATAATAAACGCCAGCAGGCTTAACAGCAGGGCTGGCACGATGGGATGGAAGCCTCCCGGCTCCAGATGTAGCGCCGCCAGCAGCGTATAGGATACCGCGCCGATAATCATCGCGCTTAAGGCACCCGCGGCATTCGCTTTCTCCCAATACAGCCCCAGCACCAGCGGCCAGAGGAATACTGCTTCCAGGCCGCCAAACGCCAGCAGGTTGAGCCAGATAATCATATCGGGCGGGTTCCATGCCGCCAGCAGCAGCAGCAGCCCCAGCACCAGGGTAATCATCCCGGAGAGGCGGCGCAGGCGTAACTCATTGTGCAACTGTTGTGGATAGAGGCGCAGATAGAGGTCTTTCACGATCGTTGCGGAGGATTGCAGCAGCTGCGCGTTGATGGTGGACATAATGGCGGCCATCGGCGCGGCGAGGAAGATACCGGCGGCAAACGGCGGCAGCACGGTCAGCATCAACGTCGGAATTACGCGGTCCGGAATCGAAATATCGGGCAGGATCGCCCGCCCCAGCGCACCCGCCAGATGCATCCCCAGCACCAGAATCGTCATCACTATCGTGCCGAGCAGAATGCCGCGATGCACCGCTTTGCTGTCTTTATAGGAGATACAGCGTACGGCGGTGTGCGGCAGGCCAATCACGCCAAAGCAGACCAGCACAACAAAAGAGGCGAGAAAGGTCGGATTGATGATGTCGTCTACACCCTGCGGTGTAATCAGGCGCGGATCGATCCGCTGTAGTTTCGTAACGGCGGCGTGCATACCGCCAGCGGTATGGATCACCGCAAACAGTAGCAGAAAGGTGCCCGCCAGCATCACCAGGCCCTGCATAGCATCGTTCAACACGCTGGCGCGAAAGCCGCCAAAAGCGGTATAGAGCGCAATGGTAAGACCGAAAACCAACAGACCGGTATCGTAGGGTACGCCAGCCGCCGTCTCCAGCAGCCGGGCACCGCCGATAAACTGTACCGTCATTGCGCCGATAAAGGCTACCAGCAGGCTGAGGCTCGCCAGCCAGACCAGCAGCGTGCTGCGGTAGCGGGCGTAGAGCATATCGTTGAGCGTTACCGCGTTATAGCGCCGTGCCAGAATAGCGAATTTTTTGCCCAGAACGCCCAGTGACAGCCAGACCGCAGGCACCTGAATAACCGACAGTAATACCCAGCCGAGGCCATATTTATAAGCCGCGCCCGGCCCGCCGATAAACGAACTGGCGCTGATATAGGTGGTGGTCAGCGTCATCGCCAACACAAAACCACCCATCGAGCGCCCGCCGAGAAAATATTCATTGAGAAAGCGCCCCTGACTACGCTTGCGCACCGCATAGACGGAAAGCGCCGCGATCAGCAGCAGATAACCCAACAGGGGAAGAATCACTTCAGCTTGCATGTTCATCCTCCAGCGGAATATCGCGGAAGCAGGTGCGAATCATCAGCCAGCAGAGAAAAATAAACAGCAGCGGAGCAAACAGACAGGAGAGTTCAAACCAGCGCGGCAGCCCGGTAATGCCCGGCTGCATGCCGCCCAGCCAGGCGCACAGAGCCCATACTGTCAGATACGCTACCGCCAGCCAAAAAGACCAGCGGGCCTCGCGGTGTGCCTGAATAAAGCGCGCATCCATAATCGTGCCTTTCATTATGAACGAAACCAGAAAGAGAAAAGGCCGGACAAGCCGGCCTCAAATGGGGCAACGGGAGAATTACTTCTCCACCAGACCCAGCTTTTTCTCCAGATAGTGGATATTGGTTCCACCGTGCTGGAAGTTTTCATCGCACATGATCTTCATCTGCAACTCAACGTTGGTTTTGATACCGTCGATGATCAGTTCAGCCAGTGCGTTTTTCATGCGGGCAATCGCCACGTCACGGTTTTCACCGTAGGTGATTAATTTACCGATCATGGAATCGTAGTAAGGCGGCACGCTGTAACCGGCATAGATATGCGATTCCCAGCGCACGCCGAAACCACCCGGCGCATGGAAGCGAGTGATTTTGCCCGGACTCGGCAGGAAGGTATTAGGATCTTCCGCGTTGATACGGCACTCCACCGCGTGGCCTTTTACTACCACTTCTTCCTGTTTAATGGAGAGCGGCTGGCCGGCAGCGATACGCAGCTGCTCTTTGATCAGATCCACGCCGGTAATCATCTCGGTTACCGGATGTTCTACCTGAATACGGGTGTTCATCTCGATGAAGTAGAACTCGCCGTTTTCATACAGGAATTCGAAAGTACCTGCACCGCGATAGCCGATTTCCACGCAGGCACGGGTGCAGCGTTCGCCAATGTAACGGCGCATTTCGCTGGTAATACCTGGCGCAGGGGCTTCTTCCACCACTTTCTGATGACGGCGCTGCATGGAGCAGTCACGCTCGGCCAGATAAATAGCGTTGCCCTGACCATCTGCTAATACCTGAACCTCGATGTGGCGTGGGTTTTCGAGGTATTTCTCCATGTAAACCATGTCGTTATTGAAAGCGGCTTTCGCTTCCGCACGCGTCATGCTGATGGAGTTTTCCAGCTCTTTATCGCTGCGAACGACGCGCATACCGCGTCCGCCGCCGCCGCCGGAGGCTTTGATAATTACCGGATAGCCGATGCGTTTAGCAATGGCGCGGTTCTTATCCATATCGTCGCCCAGCGGGCCATCAGAACCCGGTACGCAAGGCACGCCCGCTTTTTTCATCGCGTTAATAGCGGAAACTTTATCCCCCATCAGACGGATGGTTTCGGCACGCGGACCGATAAAGATAAAGCCGGAGCGCTCAACCTGTTCGGCAAAGTCGGCGTTTTCTGACAAAAAGCCGTAGCCGGGGTGAATCGCCACCGCGCCGGTGATTTCCGCTGCGGAGATCAGCGCCGGGATATTCAGATAACTTTTTACTGACTGCGCCGGACCGATGCAGACCGTTTCGTCCGCCAGCAGCACATGTTTCAGATCGCGATCCGCCGTGGAGTGCACCGCTACGGTTTTAATGCCCAGTTCTTTACAGGCACGTAAAATGCGCAGGGCGATCTCACCACGGTTGGCAATAACAATTTTATCCAGCATGGTGCGCCTCGTTATTCGATGACGACCAGCGGCTCGTCAAACTCAACAGGTTGACCGCTTTCGACCAGGATAGCTTTAACCACGCCAGCCTTGTCTGCTTCGATCTGGTTCATCATCTTCATGGCTTCAACGATGCACAGGGTATCGCCGATATTCACTTTCTGACCGACTTCCACAAAGGCTTTCGCGTCCGGGCTCGGCGTGCGATAGAAAGTGCCGACCATCGGAGAGCGAACGATGTGGCCGCTCAGTTCCGCAGCGGCTGGCGCTTCCATTGCCGGGGCGCTGGCTGGTGCGACGGCAGTAGCCAGAGCAGGCTGCGGTGCAGGGGCAACATAGGCCTGCTGCATCATCGGGTAAGCGGGAGCTGCAGGTGCGCGGCTGATGCGAACGGATTCCTCGCCTTCGGAAATTTCAAGTTCGGCGATACCGGATTCTTCAACCAGTTCGATCAGTTTTTTAATCTTACGAATATCCATGAGTGTGGTTCCGTACTCTATTTAATTTGATTTTGACAGGCGTTTTACTGCCGTTTGTAAAGCCCAGGAGTAACCGTCGACGCCAAGTCCACAGATTACGCCGGCAGCAATATCAGAAAGCCAGGAATGGTGGCGAAAAGGCTCGCGGGCGTGTACGTTGGTAATATGCACCTCGATAAAAGGGATATCGACCGCCAGCAGCGCATCGCGTAGCGCCACGCTGGTATGAGTAAAAGCCGCCGGATTGATGACAATATAATCGACATTGCCTCTCGCCTCGTGAATACGCTCAATCAGAACGTGTTCTGCATTCGACTGCAAATGGCTCAGTTTCACATTCAGCGCGCTGGCCTGCGATGTCAGATCGTCAACGATCCCGGTCAGCGTGGTATGCCCATACTTTTCTGGCTCACGTGTCCCCAGTAAATTGAGGTTGGGGCCGTTCAAAAGCAGAATGTGAAAATTGTGCGCCATTTTGCTGCTATCTCCTGCAATAATCGAGGCATCGCGTAAAATACCTTGTGAGAAGCCATTTGTCACCTTTATCAAGGCGAAAAATGAAGCATCATTGCAACTGAAGCCGGGCATTATATCTATTTCGTTACTTTTCGCAGCTAAATACTGGTCTTATCTGCGAAGTTTATCAACCTGATAACAGCGAACTTTTAGCGTAATGCGGCAAATATGCGGGCTGCGGCACAGATTGTGCCGCTATTTTGCAAACCAGCGCCAGAATTTTTTATAGCGCCAGGCGAGGAGAATAAGGGCCAGTAACGCGTAAATCAGCGGCTGAGGCGACAGGGTTTTAACTGACCAGACATAATGTATTGGCGCTAAAACAGCTACCAAATAGAGGGTGTTGTGGAGCAATTGCCAGCGACGGCCTAGCTTTCGCTGCGCTATTTGCAGTGAGGTCAACGCCAGCGCCAGCAGAATCAGCCAGCTGATAATCCCCAGCGTAAGATAAGGACGGGAGATCAGTTCTGAACCGAGCAGTGATAAATTAGAAAGGCCCAATTCCAGCAGCGCATAACTTACCAGATGCAGCGTAGCCCAGGCGAAACACCACAGGCCGACCAGCCGCCGTACCCGCATCAGCAGCGGCTGGCGGGCATAACGCGCCAGCGGTGATATCAGTAGCGTGGCGAGCAGAAACTTGAGCGCCATACGTCCGGTAAAATGCTGTATATCTTTTGCCGGATCGGCGCTCAGGCCGCTGCCCTGCAATACGGCGAAAATCAGCCACAGCAACGGCAGCAATCCGGCCAGATGGAGCAGGACTTTCAGGCCGGTAATCTGTTTTAACGTCAGGCGCACTCAGTAGTTCTCCCGTAAGTCGAGCCCGCGATAAAGTGCAGCAACCCGATCGCCATAGCCGTTAAACGGCAGCGTCGGCTGACGCTTCACATCCAGAATGCCGCCGTTGCCGATAAAGCGTTCGCTGGCCTGTGACCAGCGCGGGTGATCGACTTTTGGGTTCACATTAGCGAAAAAACCATATTCATCCGGCGCTAACTGATTCCAGGTGGTTGGTGGGCGATCGCGCGTCAGCTTGATATGTACGATGGATTTTATGCCCTTAAAGCCATATTTCCACGGTACTGTCAGGCGAATCGGCGCGCCATTTTGCGGCGGCAGCGCTTTGCCGTAGACGCCGGTGGAAAGCAGCGTTAATGGATGCATCGCCTCATCAAGCCTTAGCCCTTCAACATAAGGGTAGTCCAGCCCGCCGCCAATAAAGCGATCTTTCTGACCAGGCATCTGATCGGGTGCATAAACCGTCTGGAAAGCGACATAACGCGCGTTGCTGGTTGGCTCTGCCGCTTTTAACAGCTGCCCCAGTTCAAAACCGACCCAGGGAATGACCATCGACCACGCTTCGACGCAGCGCATGCGATAAATACGTTGCTGCTGAGGGAAACGTTTAAAAATGTCGTCCATATCCAGCGTCAGTGGTTTTGCCACCTCGCCATCAATACGAACTTTCCAGTTATCCGTTTGCAGGCTGCCAGCATTGGCGGCGGGATCGGCTTTATCCAGGCCAAACTCATAAAAGTTATTATAGCCGCTGACCTTATCTTCCGGCGTCAGCGGTAGCTGCGCCTGCCAGATGTCTGGTTTGCTAAAATCGAGCGGGCGGCCTGCCGGAGCAGGTGGGCGATCGTTACCTTTAAACCAGGAGAGTAAATCAGCGCGAGCGCCGCCGGGAAGCGTAAGCGCGGCTGCGCCTAAACCCAGCGCTTTCAGCACCTGACGGCGCTGCTGATAAAAAATTGATTCGGGCGTGACGTCCGCTTCGGTAAGTTTATTAACGGGCTTCATGGCGTTACTCCTGTGCAGTTTCCCGACGATAACGTGGGGAGCAGATGAGTAAGCATGAAATAAAAAGCCGCGATATCGCGACTTTTTGCACAAAAATATGAAATTTCCTGGCTGGCTTAGGCCTTACTGATTTTCACCAGCGTACGTCCGGTCACTTCATTATTCAGTAACCGGCGAGCCACGTCCGGTGCTTCCTGTAAAGAAATTTCGGTAGTGGCGTGCTGGTAAAAGCTGGCCGGGATAGTTTTGACCAGGCGTTTCCAGGCTTCAGTACGTCGCGCCGCTGGCGTTTGCACAGAATCGACGCCCTGTAACCGTACATTGCGCAGAATAAAAGGCATCACCGTCGTGGGTAAGGTGAAACCACCCGCCAGGCCGCACGCAGCAACGGTGCCAGAATAGTGCACCTGTGCCAGAATATTAGCCAGCACGTTACCGCCAACGGTATCGATCGCACCAGCCCAACGTTGTTTTTCCAGCGGACGGCCTTCTGCTGCGAATTCGCTCCGCGGCAGAACCTGAGCAGCACCGAGCTGACGCAGGTAATCGCCGTTGCTTTCACGCCCGCTGACCGCCGTAACCTGATAGCCCAGCGCGCTCAGCAGAGCAACTGCCGTGCTGCCGACGCCGCCGCTGGCACCGGTGACCAGCACGTCACCTTTATCGGGCGTTACGCCGCCATCTTCCAGCGCCATCACGCAGAGCATAGCGGTAAAGCCTGCGGTGCCGAGAATCATCGCCTGGCGTTCACTCAATCCTTCCGGCAGTGCGACCAGCCAGTCACCGTTCACCCGTGCCTGTTCTGCCAGACCGCCCCAGTGCGTTTCGCCAACGCCGAAGCCGGTCAGCAACACCTGTTGGCCTACGTGAAAGCGCGGATCTTCACTGTGATGAACCGTACCGGCAAAATCAATGCCGGGCACCATCGGAAAGTGGCGAATAATTTTTCCTTTCCCGGTAATGGCGAGCGCATCTTTATAGTTGATGCTCGACCAGTTAACATCCACGGTTACGTTACCCGGCGGCAGCTGTTGCGGTGAAACTTCACTCAATACCGTTTTATACGCGCCGTCAGACTGTTCAATCAGTAAGGCCTGCATGAGATTCTCCTGAAAGTTAATTTTCAATGGTAACCATAAGGTCTCTGGCAACTATACTCGCCGAATGGGCGCAGCGTCTGACCAGCCGCAAATAAACTGCAGGCTGCTGCGGTTATTTAACGCTGACGGTGCAGATAGTTTCAGATCGTTAACTAACCGATCCCCGCTTTGTACGTCAACGGCGAGGTCATAAACGCAGCGAAAAAGGCACAGGGATGCGATTAACCACCAAACTGTCAACGTTTATCGCGCTACTTATTACTCTGGCACTGGTTTTAATGGTTGCCGGCTGCGCGCTGAGTTTTTTCTGGCTGCGCGGCGAGCGCGTAGAAAACCAGGTGCAGACGCTGGCAACTGAAATCGATCGGGCGCTGTTGATGCAACAGGTCGATAATCTTTCCCCCTGGCTGCGGCATACTATGCCGCTGCTGGATATTGAACATCTGGAGATTCATACACCACAAAGCGTCGCGCTGAAGCTCTCGCGCCATCAGCATCCGCTGCTGGAAGATGCGCCTAACCGTTTTCGCCGTTACGAACTGCCTCTGCAACACCAGCAGGGCTGGACGTTACGTGTCGACCTGCTCGATCCCGCCGATACTTTCTTCCGTTCCTTTATTGGATCTACCACGCTGATCATTATGTTGCTGGTGGCAGGCGTAATGATGCTGCTGCTGGTGCCCACGCACCGCTGGCTCTGGCGGCAGTTGAGAGGGATGGAAAGTCTGGAACGGCGCGCCGAACGGATTATTGCCGGTGAGCGTCGCGGCATCGGGCGCGGCAATGTTAATGAATGGCCGCAAAAAGCGTCGCTGGCTCTCGATTTGTTGCTGGAAGATTTGCAGGAGGCGGGAGAGCAGCGTATCCGCATTGATACGTTGATCCGCGCCTTCACCGCTCAGGATGCCGCTACGGGGCTGAATAACCGCCTGTTCTTTGACAACCAGCTGGCAACGCTGTTGGAAGATCAGGAGAAAGTTGGCACCCACGGCGTGGTGATGATGATTCGTCTGCCTGATTTTGACAGCCTGAGCGAGACGTGGGGCAGCGCTGCGCTACAGGAATATCTCTTTTCGCTAGTGAACATGCTTTCTACTTTTGTTATGCGTTATCCTGGCGCGCTACTGGCACGCTATTTCCGCAGCGATTTTATGGTGTTGTTGCCGCATCGCACGCTGAAAGAGGCAGATGGCATCGCCGCCCAGCTGATTAAGGCCGTGGATGCGTTACCGCCAGCGCCGATGATCGATCGGCAAAATATGATCCATATCGGCATCAGCGCCTGGCGCAGCGGGCAGACAACGCAGCAGGTGCTGGAGAGCGTAGAACAGGCTACCCGTCACGCCTCGTTGCAGGGAGGGAACACCTGGGTTACCGGTGAAGGCTCGGATAGCGACGGCGGGCGCGGCAGTGTTAAGTGGCGCACGTTGCTGGAGCATACGCTGAAGCGCGGCGGCCCACGGCTTTATCAAAAACCGGCGGTGCTGCGTAACGGGCATGTCCATCACCGTGAACTGCTGCCGCGTATTTTTGACGGTGAGAAAGAACTGTTGGCTGCCGAGTTTATGCCGCTGGTGCAGCAGATGGGATTGGCAGAAGCCTATGACCGCCAGCTGATGCAGAACATTATGAAACTGTCACTGCGCTGGCCAGAAGAGACGCTGGCCGTGCCCGTCACCATCGACTCATTATTACAGCCAGGTTTCCGACGCGCGCTGCGTGATATCCTGTTGCAGTGTACAAAATCGCAGCGTCAGCGTTTTTTATTTGAACTTGCAGAGGCGGAAGTGTGTCAACACTTCAACCGATTGCAGCCAGCGCTGCGTTTATTAAAAGGTTTTGGCTGTCGCCTGGCGGTGAATCAGGCCGGGCTGACCGTGGTTAGCACCTCTTATATTACGCTGGCAGGCGTTGAGCTAATCAAGCTGCATCCCGGCCTGGTACGTAATATCGAGCGGCGTACGGAAAACCAGCTGTTTGTAAAAAGTTTACTGGAAGTCTGCAAGATGACGCCAACGCAGGTTTTTGCCGCAGGCGTGCGAACGCGAGAAGAGTGGCAAACGCTGGCGACACTGGGCGTGGCAGGCGGTCAGGGGGATTTCTTTTCCACTTCGCAGCTGGTGGATAGCAACGTGAAAAAATATTCGCAAAGAGTTCGGGTTTAACCGGATGATTTGCCATAATGACGCGCGGTTATGGAGCCGGCGGCCATTTACGGCGGGTAACCGCTGTGGAAATTAAATGTTAAATTTTATAACCGTTATGTCCGCTTACCAGCCCGCTCTTGCGGGCATTTAGCTGGTTTTATGGCTAAATATTGTGGCCCTGCTGCGCCAGGCAGAGAACAAGCGCGAGATAGCTTGATTTTTCACCGAAGTAGAACGTTTTTGCGCCTTGTGGCGGCTTCGCGTGGTTGGTAAAGTAAGCGGATTTTATTTTCCGCCCCCAGCTTGCAGGATTATCCTTTAGTATGTTTAAAAAATTTCGTGGCATGTTTTCCAACGACTTGTCCATTGACCTGGGTACTGCGAATACCCTGATTTATGTCAAAGGCCAGGGCATCGTGCTGAATGAGCCCTCCGTTGTTGCTATCCGTCAGGATCGTGCCGGCTCCCCAAAGAGCGTTGCGGCAGTTGGCCATGACGCAAAACAGATGCTTGGCCGTACGCCGGGCAATATTGCCGCTATCCGTCCGATGAAAGATGGCGTCATCGCCGATTTCTTTGTTACCGAAAAGATGCTGCAGCACTTTATTAAGCAGGTGCACAGCAACAGCTTTATGCGTCCCAGCCCACGTGTGCTGGTGTGCGTGCCGGTTGGCGCTACGCAGGTTGAACGTCGCGCTATCCGCGAATCCGCTCAGGGCGCAGGCGCGCGCGAAGTTTTCCTGATTGAAGAGCCGATGGCGGCGGCGATCGGTGCTGGTCTGCCGGTGTCAGAAGCGACAGGTTCGATGGTTGTGGATATCGGTGGCGGTACCACTGAAGTGGCGGTCATTTCTCTCAACGGCGTGGTTTACTCCTCTTCCGTACGTATCGGCGGCGACCGCTTCGATGAAGCGATCATTAATTATGTGCGTCGTAACTACGGTTCATTGATCGGTGAAGCGACCGCTGAGCGTATCAAGCACGAAATCGGTTCCGCCTATCCGGGCGACGAAGTGCGTGAAATCGAAGTGCGCGGGCGTAATCTGGCTGAGGGTGTGCCGCGTGGCTTTACGCTGAACTCCAATGAGATCCTGGAAGCATTGCAGGAGCCGCTGACCGGCATCGTTAGCGCAGTTATGGTCGCGCTGGAACAGTGCCCGCCAGAGCTGGCCTCTGATATTTCAGAACGCGGTATGGTGCTCACCGGCGGCGGCGCGCTGCTGCGCAACCTGGATCGTCTGCTGATGGAAGAGACCGGCATTCCGGTCGTGGTAGCGGAAGATCCGCTGACCTGCGTAGCGCGCGGTGGTGGTAAAGCGTTGGAAATGATCGACATGCACGGCGGCGATTTGTTCAGCGAAGAATAATTTCGCCAGAAGGGAGCCGAAGCGCAAGCCACGCTCCCTTTTCTTGATGTCGGGGAATACGCAGAGTTTATGAAGCCAATTTTCAGCAGGGGGCCTTCCCTGCAGCTCCGTCTTTTTCTGGCGGTTATCGTTGCCGTCGGCATTATTGTTGCCGACAGCCGCGTGGGTTCGTTTACCCAAGTCCGTAACTACATGGATACGGCGGTCAGTCCGTTCTATTTCCTGGCCAACGGGCCACGACAAATTCTGGACAGCGTTGCTGAAACGCTGGCCTCGCGTCAGCAGCTGGAGCAAGAGAATAAGGCGCTACAGCGCGAACTTTTTCTGAAGAATAGCGAGCTGCTGATGCTGGGGCAATACCGGCAGGAAAATGCGCGCCTGCGCGAACTGCTGGGCTCGCCGCTGCGTCAGGACGAGCAAAAGATGGTAACGCAGGTGATCTCTACCGGAACCGATCCCTATACCGATCAGGTAGTTATCGATAAAGGCAGTATTAACGGCGTCTATGAAGGGCAGCCGGTGATTAGCGATAAAGGCGTGGTGGGGCAGGTTATTGCCGTCGGGCAGATGACCAGCCGCGTGCTGCTGATTTGCGACGCGTCCCATGCGCTGCCGATCCAGGTGCTGCGTAACGATATCCGGGTGATCGCAGCCGGTAACGGCTGTACGGAAGATTTACAGCTGGAACATCTGCCGGGCAATACCGATATTCGCGTTGGCGATGTGCTGGTGACATCCGGTCTGGGCGGGCGTTTCCCTGAAGGTTATCCGGTAGCGGTAGTGTCGTCTGTAAAGGTAGATACACAGCGGGCCTATACGGTGATTCAGGCGCGTCCGACAGCGGGCTTACAGCGTCTGCGCTATCTGCTGCTGCTGTGGGGAGCCGATCGTAACGGCGATCTGCCAATGGCACCGGATGAAGTGCATCGGGTTGCTAATGAACGCTTGATGCAGATGATGCCGCAGGTGCTGCCGCCAGCGGGAGAAATGGGGCCGCCCCTGCCACCACAGGTCAACGACACAGCACCAAACGCTGGCGCGCCAGCTGCTAATTCATCCGCCGGTGCCAGAAACGGCGTATCGGGAGGTCAGCCTTGAGTCGCTATCGCAGTCACGGCCGCTGGGTCATCTGGCTCTCGTTTCTTGTCGCGCTGGTGCTGCAAATCATGCCCTGGCCGGATGAACTCTATATGTTTCGTCCCTCCTGGCTGCTGTTGATTCTGATTTACTGGCTGCTGGCGCTGCCGCATCGGGTTAGCGTCGGCACCGGCTTTCTGATGGGGGGCATTATGGACCTCATCTCCGGCTCAACGCTGGGCGTGCGCGCGCTGGCGCTCAGCATTATCGCCTATCTGGTGGCGTTTAAATTCCAGCTTTTCCGTAACCTGGCGTTGTGGCAACAGGCGTTAATGGTTATGGTGCTATCTCTGGCCATGAACGTGATTGTTTTCTGGGCCGAGTTCCTGGTAATTAATATCTCGTTTCGCCCGGAAATTTTCTGGAGCAGCGTTATCGACGGTA
This sequence comes from Mixta intestinalis, assembly GCF_009914055.1. Classification (NCBI taxonomy): domain Bacteria; kingdom Pseudomonadati; phylum Pseudomonadota; class Gammaproteobacteria; order Enterobacterales; family Erwiniaceae; genus Mixta; species Mixta intestinalis. Next base: position 4,275,397 of record NZ_CP028271.1, read on the forward strand.
TTTTGTGGCCGTGGCTATTCTTATTGATGAGAAAAATTCGTCGTCAATTCGCAGTGCAATAAGGACAACTATGTTATCCCTTTATCTTGCCTCCGGTTCACCGCGTCGACGTGAACTGTTAGCGCAGCTTGGCCTGCGTTTTGAGCGTCTCCTGACCGAGGTTGAAGAGCAGCGTCGTGCAGAAGAGAGCGCGCAACATTATGTGCGTCGCCTGGCGCGGGAAAAGGCGCAGGCGGGCGTTGCAGTCGCACCGCAGGATCTGCCGGTGCTGGGTGCGGATACCATTGTGGTACTGAACGGTGAAGTGCTGGAAAAGCCGCGCGATGCGGCACATGCAGCAGAAATGCTTATGCGTCTGTCAGGTAACACGCATCAGGTGATGACGGCGGTGGCGCTGGCGGATCGTCAACATGAACTGGATTGTCTGGTGCAGACGGAGGTGACCTTCCGCCTGCTGACGCCGCAAGATATTCATGACTATATCGCCAGCGGCGAACCGATGGACAAAGCTGGCGCCTATGGTATTCAGGGGCTTGGCGGCAACTTTGTCAGAAAAATTAATGGAAGCTATCACGCTGTGGTTGGCCTGCCGCTGGTGGAAACGCACGAGTTGTTCAGCCATTTTCAATCACTGCGTGAGGTGGGTGAGAGGTCATGATGACGGCTGAGCTACTGGTAAACGTCACGCCATCCGAAACGCGCGTGGCTTATATTGACGGCGGTATCCTGCAGGAAATCCATATCGAACGCGAAGCGAAGCGCGGTATCGTTGGTAATATCTATAAAGGACGCGTGAGCCGCGTTCTGCCTGGCATGCAGGCCGCCTTCGTCGATATCGGTCTGGATAAAGCCGCCTTTTTGCACGCCTCCGATATTATGCCGCACACCGAGTGCGTAGCGGGCGAAGAGCAGAAAAACTTTAGCGTCCGGGATATTGCTGAGCTGGTACGCCAGGGACAGGATCTGATGGTGCAGGTGGTGAAAGATCCGCTGGGCACTAAAGGGGCGCGTCTGACCACCGATATTACCCTGCCTTCGCGCTATCTGGTGTTTATGCCTGGTGCTTCGCATGTCGGCGTGTCGCAGCGCATTGAGAGCGAGGCGGAGCGCGACAGGTTGAAAGCGGTGGTTTCCGGCTACTGTGATGAGCAGGGCGGTTTTATTATTCGTACCGCAGCGGAAGGCATCGGCGAAGAGGAGCTGGCGCAGGATGCCGCTTTCCTTAAGCGTCTGTGGACGAAAGTCATTGAGCGCAAAAAGCGTAATAAAACCCGCTGTCGTCTGTATGGCGAACTGGCGCTGGCGCAGCGCGTCCTGCGTGATTTTGCCGGTGCCGCGCTCGATCGTATTCGTGTTGATTCACGCCTGACCTACGAGCTGCTGCTGGAATTCACATCCGAATATATCCCCGAAATGACGGCCAAGCTGGAGCACTACAGCGGCAAGCAGCCGATATTCGATCTCTATGACGTAGAGAATGAGATCCAGCGTGCACTCGATCGCAAAGTAGAGCTGAAGTCGGGCGGCTATTTGATCATCGATCAGACGGAAGCGATGACCACCATTGATATCAATACCGGTGCCTTTGTCGGCCATCGCAATCTCGATGAAACCATCTTCAATACCAATATTGAGGCGACGCAGGCGATTGCCCGCCAGCTAAGGCTGCGCAATCTTGGCGGCATCATCATCATCGATTTTATCGATATGAATAACGAAGAACACCGTCGCCGCGTGTTGCATTCGCTTGACAGTGCGCTGAGTAAAGATCGTGTGAAAACCAGCATTAACGGCTTCTCCGCGCTGGGGCTGGTAGAGATGACGCGTAAACGCACCCGTGAAAGCATTGAGCATGTGCTGTGTCAGGATTGCCCGGTTTGTAAAGGGCGCGGCACGCTGAAAACGGTTGAAACCGTCTGCTACGAAATCATGCGTGAAATTGTGCGCGTTCATCATGCCTACGATACCGATCGTTTCCTGGTTTACGTATCACCCACCGTAGGCGAGGCGCTGAAAAGCGAAGAGTCGCACGCGCTGGCAGAGGTTGAGCTGTTTGTTGGCAAGCAGGTTAAGGTGCAGGTTGAGCCGCTCTATACCCAGGAGCAGTTCGACGTTGTGATGATGTAAAATCTGGTTAATATTTTGACCAGATTTTACCGGTTTCTCTCCCGTCAAGCGCTAAAAATGCGCGCCTGTTTCAGGTAAACTAGAGTGACCTGCTTCTCCCTGACAGCGGCGGCTAGCGCATCTTCGGGAAGATAAGACAGCTTATTTAACCGTTCAGTGTGCGCAAGACAAGGAGAGGTGTGTGAGGCAACTGCCCAGGATCCTGTTACTTACAGGCGCAGCGTTGATTGTCATCGTGGCGCTACTGGTCAGCGGCCTGCGGTTGTTGATGCCGCAAATCGATCGTCACCGCGATATTGTGCTGGATGCCGTCTCTTCCGCTACCGGTTTGCCAGTCAACGCCGCGATGTTGCAGGGGCGCTGGGAAAATTTTGGCCCAACGCTGGATGCCCATCAGCTGGCGGTAACGCTTCCTGACGGCGGCTCGCTTACCATCGATCGCGTTACGCTGGCGCTTGATATCTGGCAGTCGCTGCTGCACCTGCGCTGGCAGTTTCGTGAACTTACCTTCTGGCAGCTCGATCTCGACAGCCGTTCTCCGCTCATCAGTAACGATCAAAACAACCACACCCTGAAGGCGGGGCAGATAAACGATCTCTTCCTGCGCCAGTTCGATCACTTTGATTTACGTGACAGCCGCATACGTTTCCAGACGCCTTCCGGCCAACGCGCCGAGCTGGCTATTCCCCGTCTGAGCTGGCTGAATGAAAAAGCGCGGCATCGTGCAGAAGGCGAAGTCAGCCTTTCCAGCTTTACCGGGCAGCACGGCATCGTGCAGGTGCGGCTGGATTTGCGCGATGAAAATGGCCTGCTGAACAGCGGGCGCGTCTGGATGCAGGCTGACGACGTGGATGTTAAGCCCTGGCTGGGGCAGTGGATGCGTGATAACACCACCTTACAGCGTGCGCGTTTCAGCCTGGCAGCCTGGCTCAGCCTGAAAGAGGGCGAAATTTATGATGGTGATGTCTGGTTGAAACAGGGCGGTGCGCACTGGCAGGGCGATAAACAGCCGCACCGGCTGGAAGTGGATAATCTGACGCTGCACCTGGCGCGTTGGCGCAGCGGCTGGACCGTTACCATGCCGCAAAACAGTTTGCGCACCGATGGCAAGGCATGGCCAAAAGGGCATTTTGCGCTGGCGTGGCTGCCGCAGCGCGCAGATGCGCCAGGTACGCAGGCCGAAGAGGAGCTGCGCGTGCGCGCAACGGGGCTGAACCTGCAACGTCTCGAACCCTTGATTCCGCTTTTTTCCCGCCTGTCGCCGCAGCTGCTGAAAAACTGGCGTACCCTGCAACCGCAGGGAACCATTGATACGCTGGCGCTGGATGTGCCGCTGCACCAGCCGGAGCAGAGCCGCTTCCAGGCACGCTGGCATGATATGAACTGGCAGCACTGGCATCTGCTGCCGGGCGCGCAGCACGTTGCCGGGCGACTGAGCGGCAGTTTGCCTGACGGACGCCTTGAATTCAGCGTCAGGGATGCGGTAATGCCTTACGGCACCATGTTCCGTGCGCCGCTGGAGGTAAAAGAGGCCACCGGCACGTTGAACTGGCAGCATAGTAAAAATGCCCTGGCGCTACAGGGCAGGCAGTTGGATGTCCAGGCGCGCTCGTTGTGGGCAAAGGGTGATTTTAGCTATCGTCAGGCAGCGGGCCAGCCGCCACAGCTCGATATTCTGGCGGGCATTAATGTTACGCACGCCGGAGACGCCTGGCGCTACTTCCCGGAACCGCTGATGGGCACTGGCCTGACCAACTATCTGAGCGGCGCGATTAAAGGCGGCGAGGTCAATAATGCCACGCTGCTGTTTGCCGGTAACCCCAAACTTTTCCCCTTCCGCCACAATGATGGCATGTTTGAAGTCTGGGTGCCGCTGCGTAATGCCAGCTACGCCTTCCAGCCAGGCTGGCCCGCTATCGACAAGCTCGATATCGATCTCGATTTTGTTAATGACGGCCTGTGGATGAAAGCGCAACAGGCGATGCTGGGTAAAGTGCAGGCAAACAATGTCAGTGCGATCATACCGGACTACCTGAAACAGAAGCTGATCATCAACGGCGATCTGCGCGGCGAGGCGGCCGATATTCGTGACTATTTCCATCAGACGCCGTTACAGCCGTCATTAGGCGCTGCGCTTGACGAGCTACAGCTGGGCGGGCAGACCGGTGGGCATCTGAAACTCGATATCCCGCTGAACGGTAAACTGGTGCATGCCACAGGCGATGTGCAGCTGAATAATAACTCACTGTTTGTTGCGCCGCTGGGCACGCAGCTTACCGGGCTGAGCGGCAGCTTTACTTACGATAACGGCAATTTACGCAGTGATACGCTGCGGGCGAACTGGTTCGGGCAGCCGGTGAACGTCACCTTCAATACGCAGGAGCAGCCGGAGGCGTACCGTATTGGTGTTAACCTGGCGGCAGACTGGCAGGTTAACCAGCTCTCACCGTTGCCCGCCGCCGTCAGCCATCAGCTGAGCGGCACTTTACCCTGGCAGGGTGAGGTGGCAATAACGCTGCCGCATAACGGCAATGGCGCGAATTACAAAATCGATGTGGCAGGGGACTTAAAAGATGTAAGTAGTCACTTACCTACTCCGTTGGCAAAAGCGAGCGGCGAACCGCTCCCGTTGAAAGTTTCCGTGACTGGCGATCTGCACCACTTCGATTTACAGGGCGTACTGGCGAATCAGCAGCGTTTTAACAGCCGCTGGCTGCTGGGGAAACAGCTGCGCCTCGAGCGGGGCGTCTGGCGTAATGATGCAGAAGCTATGCCCGCGCTGCCTGAAACACGCGGAATGCTTTTGCAACTGCCGCCGCTGGATGGCGACAGCTGGGTGAAGCTGCTGATGGCTGGTAAAGAATCCTCTGGAGCAGGACATAAGTCTGGGGCGCATACAGAAACCTCTTTTAGCCAGAGCGCGTTGCCGGGCGATATTACGCTAAGTACGCCTTCCCTTCAGCTGGCGGGCCAGCAGTGGCGCGACACGCAAGTGACTTTGCGTCAACTGATGGCAGGCGCTATGCAGGTCGAGGCCGAAGGGCGTGAAATTAGCGGAAAGCTGGATATTCCCACCAGTGGTCCCTGGCTTGCACATCTCCGGCGTCTCTATTACAACCCGGAATGGCAGAGCAAAAGCGATACTTCTTCATCGGCCACAGCGCAAAAAGATACTGCGCCCTCGCTGGATAGCGGAAAGATAAACTTTGCTGGCTGGCCCGCTTTGCAGCTTAGCTGCGATGAGTGTTGGCTGCGGGGACAGAATTTTGGGCGGATTAGCGGAAACCTGACGCCACAAAAAGATACGTTAGTACTTACTAATGGTTTAGTGGATACCGGCAACGCCCGCCTGCAAATAAACGGTGAGTGGGTTAATCGAGCCGACGAACAGCGCACCTCGCTTAAAGGTAAGCTAAGCGGTAAAAACATCAACGATGCCACCAACTGGTTTGGCGTCAGCACGCCGATGCGTAACGCTTCTTTTATCATTGATTACGATCTGCACTGGCGTGACGCCCCCTGGCAACCGGTGGAATCCTCGCTAAGCGGTGTATTAAAAACCCATCTCGGAAAAGGGCAGATTGCCGATGTCAGCAGCGGCCGCGCTGGTCAGCTGTTGCGTCTGGTTAGCTTCGATGCGCTGCTACGTAAAATGCGTTTTGACTTCAGCGACACCTTCAGTGAAGGGTTCTGGTTCGATTCGATCAACGGCACGGCGTGGATCAAAGACGGGGTAATGCGCACCGATAATTTGCTGGTCGATGGGCTGGAAGCGGATATCGCTATGCAGGGTAAAATCGATCTGGTGCAGCGGCAGATCGATATGGAAGCGGTAGTAGCACCTGAAATTTCTGCATCGGTGGGTGTGGCGACCGCTTTTGTGATTAATCCGGTGGTAGGCGCGGCGGTCTTTGCCGCCAGTAAGGTGCTGGGACCGCTGTGGAATAAAATCTCTTTACTGCGCTACCACATCAGCGGTCCGCTGGATAAGCCGGAAATCAATGAAGTCTTGCGTAAGCCGCGTGAAAAGAGCGCGAAGTGAATTTGACGCCGCAGGGGAATTACCGCAGGCTATAGCATAACGTCACATAACGAGTGAGAAACGATGACTCTGAATCTGGTAAGTGAGCAATTGCTAACTGCGAACAACATCAATCAGCAGGATCTGTTCACCCTGCTTGGGCAGCTTTCAGAACGTCGTCTGGATTATGCCGATCTCTATTTTCAATCCAGCTACCACGAATCCTGGGTGCTGGAAGACCGTATCATAAAAGATGGCTCCTGGAATATCGATCAGGGCGTCGGCGTGCGTGCCGTCAGCGGTGAGAAAACGGGTTTCGCCTATGCAGACCAGATCACGCTGGCTGCGTTACAGCAGAGCGCGCAGGCGGCCCGTAGCATCGTGCGCGAGCAGGGCAACGGGCAGGCGCGAACCCTGGCGGCGGTAGCCCATCGCGCGCTCTATCCTGCCCACGATCCGCTGCAAAGCCTGTCGCGGGAAGAGAAAATTGCCCTGTTGCACCGCGTTGATAGCGCGGCGCGGGCGGCAGACAAGCGCGTACAGGAAGTCAGCGCCAGCCTCACCGGTGTGTATGAACTGGTGCTGGTAGCAGCCACAGACGGGACGCTGGCGGCGGACGTGCGCCCGCTGGTGCGCCTGTCGGTTAGCGTACAGGTAGAAGAAGATGGCAAGCGCGAGCGCGGTTCCAGCGGCGGCGGCGGGCGTACCGGCTACGATTTCTTCCTTGCTGATGAAGAGGGCGAAGTTCGGGCGGAACGCTGGGCGCGGGAAGCGGTGCGTATGGCGCTGGTTAACCTTTCCGCAGTTGCTGCCCCGGCAGGCTCGATCCCGGTAGTGCTGGGCGCTGGCTGGCCTGGCGTGCTGCTGCATGAAGCGGTAGGCCACGGTCTGGAAGGTGATTTCAATCGTCGTGGCACTTCAGTGTTCAGCGGCCAAATGGGCAAGCTGGTCGCTTCTGAGCTTTGTACGGTGGTGGATGATGGCACTTTAAGCGGCCTGCGCGGTTCGTTAGCCATTGATGATGAAGGCGTGCCGGGCCAGTACAATGTGCTGATTGAAAACGGTGTACTGAAAGGTTATATGCAGGACAAGCTTAACGCACGTCTGATGGGCGTCCCGCCTACCGGCAACGGGCGTCGCGAATCCTATGCGCATCTGCCGATGCCGCGCATGACCAATACCTATATGCTCGGCGGGCAGTCGACGCCGCAGGAAATTATTGAAAGCGTCGAGTATGGTCTCTATGCGCCTAACTTCGGCGGCGGCCAGGTGGATATTACCTCCGGAAAGTTTGTTTTCTCTACTTCGGAAGCCTACCTGATCGAAAAAGGCAAAGTGACGCGACCGGTGAAAGGCGCGACGTTGATCGGCTCCGGCATTGAAGCAATGCAACAGATCTCGATGGTTGGCAACGATTTGGCGCTGGATAAAGGCGTCGGCGTTTGCGGCAAAGAGGGGCAGAGCCTGCCGGTTGGCGTAGGCCAGCCGACGCTGAAGCTGGATCGTCTGACCGTAGGCGGCACCGCCTGAAAAATCGCCCCCCTGATGACGTTATCAGAGGGGCAAATCTTAACCGCCGTTGCGGTGCTCCTGATAGATTTGCGCCACCTTTTTGAACCAGGCGCTGAGATAATCGATACAGACCTGCACCTTCAGCGGCAGTTTATCCTTCTGCGTATAGAGCGCGTAAACCGGACGCGGATCGGACTGATAGCGGCGGAACAGAATTTCCACCTCGCCAGCTTTAATCTCATCAATCACCCACATCAGCGGCACATAAGCAATACCGCATCCCGCCTTCAGCCAGCGGATCAGCGTTTGTGAATCATTCGTCACGAAACGCCCCTGTGGCGAAAGATGCGTACTGATGCCTTCCGGCGCAATAAGCTCGAAATTGCTGTCCGGGCGCACGCTATATTCCAGCCAGGAGAAATTGGCGATATCGGACGGCTTCTCCGGCGTGCCGTGCTGCTCAAGGTAATGTTTTGCGGCGCAAACCACCATTGGCATCGATCCCAGCCGCCGTGAAAAGAAGCTGGAATCCTGTAGCGCGCCTACACGTATCACCATATCGAGGCCGTCGGCTATCAGATCGGGTGCGGGGATGCCCGTCACCAGATTAACCGTCAGGCCGGGATATTCCTGAAGCATCTCCGCCGTCATGGTCGCCAGTACATTTTGCGCCATGGTAGACGAACTGCCGATGCGCAGGGTGCCGATAGGGGAGTTGTTAAAGGCATACAGCTGTTCATGCACCTGTTGCGCCTCGGAGAGCATGCGGCGACAGCCCTGATAGTAAATGCGGCCCGCTTCGGTCAGGCCGAGACTGCGTGTGCTGCGGTTCAACAGCTTCACCTGTAGCTCATTTTCCAGTTTAGCGACAATCTGGCTGATAGAAGAGACACTCATCTGTAACTGCCTTGCGGCGGCAGTAAAGGAGCCTAATTCAACCACTTTGGCAAAAACTGACATGCCTTTTAGACGTTCCATTATTCACTCTGGCTTAAAAGTGATTTAGATCACATTATGTAGATAACCTGTCTTCAGGCGCGTTACACTATGACGCCGGGTTGCCGTCTGGTTACTCACCTTCTGTGTCAAGATATGTCATACACGCTATGCTTTAGGTTCTGATATTCGTCTGACAGTGTACCTGTCGTCCGACCATCATCAACCCGTAATGTGAAAGGTCCTGTATCAGCAGGCTGGCTTCGTGTTGGCATAACGGAATAGCTCGGTTGCGTATCAACAAGGATAAAAAATGAGTGTGTTACCGGTTATTGTCGTGTTTGGGCTGTCGTTCCCGCCGATATTCTTTGAAATCATCGTTTCGCTACTGCTGTTCTGGGTGGTGCGTCGTCTGCTGCTGCCGGTCGGCCTGTATGATTTTGTCTGGCATCCAGCGCTGTTTAACACCGCACTCTATTGCTGCCTGTTCTACCTGGTATCTCGTCTGTTCGTCTGAGGTTATAAGTGAAAGCTCTAATAAGAAAAATTGCGCGCTATGCCATTACTCTGATTCTGGTGGTGATAGCCGTTATCGTCGTGTTTCGCGCCTGGGCTTTTTATACCGAATCGCCCTGGACCCGTGATGCTAAATTTGCGGCGGATGTGGTGGCGATTGCGCCCGATGTCACAGGCCTGGTGACTGACGTACGCGTGCAGGATAACCAGCACGTTAAAAAGGGTGAGGTGCTCTTCACCATCGATCAGCCGCGTTTTCAAAAGGCGCTGGAAGAGGCGGAGGCGGATGTGCAGTACTATCGCACCGTTGTTGATGAAAAACGACGCGAGGCGGCACGGCGTAACAAGCTGGGCGTGATCGCCATGTCGCGTGAAGCGATCGAACAGTCAAATAACGATCTGCAAACCACCGAACATCAGCTGGCAAAGGCGCAGGCCTCGCGCGATCTGGCAAAGCTGGATCTTGAACGCACTGTAATCCGTGCGCCTGCAGATGGCTGGGTCACTAACCTGAACGTCTTTACCGGCGAATTTATTAATCGCGGCACCACATCGGTTGCGCTGGTAAAACAGAACTCCTACTACGTTGTGGCTTATATGGAAGAGACCAAGCTGGAGGGCATTCGCCCCGGCTACCGCGCTGAAATTACGCCGCTGGGTAGCGAACGCGTGCTGCATGGTACGGTGGATTCTATCGCCGCTGGCGTCACCAACAGCAGCAGCAGCGTGGATAGCAAGGGTATGGCAACCATCGATTCCAACCTGGAGTGGGTGCGTCTGGCGCAGCGCGTGCCGGTTAAAATTCGTCTCGATCGCCAGCAGGGTAACCTCTATCCCGCCGGTACTACCGCCACGGTAGTGGTCACTGGCGAAAACGATCGCCAGCAGGCACCGCGTTCGCCGCTTTCCCGGTTGCTGCACCGCCTGCGTGAGTTCGGCTAAGCGAGGGCGTGATGCAACTCGAACGATTACGCTTTCCGGTTAAGCTGACATTCGCTATTTTGACGGCGCTGCTGGTGGGGTTTCATTTTAATCTGGAAACCCCGCGCTGGGCGATCATGACCGCCGGGATTGTGGCGGGCGGCACGGCCTTCGCTGCGGGCGGCGATCCTTATTCCGGCGCGCTGCGTCATCGCGGCATGCTGCGTATCATCGGCACCTTTCTCGGCTGCCTGGCGGCGCTGACGATCATGATCGCCACTATCCGCGCGCCGGTAGTAATGCTGCTGCTCTGCTGTATCTGGGCGGGCGTCTGCGTCTGGCTCTCCTCTCTAATTCGCGTTGAAAACTCTTATGCTCTGGGGCTGGCAGGCTATACCGCGCTAATCATCGTGGTCAGCGTCGATATGTTCCCCGGCGGTACGCCGATGCTGGCACCGCAGTTTGCCGTCGAACGCTGTAGCGAGATCGTGATCGGCATCGTCTGCGCGATCCTGGCGGATATGGTTTTCTCACCGCGCTCGATCAAGAAGGTGATCGATAAAGAGATCGAGTCGCTGCTGCTGGATCAATATCGCCTGCTACAAATCTGTGTGGCGCACGGTGATAAAGATGAGGTGGATAAGGCGTGGGGCAATCTGGTACGCCGTACTACCACCCTTAACGGTATGCGCAGCCAGCTTTCTATGGAATCCTCACGCTGGCAGCGCGCCAATCGTCGCCTGAAGGCGTTGCATACCCTTTCGCTGACGCTGATTACCCAGGCGGCAGAAACGTTCCTGATTCAGAACTCACGCCCGGAATATATTCCACCGCAGTATCGGCTGTTGATAGAAAAAGAGGTGAACAGCCTTGCCGATTTACATAAGCATTTAAAAAACCTGCGGCGGATTATCAGCGCTTCCGGCAGCAAGAGCACGCCGGTAACGCTGTCCAGCTGGGTTGGTGCGGCTACACAATATTTAATGTTGTTAAAAGGCGTACAGACCAACAGCAGCATCAGCCAGCAGGAAGAGGCGCTGCTGAGCGCCGAGGTTGAGGTGGTGCGCGCCCGTTCGGCAGAAACCCATCACGCGATGATCAACGGCATCCGCACCTTTGTCGCTACCGCGCTGGGGTCGCTGTTCTGGCTCTATACCGGCTGGACCTCCGGCAGCGGCTGTATGATTATGCTGGCAGTTATCACCGCCCTGGCGATGCGTGCGCCCAATCCGCTGATGATGGCGAAAGATTTTCTCTACGGCATGACGGTTGCGGTGCCGCTGGGGGCGCTCTATTTTATGGTGATTATGCCCGCCACCCAGCAGAGTATGCTGCTGCTTTGTATTGCGATGGGAACGCTGGCGTTTGTCGCCGGGATCTTTATTCAGCGGCGACAGCTGGGAACGCTGGGGGCCTTTGTCGGCACGCTTAATGTGCTGGTGCTGGATAATCCGATGACTTTCTCCATCGGTGCTTTTCTTGATAGCGTGCTGGGGCAGGTGATCGGCTGTTTTGTCGCGCTGATGGTGATTCTGATTATCCGTGACAATTCCCGCGCCCGTACCGGCAGAACCCTGCTGAACCGCTTTATGTACGCGGCGGTTTCCGCGCTGACCACCAACCAGGCTCGGCGCAAAGAGAACCATCTACCCGCGCTCTATCAGCAGTTGTTTCTGCTGCTGAATCTGTTCCCTGGCGACATTGATAAATATCGTCTGGCGCTGACGCTGATTATCGGTCACCAGCGGCTGCGTAACGCGGAGATCCCGGTAAATGCCGAGCTCTCGGCGTATCATAAACAGCTGCGCTATACCGCCGATCGGGTCATCGCTTCCCGTAGCGATGACAGGCGCCGTTACTACTATCAGCGCCTGCTGAGCGAGTTTGATATCTACCAGCAGAAGCTGGCGCAGTATGAAGCGCCGCTGAGCGTCACCGAGCCGGTGAAACGTCTCGCCGATATGCTGAAGAAATATCAGCACACCCTGATCAATATCTGATACGCCAATGGCACCGCAGGGTGCCATTTTTCTCCTTCGTTCCGGGCGCGAGCCGAAAGCGCGGCCTTTGCCAACTATACTTTGCAGACCGGGATGACTAACAGGAGTAAAGAAATGGCGTATTCTCTCCACGATAGTGACCTTTTTCAAACGGGCTGTCTGATTAACGGTCAGTGGATCACGCTGAATGAAACCTTTGCGGTGCTCAATCCCGCGACGGGCGAAACCATTGCTCAGGTGGCAAAAGGCGGTAAAAAAGAGACCGAGCAGGCGATTGCGGCGGCGGAGCGAGCTTTTCCTGCCTGGCGCGCGCTAACGGCGAAGCAGCGTTCGGAAATCCTCTACCGCTGGTATCAGCTGATTATCGAAAATAAAAGCTGGCTGGGAAAACTGATGACGGCGGAGCAGGGGAAGCCGCTGAAAGAGGCAGAAGGCGAAGTGGAATATGCCGCCAGCTTTATTCAATGGTTTGCTGAGCAGGCGAAACGCATCAACGGCGAAATTATTCCGCCTGCTAAAAGTGGGGCCCGCATTCTGGCGACGCGTGAGCCAATTGGCGTCGTCGCGGCGATCACGCCGTGGAATTTTCCGATGGCGATGCTGACGCGCAAGCTGGGCCCGGCGCTGGCCGCTGGCTGCACCGGTATTATCAAGCCTGCCAATAATACGCCGCTTTCCGCGTTTGCCCTGCTGGCGCTGGCGCAGAAAGCGGGCGTGCCTGACGGTGTGCTGAACGGCGTCGCCGGTGATACGCACGCCATCAGCGATGCGATCATGGCCAGCGGCGCAGTGCGTAAAATCTCGTTTACCGGTTCAACCGCCGTCGGCAAAACGCTGATGCGTAACGCGGCGGAGACGATGAAAAAGATCTCAATGGAACTGGGCGGCAACGCGCCCTATATCGTTTTCGACGATGCCGATATCGATGCTGCGGTTAAGGGTGCCATCGCCAATAAATTCCGCAATGCCGGTCAGGTCTGCGTTAGCGTAAACCGCTTCTTTATTCATGATGCCGTGTACGATCGCTTCGTTAACCAGCTGGCGGAAGAGGTGAAAAAACTGCGGGTAGGTAACGGCATGGATGAAGGTGTGGTCGTTGGGCCGTTAATTAACAAAGAAGCAGTTGAAAAGGTTGAAGAGCATGTAAAAGATGCTCAGGCGAAAGGCGGTCGCATTGTGACAGGCGGCGCACGTCACGAACTGGGCGGTAATTTCTGGCAGCCGACAGTCATCGCCGATGCCGATGAAAAGATGAAGCTGGCGCGTGAAGAAACCTTTGGTCCGGTAGCTGCCTGCTTCCGTTTTTCCAGTGAAGAAGAGGTGATCCAACGCGCTAACGCGACGGAATATGGCCTGGCGGCCTATTTTTATACGCAGAATCTGCAACGCGTTTTCCGCGTCGCCGCCGCGCTGGAAAGTGGCATGATCGGCATTAACGAATGTGCGGTCTCCACCGAGCTGGCACCCTTTGGCGGCGTGAAGGAGTCCGGACTGGGACGTGAAGGATCGGTATTAGGTATTGAGGAATATCTGGAAGTCAAAGCGCTGCACATTGGCGGTTTATAACCCAGACGGGCGTGAGAGCGCCCGTTCCAGCATGACGGAGCAACCGGCATGAGGAAAGAGACGTTTGATTTTAATGAGATTGTCGACCAGGCGCACTTCTATCGTCAGTTTTGCGAGCGTTTCACGCTGTCAGATTCGTTGATTTTCGACCTCGACTCCCTGTGGGATGCGGTCATTGAATCTGTGTTGCCGCTACCGGTAGAAATTGAGTTTATTCATCTGGGCGCGGGCCAGAAAAGACGCTACGGCGCGCTGATTCTGCTGTTTGATGAAGCAGAAGAGGAGCTGGAAGGCCAGCTCCGCTTTAACATCCGTCAGGCGTAGCTCTGCCGGATGCAGAAATAAAAAAGGCCCGGCGAACGGGCCAAAGGTTCGTCACTTATCGACGAGGAATTACTTATAAATCTCTGCCGTGGCGTGGTAGTTGCCGTTGTTATAGGCTTCAACAACGCGATAGGCGGATGCGCCCCGTTTATCGGCCTGTTTTGACAGATGCTGACGAATTGAGGACGGGCTGCCATCTATACCGCTGACGGTGATGGTGCCGATCGACTGTAAGTTTTGGCTGTTGACATCCTGTTGGGTAACCAGGTCGGCAGCGCTGGCACCGAAAGAGAGTACTGATGCCAGACCTAAAGCAGCAAGGGTAAATGTGGTTTTCATATCTTCACTCCAGAGTAGCGTTTATGCGGCAGCCGGGATGGCTTAATAGCGGTTATTATTTCTGGGGCTGCCTGTTTCAGTTGTAGGGTGTGCTGATGCGTCAACGGGGCTTATTTATAAAGCTCGGCGGTAACGTGCCAGGTGTCCTGATTGCGCGCTTCGATAATGCGATAAGCACTGGCACCCTGATTTTCCGCTTTAGTGCTTAACGCCTGATGAATATCCATCGGTACGCCCGCAACGCCGCTCATAGTAACAATGCCTACAGGCTGCATATTTTGGGCTTGTTGAGCACTAACAGATTCTGCTGCCATGGTGCCGAATGACAGGGCGGATAGCAGGCTTACTGCGGCGATGGTAGTGGTAATTTTCATGATTTTTTCCTCGTCTTTTATTTTTCTCTTTTTGATAATGTGATTAACATCACGAAAACAAGTATAGATCTAATAACGTACGAAATTAATATCTGCCTAATAATGTTTTGTTGTAACTCTCTGGCTTCAAGTTATTTTTTTATAACTTAAAGTTATTAAAAGAGGCTATAAATTGTACTTTTACGGTTAAATATTTATCAAAACAGCAACATAAGCGACTTTATCTATTCGTGCTTTGTTTAACGATAGATCTACCTGGTGTGCTGCTTATTAGCAGATTGTTTCTTGATACTATCGTCTCAGTTCAGCATAAAATGCTAAAAATTGGTTGGTGACGAAAATGAAAACGTCAGGCTTATGCCATAGTGTGCTGAGAGAACTGGCGATCGGGGCGGAAAAAAGAGAGGAGAGGCAGTCAGCGGTTTATGACAGAAACAGATGCGGCATACATAGCATACATAAAGGAAACAACGGAGATCATTAGCGTGCAACGCTAATGATCTTCTGGGTTACAGTTCCTGCTCAAACAGCGCCAGAATGGCTTCGTAAAGCTGCTTAACGGTAAAAGCGCGGGCTGGAGTGATAAAGATCGTGTCATCACCGGCAATGGTGCCGAGGATGCCTTCCGCCTTGCCTAAAGAATCAAGCAGACGAGCAATCAGCTGAGCGGCACCGGGGCTGGTATGAATCACCACCAGTGCCTCGTTGTAATCGATATCCAGTACCAGATTTTTTAGCGGCGAGGTGGTAGTGGGCACGCCCAGTTCCGCAGGCAGGCAGTAAACCATCTCCATTTTGGCGTTACGGGTACGTACGGCACCAAACTTGGTTAGCATACGGGAGACTTTCGACTGATTAATGTTGTCGAAGCCTTCTTCCTGCAGGGCGGTCACAATTTCACCCTGCGAGCTGAATTTTTCCTCTTTCAGCAAAGCTTTGAAGGCTTTAATCAGATCTTCTTGTTTCGATGGATTACGCATAGGCTACCGATAATATAAAAATGCAGTGAAGCCCGGCCAGCAGGCGATACATTATTATGCAATTACATGAATTTTTATGCAAATGAACCGCAACGGATAAAGACGTTATGGCGCAGAGGGCGCGCATTTTACCAGAGTTTTGCGCAAGATAAAATTTGCTGCAGCCGCATAGCTATGGCGGAAAAAGTGACAAAGTTGTTATAGAATTGATGTTGTTATGATAAGAACTAACAGCTAAGGTAATATTGTTTAATATTTCAGCATCCGATTACGGTCATTATCTGGCCTGTACGTCATAGCGTCTTTTTCGTCCACTTTACCGGCCGTTTGTGTCCTGAGCCGCAAAATAAGGATGAACTTCTCGCTATTACTCCTCAGGCTATCCAGCATGATAACTCCGCTGGATTCCGGCATTTTTCTGCTCACGATAATAAGGAGTTTAGGATGAAAGTTGCGGTTCTCGGTGCGGCTGGTGGTATCGGCCAGGCACTTGCACTTCTGCTTAAAACCCAGTTACCTGCGGGTTCAGAACTTTCCCTGTACGATATCGCGCCTGTTACGCCCGGTGTGGCTGTTGATTTAAGCCATATCCCTACGCCAGTAAAAATCCAGGGTTTCAGCGGTGAAGATGCCACTCCTGCATTACAGGGAGCTGACGTAGTGCTAATTTCAGCGGGCGTGGCACGTAAGCCCGGAATGGATCGTTCCGATCTGTTTAATGTTAATGCCGGTATCGTTCGTAATTTGATTGAGCAGGTAGCGGAAACCTGTCCACACGCATTGATTGGGATCATTACTAATCCGGTCAATACCACAGTCGCTATTGCCGCCGAGGTGCTGAAAAAAGCGGGCGTTTACGATAAAAACCGCCTGTTTGGTGTAACCACGCTGGATATTATCCGCGCCAATACTTTCGTTGCAGAGCTGAAAGGCAAGCAGCCTGACGAGCTGGAAGTGCCTGTCGTGGGCGGGCATTCCGGGGTCACTATTCTGCCACTGCTTTCACAAATCCATGGCGTCTCGTTTAGCGAGCAGGAAGTCGCTGATTTAACGAAGCGTATTCAGAATGCCGGTACGGAAGTGGTGGAGGCCAAAGCGGGCGGAGGATCGGCTACGTTGTCGATGGGCCAGGCGGCGGCACGTTTTGGGCTGTCGCTGGTACGCGCGCTACAGGGAGAAAGCAATGTTATTGAGTACGCTTACGTTGAAGGCGACGGCGAATATGCACGTTTCTTCTCTCAGCCGCTGCTGTTAGGGAAAGAGGGCGTGATCGAACGGCGTCCGCTCGGCAAGCTGAGCGCCTATGAGCAAAGCGCACTACAAGGCATGTTAGAGACGCTGAAAAAAGATATAGAGCTGGGCGAAGCGTTCGTTAAATAATCATTTTTTCTCTACTCTCTGTGTGGTCGGAACCCCTGTTCCGGCCCTTTTACCCCGCCATCTCCCTACGCTTCATTGCTAAACCTCTGGCTAAATCTGCTAAACTTCCCGCGTTTTAACCGGCAACAAACGAGGACGCTGTGAAAAAAATCGAAAGAAAGCAGACCAGGGATCACATTACTCAGATGATTCGCTACGAAATTCTTTCCGGCAATATTAAAGCCGGAGAAGAGCTAGCGCAGGAGAGTATTGCGGAGCAGCTGGGACTCTCTCGCATGCCGGTGCGTGAAGCCTTGCAGTCGCTTGAACAGGAAGGATTTCTCATTCGACTGCCGAACCGTCATATGCAGGTGTCGCGGCTTGAGCCCGATGATGTCAGCCATATTTTCCGTATCATTGCCGTGATGGCGGCGGAGCTATTCGCCTTAGTTCCCGCCACGGCAGGCGAGTCGCTACGTCTGTGCGCAAGGGATTTGGCTTATCAGGAGGAAAAAACGCGTGAGCTTGATTTTCATTTGACGCTTATTTCATATATTGATAATCGTTACTTACGTAAGGCTTATCAACAGTTCCTTGATGGTTACATTTCTTACGTCATTTTATATCTCAAGGAAGATAAACAAGAATCGGCACAGCTGTTAAGTGAACTGGCCGCCGCCATTGGTGCAAACGATCGTGACGGCATTGCACATTCTACGCAGCATTATTTTCTCTCATTAGCAGAAATGATGCGTCAACATATGAAGGCCTGGGAAAGTGCAGAAGTTTAAGTTAGGTAAAATTAAGCTCCTGCCAGCAAAAGAGCTGGTAGCAGCGGTATTACGTAAGGCTATTCTGTCGCGGCAGTTAGCTGAAGGCCAGGAAATTACCCTGGAAGGTATCGCCAGCATGGTGGGGGTTTCCAGTATGCCGGTGCGTGAAGCCTTTCAAATCCTCGCCGCTGATGGCCTGATCAAAGTGCGCCCCAATAAAGGGGCGGTAGTGCTGGGGATCAATGAGCAGACGATCCGCGAACATTATGAGATCCGCGCTTTGTTAGAAAGTGAGGCGGTGGCAAAAGCATCGCGCCCCGGTACCGATATTTCGCGTATTGCGGAGATCCACTATGCCGCAGAAAAAGCGCTGGCGGCCAATAATTCTGCCGAATATTCCGATTTGAATCAGGCATTCCATATGGAAATCTGGAATACGGCAGGCAATGAGAAAATGAAGATGCTGCTTTCCAATATGTGGAACGGCCTGTCGATGGGACAGAACGTAACTGAAGAAGAGTACGCAACGCTTTCCATTCAGGAGCATCAGGGTATTTTACAGGCGCTGGAGCAGCATAACGAAGAGCTGGCGCGTTGCCGCATGCGCGACCATATTATCCGCTCAATGGAAAATATGCTGACCCGCTATATTGACGATCCCGCCGTCTAAACGGCTATTCCGCCTGCGAAGAGACCGTAGGCGTATATCACCCCATTTTTTTACGTTCTCCGTCGCTGTTCACCGTTTTTACGATCCGATCCCGCCTTCGATTTTGACGAAGATCCCAAACCCGTTGTGTTTTCAGGAAAATGATTGACTTACTTTTTATGTGGGAATACTTTTGGCTACATAATTTTGGATACAATATCATATATAATGGATGTATCTTATGGAACCTATTACGATTACGCTTGCTCTGCTGGTTTTCGCTATTGTGATGTTTGTCTGGGAAAAGGTGCCGCTGGCGGTCACTTCGATGGTGATCTGTGTAGCGTTGGTGCTCACCGGGGTGCTGGATATGAAGCAGGCCTTTTCCGGCTTTATTGATACCAATGTGATTCTGTTTGTGGCGATGTTTATCGTCGGCGGGGCGCTGTTTGAAACCGGTATGGCGAATAAAGTGGGCGGTGTAATTACCCGCTTCGCTAAAACAGAAAAGCAGCTCATCTTCACCATCATGCTGGTGACCGGTCTGATGTCCGGCGTGCTTTCGAATACCGGCACCGCTGCCGTATTAATTCCGGTGGTCATTGGCGTGGCGGCTAAATCGGGCTTCGCACGTTCGCGCCTGTTAATGCCGTTAGTTTTCGCTGCGGCGCTGGGCGGAAATCTGTCGATGATCGGCGCGCCAGGCAACCTGATTGCGCAGTCCGCCTTGCAGAATATCGGTGGCAGCTTTGGCTTTTTTGAATATGCAAAGATCGGCATGCCGATGCTGATTTGCGGCATCCTTTATTTTCTGACGCTGGGCTACAAATTCTTACCTAATAATCCCAATAGCGGTGCGGTTGGCGGCCTGGGCGAGCAGCGCGATTACAGCCATGTCCCGGCGTGGAAACAGTTACTGTCGCTGGTGATATTGATTGTCACAATTCTCGGCATGATTTTCGAAAAGCAGATTGGTATCAGCCTCGCCATTATCGGCTGTATCGGCGCACTGGTATTGGTTATTAGCGGCGTGCTGAGTGAAAAACAGGCTTATAACGCTATTGATTCTCAAACCATTTTTATCTTCGGCGGCACGCTGGCGCTGGCACAGGCGCTGGAAACCACCGGGGCCGGAAAGCTGGTAGCAGATTACGTGATCGGCATGCTGGGGCAAAACTCTTCGCCTTTTATGCTGCTGGTCGTGATCTTTACTCTCTCCGTCATTATGACCAATTTTATGTCCAACACGGCAACCACGGCGCTGCTGGTGCCGGTGAGTCTCTCCATTGCCGCAGGTATGGGTGCCGATCCGCGCGCGGTATTGATGGCAACGGTTATTGGCGGCTCCTGCGCCTATGCGACGCCCATCGGGATGCCCGCCAACATGATGGTGCTGTCGGCAGGCGGCTATAAGTTTGTCGATTACGCCAAAGCGGGCCTGCCTCTCATCCTGGTTTCCACCATTGTCAGCCTGATTCTGCTGCCAATCCTTTTCCCTTTTCACCCGTAATTAACAGAAAAATTTCTGATTAAGAAGGAGTATTTATGAGCAAAAGCGCACAGATATCCCACATGACCGACATTATGGCCAGGTTTGTGGGATATACCGGCAAAGTTCTGCCTGACGATGTTACCGCCAAATTGGAGGATCTACAGACTAAAGAAACCAGCCAGCTGGCAAACGTTATCTTTACCACCATGTTTGATAACCAGCGTCTGGCAAAAGAGCTGGATCGTCCTTCCTGTCAGGATACCGGCGTGATTCAGTTTCTGGTGGAGTGCGGCACGCATTTTCCGCTGATCGGTGAACTGGAAGCGCTCCTGCGTGAGGCGGTAATCAAGGCAACCGTTGATTCCCCGCTGCGCCACAACAGCGTGGAAACGTTTGATGAATACAACACCGGAAAAAACGTAGGTAAAGGAACGCCAACGGTATTTTGGGAAATCGTTCCCGATTCTGACCAGTGCACCATTTATACCTATATGGCCGGTGGCGGTTGTTCGCTGCCCGGTAAGGCAATGGTGCTGATGCCGGGTGCCGGTTATGAAGGCGTCACGCGTTTTGTGCTGGATGTGATGACCAGCTATGGCCTCAATGCCTGCCCGCCGCTGCTGGTTGGCGTGGGTGTGGCTACTTCGGTAGAAACGGCAGCACTGCTATCGAAAAAAGCGCTGATGCGTCCGGTTGGTAGTCATAACGATAATGAACGTGCCGCCGCGCTGGAAAAAATGCTTGAAGAAGGTATTAACAAAATTGGTCTGGGGCCACAGGGCATGTCAGGCAATACGTCTGTAATGGGCGTTAATATTGAAAATACGGCGCGTCACCCTTCCACTATCGGCGTGGCGGTGAATGTCGGCTGCTGGTCGCATCGTAAAGGACATATCGTTTTTGATAAAGATTTGAACTATACCATTTTATCTCATACAGGAGTCACTTTCTGATGACGAAGAAAATACTCACTACGCCAATTAAAGATGAAGACTTAGCCGATATTAAAGCGGGCGATATTATTTACCTGAATGGACATATTGTTACCTGCCGCGATGTGGCGCATCGCCGCTTAATTGAGGGAGGGCGTCAGCTGCCGGTTAATATTGACGGCGGGGCTATTTTACATGCTGGTCCCATTGTACGTCCGATTGCTGGCAGCGAAGATAAATTTGAAATGGTTTCCGTTGGGCCTACTACCAGTATGCGCATGGAAAAATTTGAGAAAGAATTTATTGCCAAAACCGGCGTAAAACTTATCGTCGGCAAAGGCGGTATGGGAAAAGGTACAGAAGAGGGATGCGCACAGCATAAAGCGTTGCATTGTGTGTTTCCCGCCGGTTGCGCAGTCGTTGCTGCCGTATGTGTCGAAGAAATTGAAGATGCACAGTGGCGTGATTTAGGAATGCCGGAAACGTTGTGGGTTTGTCGGGTAAAAGAGTTTGGCCCATTAATCGTCTCGATCGATACGCATGGTAATAATCTGTTTGAACAGAACAAGATTATTTTTAATCAACGTAAAGATATCGTTGCTGATGAAATATGCCAGAACGTAAGTTTCATCAAATAACCAAAAAGTAAATCAGACGCACGATAACAGGCGGAAATTTATTGAGGGCGGGGGAGATATTACCGAAGCAGAACGGAGAATATCTTTTGTTACCTCATAATTAACGCCTTATCGTGCCTTATTTTTGAAGGCCCTTTTATGACTGATACAGCGCTATTAAGCGAAGGTATTACCCTAATGTTTCTCGGCATGGGGTTTGTGATGCTTTTTCTGCTGCTGCTGATTCTTGCCATTCGCGGCATGTCCGCTGCGGTTAATCGTTTTTTTCCAGAAACTGTCGTCCCGCCACAACCGGCGTCAGCGCCCGCCGTACCCGCTGGTGACTTTGCCCGTCTGAAGCCGGTCATCGCCGCCGCCGTTCACCACCACCGTCGCCTTAACCCCTGATAACCGGAGGTCCCTATGACCGTTGCCATTACCGACGTCGTCCTGCGTGACGCCCACCAGTCGCTGTTCGCCACCCGTTTGCGCCTTGACGACATGCTTCCCATTGCTGCTGAGCTGGATGCCGTGGGCTACTGGTCCCTGGAGTGCTGGGGCGGCGCCACCTTTGACGCCTGCATTCGCTTTCTCGGCGAGGACCCCTGGGTTCGCCTGCGTGAGTTGAAAAAGGCGCTGCCCAACACCCCACTACAGATGCTGCTGCGCGGGCAGAATCTGCTCGGCTACCGACACTACGCCGACGACGTAGTGGAGCGCTTTGTTGAGCGTACCGTGAAGAACGGTATGAACGTGTTCCGCGTGTTCGATGCCATGAACGATCCGCGCAACATGAAGGCCGCTTTGCAGGCGGTGCGCCGGTGCGGTGCGCATGCGCAGGGTACTATTTCCTACACCACCAGCCCGGTACATACGCTGCAAACCTGGCTCGACCTGACGGAGCAGCTGCTGGAAATTGGCGTCGACTCCGTCGCCATCAAGGACATGTCCGGCATCCTGACGCCAGGTGCCGCGTATGAGCTGGTCAGCGAAATCAAAAAGCGTTACGACGTGCGCCTGCATCTGCACTGCCACGCCACCACCGGCATGGCGGAGATGGCCCTGCTGAAGGCTATCGAGGCGGGCGCGGAAGGCGTCGACGCCGCTATCTCCTCCATGAGCGGCACCTATGGCCACCCGGCTACCGAGGCGCTGGTTGCTACGCTGGCGGGCACGCAATATGACACCGGGCTGGACCTCGACAGGCTGGAGGGTATCGCGGCTTATTTTCGTGGGGTGCGTAAAAAATATCACGCTTTTGAAGGCCAGCTGAAGGGCACCGACAGCCGTATCCTCGTGGCGCAGGTTCCGGGCGGGATGCTCACCAACCTGGAAAGCCAGCTCAGGCAGCAGAACGCCGTCGACAGGCTGGAGGCGGTGCTGGCGGAAATTCCCCGCGTGCGCGAGGATCTCGGTTTTATCCCGCTGGTTACGCCCACCTCACAGATTGTCGGTACTCAGGCGGTACTTAACGTGCTCACCGGCGAACGCTATAAAAGCATTGCGAAGGAAACCGCCGGGATCCTGAAAGGGGAGTACGGAAGAACGCCCGCGCCGGTTAACGCCACGCTGCAAGCCCGTGTGCTGGAGGGCAGCGAGCCGTTAACCTGCCGTCCGGCGGATGTGCTGACGCCGGAGCTGGCGACGTTAGAGGCGGAGGTGCGGCAGCAGGCGAAGGAAAAGGGCATCGCGCTGGCGGAAGACGCCATTGAGGACGTGCTGACCGTGGCGCTGTTCCCGCAGCCCGGCCTGAAGTTCCTGGACAACCGCGGCAACCCGGCGGCATTTGAGCCGGTGCCGCAGGCTCAGGACACTAACCCGGCAGCGGCAGTGCAAAAGTCCGCCGCAGAAAGAAACACCGCAGGCGTGTATACCGTGGAGCTGGAGGGTAAGGCTTTCGTGGTGAAAGTTAGCGAGGGCGGCGATGTCAGCCAGGCCGCTGAAACTACGGCAACGCCTGCGGGCTCTGCCACTGACACCGGTAACACCGGCACGCCGGTCAGCGCGCCGCTGGCAGGCACTATCTGGAAGCTCACGGTCACCGAGGGACAGCGCGTAGCGGAGGGTGACGTGCTGCTGCTGCTGGAGGCGATGAAGATGGAAACCGAAATCCGCGCCGCACGCGCGGGCACCGTGTGCGGCATCCGGGTCAAGGCTGGCGATGCCGTGGCGGTGGGTGACACCCTGATGCAGCTGGCGTAACGGAGAGCGAAAAATGGAAAGTCTGAACGCCCTGCTGCAGGGGATGGGCCTGATGCACCTCGGCGCAGGCCAGGCGGTGATGCTGCTGGTGAGCCTGCTGCTGCTGTGGCTGGCAATTGCGAAGAAGTTTGAGCCGCTACTGCTGCTGCCGATTGGCTTCGGCGGGTTATTGTCCAACATCCCGGAGGCGGGCATGGCAATGACCGCGCTGGAGAGCCTGCTGGCACACGGGAGTCCCGCAGAGCTGACGGTGGTTGCCGCAAAGCTCCACTGCGCACCCGACGTCGCGGCGATTAAGGCGGCCCTGGCGCTGGCGCTGCCGTCGGTGCAGTACCAGGCGCAGGCGCTGGCGGTGGACATGGGCTATGCCGACGGAGTGCTGGCGCTGTTTTACCAGGCGGCGATAGGCTCCGGCGTGGCACCGCTGGTGATATTTATGGGCGTCGGCGCGATGACCGACTTCGGACCGCTGCTGGCTAACCCGCGCACCCTGCTGTTGGGCGCGGCGGCGCAGTTCGGCATCTTTGCCACCGTACTCGGCGCGCTGGCGCTGAACACGCTGGGGATTATCCACTTCACTCTGCCGCAGGCGGCGGCCATTGGCATCATCGGCGGCGCGGATGGCCCGACGGCCATCTACCTTGCCAGCAGGCTGGCACCGGAGCTGTTGGGAGCGATAGCGGTGGCCGCCTACTCCTACATGGCGCTGGTGCCGCTGATACAGCCGCCCATCATGAAGCTGCTAACCAGTGAGACAGAGCGGAAAATCCGCATGGTGCAGCTGCGCACGGTGAGCCGACGGGAGAAAATTCTGTTTCCGGCAGTGTTGCTGCTGCTGGTGGCGCTGCTGCTGCCAGACGCGGCACCGCTGCTGGGAATGTTCTGCTTTGGTAACCTGATGCGTGAGAGCGGCGTGGTAGAGCGCCTGAGCGATACGGTACAGAACGCGCTGATTAACATCGTAACCATTTTCCTCGGCCTGTCGGTAGGAGCGAAGCTGGTGGCAGACAAGTTCTTGCAGCCGCAGACGCTGGGTATTCTGGTGCTGGGAGTGATTGCGTTCGGCATCGGGACTGCGGCGGGGGTGCTGATGGCGAAGCTGCTGAACCTGTTCAGCCGACGCAAAATCAACCCGCTGATAGGCTCGGCGGGGGTGTCGGCGGTGCCGATGGCGGCGCGCGTCTCGAACAAGCTGGGGCTGGAGGCGGATGCACAGAACTTCCTGCTGATGCACGCGATGGGCCCGAATGTGGCCGGGGTTATCGGGTCGGCTATTGCGGCGGGCGTGATGCTTAAATATGTGATGGTAATGTGATAATGCGCCAGGAAAGGGCCGTGGCCTTTTCCTGGCCAGGAAGGAACGGAGCAATGAATATACAAACGGCAACTGAAATGCCTGTCTCAATAAAAGGAAAAGTTATTCACGATGTGTTGACGTCGCTGGAGGATCTTGATCGCCTGCAACCCTCGTTGACGCTGCTGGATCACCCAGAGCTGCCACATAACTGGCAACACCTGCTGAAAGATTGTTATCAATGTGGCGAGCAGCAAGCACAACAGGACATTGCATTGACGGCTTTACCCAATCAATTAGTGCAGGCTTCAACGTTGTGGTTACAGGGTTTCGGCGTGCTGTGTGCCGCAGCGGGACGGATGGCTGCGCTGGATCAGCCGCTAACCTGTAATCGTTTATGCGATCTGGCAAGTCAGCTTTGTATTGACCTACCTGCGATTGATAGTGAAGCCCGTGGCGGCTTTTATACAATACGTAGTGTG
This sequence comes from Mixta intestinalis, assembly GCF_009914055.1. Lineage (NCBI taxonomy): Bacteria > Pseudomonadati > Pseudomonadota > Gammaproteobacteria > Enterobacterales > Erwiniaceae > Mixta > Mixta intestinalis. The sequence continues at coordinate 4,300,813 of NZ_CP028271.1, forward strand.
GCGTTACCTGCGTGGCGTCGTCTGCTACGCGATCGACACTCAAGCGATGTCTGTATACAACAAACATTGCTCCATCTGCTGGCCTGGAAAAGTGATGTGCCCGGCGTGCGTCAACAGGCTCAACGTTTGCTTTGGATGGGCGGCGTGCTGGGTGAGAAGGGCATTACCGCGTTGCTGACGTTAGATAACGAATTGAGCGCCCAGCAGTTTAGCTGGGCGAAGCTGTGGGCGCTGTTAGCTATCACAGGGTTTCTTGCCCGTTACCCGGCAGGGCCGATATTTGTCGATTAACCAGCGCTTTTCCAACAGTTAAGAAGGTCAGTTGGCTGCCGGGTATTCCTGAATTGTTACCGGCAGCGTCAGACGGTTATCGTTACGAATCACCTGTACATCAATAACTGAACCCGGACGGATTTCTGCTACCTGATCCATCGTTTCCTGGGCGGAAACCGCCGGTTTGCCATTCACGCTGACAATTAAATCGTTGGCCTGAATACCTGCTTTTGCTGCCGGGCCGTCCGGCGCAACGTTGTTTACGACGATTCCCTGAATACGATCGATGCCTGCATTCTGACCGTGCAGCGGCGGCACTTCGCGTCCGGTGATACCGATATAGCCGCGGATAACCCGTCCGTCACGGATTAGCTTATCCATAATTCGGGTAGCGAGCGCGGTAGGGATCGCAAAGCCGATACCTTCCGGTGTTTCGCCATCGTTGCTCTTATCAAAGGAGAGAGTATTGATACCCATCAGCTCTCCCAGCGAATTAATCAACGCGCCGCCGGAGTTGCCGCGGTTAATCGAGGCATCGGTCTGTAAAAAATTCTGGCGTCCGGAAGGGCTTAAACCGATGCGCCCGGTAGCGCTGATGATGCCCTGCGTTACGGTTTGACCAAGATTGTAAGGGTTGCCGATGGCCATCACGATATCGCCAACGTGGGCCACGCGCTTAGGATTGATGGGGATGACCGGCAGATTGGCCGCGGTGATCTTCAACACTGCCAAATCGGTCAGGCTGTCAGAACCTACCAGCATTGCTTCAAAAAAACGTCCATCCTGTAACGCAACGATAATCTGATCGGCACCATTGATAACATGGCGGTTGGTCAGAATATAGCCTTTGTTATTCATAATAACGCCGGAACCGAGCGTAGTGATGCCTCGCCCATTGCTGCTGGACGCGCTGCGATTATAGACGTTAACCACTGCCGGAACGGCGCGGCGCACGCCCTGATTGAAGCTGAATGGCGTTTGAGCCGCACTGTTTTCCGGTTCGGAAAGCAGGCCGCTGCCAATACGCAATGCAGGCATCACCGCCAGTAAAATACCTGCGACGATCAGCCCCAGAACTACCGAACGCAAGAGTTTAAGAAACATGGTGTTAAGTCACGGCAAAAAAGATCTGAGGCAGAATATCATGAGTTACGCGGACACACACGAGGTTGTATCCGCGTTATGCGATAAGGCGTGATTTAGCGCAGCAGCAGATAGAGACTTTCACCATCGCGCACGACGTTAAGCGCCAGGAACGGCGGTTTGCTCTCCAGTGCCTTACGCATCTCTGTCAGGCTCTGTACACGCGTGCGGTTGACGCCAATAATCACATCATCTTTTTGCAGGCCGACCTGCTCTGCAGGTGTTCCCTTCTGTACATCATCAACCCTGACACCTTTATTGCCGTCCGACAGCTGACCGTCGCTCAGTGAGGCACCCTGTAGTGCAGGCGTCATCGTTAGCAGTTCGGCGCTGCTCATCGTCCGGGCGCTGGCGTCCAGTTTCACCGTAACCGATACTGGTTTTCCGTCGCGCAGCAGGCCAATTTTTACCGCTTTGCCCGGCTGGGTGGTGCCGATTTTTACTCGTAGTTCGGCAAAGCTGGTAATCGGTTTATCATCTACCGTGGTAATAATATCGCCCGCTTTGATTCCGGCGGTTGCCGCCGCCGAGTGAGGCAGCACTTCCGAAACAAAAGCGCCGCGCTGGGCATCGACGTTAAAAGCACGCGCCATTTCGGCCGTCATTTCCGTTCCTTTAATGCCCAACTGCCCGCGTTTTACTTCGCCGGTTTCAATTAGTTGCTTAGCCAGTTCAATAGCCATATTGCCCGGAATGGCAAAACCAATGCCGATATTGCCGCCGCTTGAAGCGAGTATCGCCGTATTAATGCCGATCAGCTCGCCGTTCAGGTTAACCAGCGCGCCGCCGGAGTTGCCACGGTTGATGGCGGCATCGGTTTGAATAAAGTTTTCCAGCCCTTCGAGGTTCAGGCCGCTGCGTCCCAGCGCCGAAATAATGCCGGAAGTGGCGGTTTGCCCCAGACCAAAAGGGTTACCGATAGCAATAGCAAAATCGCCTACGCGTAGCCGATCGGAATCGGCCACCTTAATTTGCGTCAGATTCTGTGCGTTCTCCAGCTGAATCAGCGCAATATCGGTTTGTTCGTCGCGCCCGATGAGTTTGGCGTCATATTCGCGCCCGTCGCTGAGCTGTACGCTGATTTTATCCGCGCCGTTCACCACGTGATTATTGGTCAGCACATAGCCTTTTTGTGCGTCAATAATCACCCCGGAACCCAGCCCCTCAAACGGCTGTGGTTGCGCATCCTCCTGTCCCTGACCAAAAAAGCGTTTTAACGGTTCAGGCAGATCCTGAGCCTGATCCTCTGTCGCGGTGCCTTCAACGTGTACGCTGACCACGGCAGGTAGCACTTTTTCCAGCATCGGGGCGAGGCTGGGTAGCGTCTGATCCTGCACCTGAGTCGGTAGTGATGCCATGGCTGACGGCGCCATAGTCAGATGCATACCAACGGCCAGGGCTACTGCGCTCAACAATAATGATTTTTTCTTCATCGTTACGACGCTCTCGCTGCTCAACTGGGGAAAAGGGTGGATGGTTTGATATCGATCTGGTGACGTTAAAGAAAAAGGGCGCGGGTGCGCCCTGTTTATCAGCTACGCGGCGAACGTTCACCACGCAGAAGGCCGGATGCGCCTTCTGAATAATCACGCGGCATTTGCACCGGTGCCTGATCGTTATCCGCTTCCGCTTCAGTCAGCTGGTAAGCGAACGGATTCTTCTCACCGGGCAGATTCGGCAGCAGATCATTAGAGCCTTTCGCCATATGCTGGTAAAGCTGGCGATAATCGCGAGCCATATTATCCAGCAGTTCAGCGCTCTGCGCGAAATGGTTGGTCAGCTCTTCGCGGTAATCCGCCAGCTCTGCCTTAGATTTTTCCAGCTCGTACTGCATGCTGCGCTGTTCACGCAGTTTTTTATTGCCAAACCGCATGGCGACGGCGCCGATAATAATGCCAACGACTAACCCAATTAGCCCGTATTCCCAGGTCATAATGACTCCCGTATTGTCCTCGTTGTTCCGTAGGGCGTAACACACATAATAATAGCCACTATAACCGTTAATCTTGCGGAAGTGGAATCCTGCGGCAGCTTCGCTTAGTGTAGAACGGACTTTTTTTCAGCAAACAGGCAGCGACCTGTGATTTTTAGGGAAGTAAGACGAAGTATGCAAACGATGTCACCTTTGGCGCGCTATGAGCAGGCGCTCGCGCAAGGCGAGTATCAGCCTGATGAAGTACAGCGCGCCGCTATCAGTCGGTTAGACGCTATCCAGCAGGCGTTGAGCGCCGAAACGCCTTCAACCCAGCCGGGCGGTGGCTGGTTCGGCAAACTGCTCGGCAAGAAAAAAAATGACGCCCGAACGCCGGTACGTGGCCTTTATATGTGGGGCGGCGTAGGGCGTGGAAAGACCTGGGTAATGGACCTGTTTTTTCAGTCTATTCCTGGCGAGCGTAAGCTGCGGCTCCATTTTCACCGTTTTATGTTGCGCGTACACGAAGAGTTAACCGCGCTGCAGGGCGAAAGTGACCCTCTGGAAATCGTCGCAGATCGCTTTAAGGCGCAGACGGATGTGCTCTGCTTTGATGAATTCTTCGTTTCGGATATTACCGATGCAATGCTGTTAGGCACCCTGATGGAGGCGCTATTTGCCCGCGGTATTACGCTGGTAGCGACATCAAATATTCCGCCTGACGAGCTTTATCGTAACGGTTTGCAGCGCGCGCGCTTTTTACCCGCCATCGAACAAATTAAACAGCATTGCGAGATTATGAACGTTGATGCTGGCGTCGATTACCGCCTGCGTACGTTAACTTCGGCGCACCTCTGGATGTATCCGCTCAACGCGGAGACACAGCAGGCGATGACCCGCATGTTTACGGCGCTGGCAGGGCAGGAAGCAGAGGAAAAGCCGGTACTGGAAATTAATCACCGTCAGCTGGCAACGCAGGGCGTGGCGCATGGCGTGCTGGCTATCGATTTCGCCACGCTGTGCGGGGAAGGGCGTAGCCAGCATGATTACATTGAGCTTTCGCACCGTTTTCATAGCGTGCTGCTGCTGGATGTGCCGGTAATGCACGCCCGTAGTGAAGATCGCGCCCGCCGCTTCCTGGCGCTGGTAGATGAGTTTTATGAGCGGCACGTGAAGCTGGTGGTATCGGCAGAGGCATCGCTGTTCGATATCTATCAGGGGGAACGGTTGAAATTTGAATATCAACGCTGCCTGTCGCGTCTGCAGGAGATGCAGAGCGAAGAGTATCTGCGGCTGAAACATCTCTCCTGAACCGGGTGCGTTTTTTAATGAAAAGTGATCGATCTTTGGTAATGACTTCTCTATAATCTTGCGACCCCACGTTACGACAAGGTTTTTTTTCCCAGAAACTTTGTAGCACCGGCAAAACTGTCCGAGGGGGTGGGCTTGCTGGTCGATAAGGTCGTGTGAGCCTCAACCGTTTATTCAAGCGTTTGGGATTTCACCAACGTGTAACTTAATTTGGGTAAGCTTTTAGATGAAAACTTTTACAGCTAAGCCAGAAACCGTCCAACGTGACTGGTATGTAGTTGATGCGACAGGCAAAACTTTAGGTCGTTTAGCGACTGAACTGGCGCGCCGTCTGCGTGGCAAGCATAAAGCGGAATATACACCGCACGTCGATACCGGTGATTACATCATCGTGCTGAACGCAGAAAAAGTTGCTGTTACCGGCAACAAACGTAGCGACAAGATCTATTACCATCACACCGGTCACATCGGTGGTATCAAGCAAGCGACCTTCGAAGAGATGATTGCTCGCCGTCCTGAGCGTGTGATTGAAATCGCGGTTAAAGGCATGCTGCCAAAGGGCCCGCTGGGTCGTGCTATGTACCGTAAACTGAAAGTTTACGCGGGCAACGAGCACAACCATGCGGCACAGCAACCGCAAGTTCTTGACATTTAATCGGGATTACAGGCAATGGCTGAAACTCAAAACTACGGCACTGGTCGCCGCAAAAGCTCTTCCGCTCGCGTCTTCATTAAGCCGGGTAGCGGTAACATCGTTATCAATCAGCGTTCTCTGGAACAGTACTTCGGTCGCGAAACTGCCCGCATGGTAGTTCGTCAGCCGCTGGAACTGCTGGATATGGTTGGTAAATTCGATCTGTACATCACCGTTAAAGGTGGTGGTATCTCTGGTCAGGCTGGTGCGATCCGTCATGGTATCACCCGTGCGCTGATGGAGTATGACGAGTCACTGCGTGGCGAACTGCGTAAAGCAGGTTTCGTTACCCGTGATGCTCGTGAGGTTGAACGTAAGAAAGTCGGTCTGCGTAAAGCACGCCGTCGTCCGCAGTTCTCCAAACGTTAATTGCTGCTGCTTCGGCAGACGCAGTTACAGAAAGCCCGACGCTTTGCGTCGGGTTTTTTTATGCCTCTGATTCACCGTAATATCGGACTATTACGCTTTTTTACCGGCAATTCTTTTCTTCCTTCCCCCACAAACTGCCTAAAATCTGGTAAACTGACTGTCACTTTGCGCCCGTTAAACGGAGAGAATCCCGACAGGAAGGGGATTCACAGGATTCCGGCTGGCGGGTGATGTCGTTAAGCAGGTTAGTCGCCGCGCGGTTGGCTATTCGCACTGTATTCTGGATAAACTTGGAGGTTTTCATGGCTGTCGCTGCCAACAAACGTTCGGTAATGACGCTGTTTTCTGGTCCCACTGACATTTTCAGCCATCAGGTACGTATCGTACTGGCCGAGAAAGGTGTCAGCGTAGAGATCGAGCAGGTTGAAATGGATAATCTGCCGCAGGATCTGATTGACCTCAACCCGTATCGCACCGTTCCAACGCTGGTGGATCGTGAGCTGACGCTATATGAATCACGCATCATTATGGAATATCTCGACGAGCGTTTCCCACACCCGCCGTTGATGCCAGTTTATCCGGTTGCGCGTGGTGAAAGCCGTCTGATGATGCACCGTATTGAGCAGGACTGGTACAGTCTGATGCGTACCATCGAAACGGGTTCCGGCCAGCAGGTAGAGAATGCGCGTAAACAGCTGCGTGAAGAACTGTTGGCTATTGCTCCGCTCTTTACCCGTACGCCGTTCTTTCTGAGCGAAGAGTTTAGTCTGGTGGATTGCTATCTGGCCCCGTTGCTGTGGCGTTTGCCGCTGCTTGGCGTTGAGCTGGTCGGAAGCGGTACGAAAGAACTGAAAGGCTATATGACACGCGTCTTTGAACGTGATTCTTTCCTTGCTTCGCTGACCGAAGCAGAACGCGAAATGCGCCTGCAAGCCCGAGGCTAACGGCTATGGAAATGTCTCAACTAACCGCACGTCGTCCTTACCTGCTACGCGCCTTCTATGAGTGGCTGCTGGATAACCAACTTACGCCGCATCTGGTTGTAGACATTAATTTGCCAGGTGTAATGGTGCCGCTGGAATATGCCCGTGACGGACAGATTGTATTGAATATTGCGCCGCGCGCGGTAGGTAATCTGGAGTTGGGGAACGATGAAGTGCGTTTCAATGCGCGCTTTGGCGGCGTGCCACGGCAGGTAACGGTGCCGATCGCTGCCGTATTGGCTATTTACGCGCGTGAAAATGGCGCGGGTACCATGTTTGAACCTGAACCCGCCTATGAACTGATGGAAGGCGAAGAGCTTACCCAGGGTACGGAAGAGACGGTTATGTCAGTGATTGATGGCGATCGTCCTGATAACACTGACGCGGAAGATGAAAGCCCAGAGGACGATCCGCCGCCACGTGGTGGGCGTCCCGCTTTACGTGTTGTAAAATGAAAAACGGGCCTACAGGCCCGTTTTTTTAGGCCTGATGTTTAGCGTAGCACCAGTGTGGAAACTACAGCTTCTTCAGTATTTGAAATTATTATCAAGCCTCTTAAATAGCATTTTTAAATATTTACTTTAAATTTATTACGTATTCCACTACTTGAGCTTTTCTTTCGCGACGACATTTTTTAGCTAAAAAAAATGTCATTTATAGAATAAATACTAATTAATTATCTAAAGTATTTTGATTGTTAATCATGTTTTTATTTCCTCGCTATAAAAATCTTTATCCAAAAATATCGTTATCTTTAAGTTAGTCAAGTAATGGCATGGGAGTTATTATCTATGAAATCAATTCGATATGAAAATCAGGAGCGATTTGAAAAATTCTACAGGGTAATTTAATTATTTATTTATGCTCATTAACATTTTAAAGTGTCTGCCGGGTTAGTACATTATTGTTAAACATGAAAGTGGAAAAGTAACTTGACCGGTACGTTAATTTTATTGACATTAGTTATTGTGTTAAATTTTTTTATCTATTACCGCCAAAGAGTTATGATGTGGCTTTGGTGATTTTTAATATTTTAATTCCGCAAAGAACATTAGCAAATGGAGTTGTTACATGTCTAAGTTAAAAAATCATGTAAGAATTAAAGCGGGTGGCGTTAGATTCAGAAAACGTTATCTGGCTGGTTTAGTGAGTACGCTACTGGTTACCGGGTACTCTCTCTCTTCCTCTGCCGCACCGATATTTGTGGTGGATGATGAGCACGAGCAGGATCTTAAGTTAAGCGGTGGGGAGTATGAGGCTAAATTTTCGGACTGGGAAAACGCCACCATTTTTGCCAGCGGGCCAGGAAGAAAAATCGAAGCAAACGATATAACAATCAATACCAGCGACGCGGCACTTGATAATAAAGCCGTTTCGGTAGAAAACGGTGCTGTAGTTATATTAAATAATTCCACCATCAATGGCGGCTACCTGCGTAGTACGGGTGCTACCATTGAGCTAAACGATACAAGCATAAATGCGACGCTCGGCAGCAATGTTTTAAGCGTAAATAGTAATAGCACCCTGAATATTAATAACAGCACTATTAATTTCGTAAATAATCAGTTTGGCTATGCGTTGACCACCAGTAATGGCGCTACGCTGGGTATCAACAATCTGACCACTAACGGCGCGTTATATATTGCCGATGCGAAAGGCTCACTTAATAATAGCACAGTTAACCACTCTTCCATTTTTAATGCTGTGGCGGTGAATAACTCTAATTTAGCGATAACCGGAACTAAGATTAATAATAACCATGCCGACAGCGGTACGGGCCTGAGCCTGACTAATAACAGCAAGGTTAAATTTCAGGATGGACATATAAAAAGTGCAGGTAAAGCGTTGGAAATTATTTCCAGTGAATTTACCGGTAAAAACTTAAATATTACTTCTAGTAAGAACAGGGCCATTGAGGCTTCCCAGCTAAGTAAAATTTCACTAACTGATTCTGATATTAAGGGTAATATTGGTATATTTGCTAATTCTTCTGAGGTAAAACTCACCGATGTTAATATTGACCTGGAAGCTTCGCCGACGCCTATTTCATACGGCTGGGGTCTGTGGGTGCAAAACGTACAGAACTGTACCGGAGAGTGTGGTACAGCTGTTATCACCCGCACTAAGATTGAAACTAAAGGTGATGATGCCTATGGTATATCAATAAGTGCTGGCGCTCATGCAAAGGCGGAAGAGCTGACTGTTAACACCAGTGGTGATAAAGCAATAGGTATTAACCTTTCTGGTTCGAATACCAGCAAGATAGCTTCTACGTTGACGTTGAAAAATAGTGCAATCACTACCAGTGGCGATGATGCCCATGGTGTAGTGGTACGTAACGGACGTGATACCAAAATTAATACGGCCGATCTGACAGATGTCACAATTAATACGTCGGGTGAATATTCGGCTGCGCTGGGCGTCTGGGAAGGGGCTTCAGTAAAGGCCACAAATTTAACTGTTAATAACAGTGGCCCGAACAGTGATATTTTTTATATGCGTGATGGTAGTGCAGCGTTGCGCAACCAGTTAACCGTTGAAAATAGCACGCTCAATAATAGCCAGGGAAACGGCATTTATGGTCATGGCTTCAGTGATATCCTGCTAAAAGATTCAACTATCACGGTTAAAGAGAAGCTGCTGAAGGCTTTTACCGGTTCTGATGTAAAACTTGATTTAGATAATGTTACGGCTAAAGGCGATGTTACTGCTGCTGGAGATGCCGGGATCAATATGAACCTCATTAATGCTTCCAGTCTGACCGGAGCTATTACCGCAGCTGAAGATACTAACGTCAATATAAAACTCCTTAGCGGTTCCAGCCTGACTGGGGCGGTAAATGGGGTAAATAGCTTTGATCATCAGGGCAAGAGTTGGACCATAACCGGCGACTCTGATGTGAAAACATTACATAACGCAGGTGAGATCATTTTCGATCAAACAGGCTCTGCGGGACGTACTCTGACCGTTAAGGGCGACTATATTAGCGATAACGGTAATCTGACGTTGTTGACGCGTTTAGGCGATGATAATTCGTTAACGGATCGCTTGATAGTGGAAGGTAGTACAGCCGGAACTACTAATCTGAAGATTTATAACGATGGTGGGCTGGGCGCTGAAACCAATGACGGTATTAAAGTGGTTATGGTAGGAGGCGAATCTAACGGATCTTTTAGACTGGAAAATCGTGTTGGTTACGGCGGTTATGAATATTTCCTCTATAAAGGGGGCGTATCCGATAACGACGGCAATTGGTATCTGCGTTCTACATACGAAGATCCGGAAATTCCCGATCCGGAACCAGAAGATCCAGAACCTAACCCTAACCCAACACCTAATCCAACGCCCGATCCGGCCCCATCGCCGAATCCTACACCGGATCGAGTCCATCTTGTTGAACCAGAGGTTGGTGCTTACATCGGTAACCAGGCTATTGCCAATCAGATGTTTAACCTGCGGTTACGCGATCGCGCGGGTGAATCACTGTTCACTCAGCCAAAAGCCGTTGGGGATTTTGCCTCAACGATGTGGTTACGTACTGAGGGTGGTCAAACCAGAAGTCGGGCCGCTGGAAGGCAGTTAAAAGTCAGAACGAATGCAGTTGTCACGCAGCTGGGGGGGGATATCGTTCAGTACGATAATGGAGAAGACCTGTTGCGTATTGGTGTGCTGGCCGGCTACGGTGACGCTCATCTGAACTCACATTCTGTTTATACGGGCTATAAAGCAAAAAGCCGTGTTAAAGGTTACAGCGCAGGCTTATATGCAACCTGGTATTCCAGTCAGGATCTGGAACAGGACGGCATGTATGTTGATGGCTGGTTGCAGCATGGCTGGTTTGATAATGATGTTACCGGTGATAGCTATTCCACCATAAGCTATAAGTCTAAAGGCTTTAGCGCATCGTTAGAAACGGGCTATAGTTTGCGACTGGCAGATTTCCCTACCGCTTCATGGTTTATCCAGCCGCAGGCGCAGTTGATCTGGTCCGGCGTTCACGCTGACGATGTTAACGATAAACGCGGCAGTACCATCAACAGTGGCGATCAGGATTACTGGCAGACCCGCCTTGGCGTGCGTACCTGGCTGCGTGGTACCTCACCGGTGAATCGCCAGCAGATCTTCCAGCCGTTTGTTGAGCTTAACTGGTTACACAATGCCGAAGCTTATGAAGCCGATTACCGCTTTGCTACTGGCAGCCGCCGTTACACCAGTTCAACGGCGAAGGATGTGGGTGAATTTAAGGTAGGTCTTGAAGGTAAGCTGATGGACAATTTCTCCGTTTGGGGAAATGTTGCTCACCGCTTTGATGATAATAACTACAGCTATACTTCAGGTATGCTGGGCGTTAAATATCAGTTCTAAAGAGTTTTAGGGCGGGCAGTAGCTCGCCCCCTGAGGTTTTCTCAGGCGTATAAAAAAACCGTCAGTATACGCTGACGGTTTTTTAATGGATGGAAAACAGCGGTCAAACTTCCAGATAGTTCATAATGCCATCCGCAGCTTTACGTCCTTCTGCAATAGCCGTCACGACCAGATCGGAACCGCGTACAGCATCGCCACCAGCAAAGATTTTTGGATTACTGGTCTGGAAAGCATTGTCATGGCCTTCAGGCGCGATAATGCGCCCCTGAGCATCCAGCTCAACGCTAAACGGCTCCAGCCATTCCATTTTATGGGGACGGAAACCAAAAGCGATAATTACCGCATCCGCCGACAGAATATGCTCGGAGCCGGCAACAATTTCTGCCCGTCGACGCCCATGCGCATCTGGCTGGCCCATCTCAGTCCGGGCAACCCTGACGCCACAGACGCGTCCTGCGCTGTTAACCTCGATGCCCAGCGGCTGCAGGTTAAACTGAAATTCAACGCCTTCTTCCCGCGCGTTTTTGACTTCCCGACGTGATCCCGGCATGTTTTCTTCATCACGACGGTAGGCGCAGGTAACATGCGTGGCACCCTGGCGGATAGCCGTGCGTACACAGTCCATCGCCGTATCACCACCGCCCAGCACAACAACACGTTTACCCTGCAAGTTAATATAGGGCCGATCGGCCAGCGCTTCGAACCCCATCGTCTGATGTGTATTAGCGATCAGGTAGGGAAGGGCATCGTACACACCTGGCGCATCTTCATTTTCCAGTCCGCCACGCATTGATTGATAGGTGCCAACGCCAAGGAATACCGCGTCGAAGTCATTAATCATGTCGCTCAACTGAATATCACGTCCAACCTCAGTATTCAGCTGAAATTCAATGCCCATCTCAGTGAACATTGTACGGCGACGTGTCATAACGTCTTTTTCCAGTTTAAAGGCTGGAATACCAAAGGTCAGCAGCCCGCCAATTTCTGGATGACGATCGTAAACCACCGCTTTAACGCCGTTGCGGGTTAATACATCAGCACAGGCAAGTCCGGCTGGGCCTGCGCCGATAATGGCAACACGTTTGCCGGTAGGCTTTACGTGTGACATATCGGGACGCCAGCCCATTTCAATTGCCTTATCATTGATATAGCGTTCGATATTGCCGATGGTGACCGCGCCGAATTCATCGTTAAGCGTGCAGGAGCCTTCACACAGACGATCCTGCGGGCAAACGCGCCCGCATACTTCCGGCAGGCTGTTAGTTTGATGCGAGAGCTCGGCGGCCTCGATAATTCGCCCTTCGTTAGCCAGTTTCAGCCAGTTGGGAATATAGTTATGAACCGGACATTTCCATTCGCAGTAGGGGTTGCCGCACGACAGACAGCGGTCCGCCTGTGCTTTGGCCTGGCTCTCGGAAAAGGGTTCGTAAATTTCTACAAACTCAATCTTACGGATCTTGAGCGGCTTTTTCGGCGGATCAACGCGCTGCAAGTCGATAAACTGATAAACGTTTTGACTCATAATGACCTCTTACTGCGCCTGCACCCGCAGTTCAGCTGCGGAACGACTACGGTGCCCCAGTAACGCTTTAACGTCACTGGATTTTGGTTTGACCAGCGCAAATTTTGACGACCAGTCCGGCCAGTTAGCCAGAATCTCTTCGCCGCGCGTCGATCCGGTATGCTGTACGTGCTCGGTAATCAGGCCGCGCAGGTGCTCTTCATGGATAGCTAAATCATCCACGCTCAGCACTTCAACCAGCTCCTGATTGACACGTTTGCGGAATTCACCATCTTCATCCAGCACATAGGCAAAGCCGCCGGTCATGCCTGCGCCAAAATTGACGCCGGTTTTACCTAGCACACAAACGATACCGCCAGTCATATATTCGCAGCCGTTATCACCAATACCTTCAACCACGGTAATGGCACCGGAGTTACGGACGGCGAAACGTTCGCCCGCGCGCCCTGCGGCAAACAACTTGCCGCCGGTGGCACCATACAGACAGGTATTACCGGCGATGGTCGCCTCGTGGCTACGGAACGCCGAACCTACCGGTGGGCGAATCGCCAGCAGGCCACCGGCCATCCCTTTACCCACGTAGTCGTTGGCATCACCGGTTAGCGTTTGCTCAACGCCGCCTGCATTCCAGACACCAAAGCTTTGGCCTGCGGTACCGCTGTAGTGAATTTTGATCGGATCGGATGCCAGACCCTGATCGCCATGGATCATAGCGATCGCGCCGGAAAGTGTGGCACCAACGGAGCGGTCGGTATTGCGAATATCAAACCAGAAAGTCTTGCTTTGCTTCGCTTCTACGTAAGGCATCGCTTGCTGTAGCAACGCTTTGTTCAAATCACCGTTATCAAACGGCGGGTTGCCTTCGGTACAGTAAACCGCTTTGCCCGGCATCGGCGTGGCCGTTACCAGCAGCGAAGAGAGATCCAGGTTTTGCTGCTTAGCGGTGAAGCCATCCAGTACCGTTAACAGATCGGTACGCCCGATCAGATCTACCAGCCGTTTCACTCCCAGTTCGGCCATCAGCTCGCGGGTTTCCTGCGCGATAAACTGGAAGTAATTGGTCACGCGATATGGCAGGCCGTGATAATGGTTTTTACGCAGCTTCTCATCCTGCGTAGCCACACCGGTAGCACAGTTATTCAGATGGCAGATACGCAGGTATTTACAGCCCAGCGCCACCATCGGGCCAGTACCAAACCCAAAACTTTCCGCTCCTAAAATCGCCGCCTTAATAATATCGCGTCCCGATTTTAGCCCGCCATCTACCTGTAAACGGATCTTATGACGCAGACCGTTAGCAACTAACGCCTGCTGGGTTTCCACCAGGCCCAGCTCCCACGGACAGCCAGCATATTTTACCGAGCTAAGCGGGCTGGCACCGGTGCCGCCGTCATAACCGGCGATAGTAATCAGATCGGCATAGGCCTTCGCTACCCCGGTAGCAATCGTGCCAACGCCCGGTTCTGACACCAGTTTTACCGAAATCATCGCTTTCGGGTTAACCTGTTTCAGATCGAAAATCAGCTGTGCCAGGTCCTCAATTGAATAGATATCGTGATGCGGCGGCGGCGAGATCAACGTCACGCCCGGTACCGAATAACGCAGCCTGGCGATGTAAGGTGTTACCTTATCGCCCGGCAGCTGTCCGCCTTCGCCTGGTTTTGCGCCCTGGGCAACTTTTATCTGAATAACGTCGGCGTTAACCAGATAGGCTGGCGTTACGCCAAAGCGTCCCGAAGCGACCTGCTTAATACGTGAAACTTTATTGGTGCCGTAACGTGCCGGATCTTCACCACCTTCGCCAGAGTTCGAGTAACCACCCAGGCTGTTCATCGCCTGCGCCAGTGACTCATGCGCTTCCGGGCTAAGTGCGCCGATAGACATAGCGGCGGTATCGAAGCGCTTAAACAGCTCGCTGGCGGGCTCTACCTCATCCAGGCTGACAGGCTGCGTGCCGGGCTTTATCGCCAGCAGGTCGCGCAGCGTCGCTACCGGACGTTCATTAACCTGACGGGCATACAGTTGATAATCGCTGTATTCGCCGCTCTGCACCGCTGCCTGCAAGGTGCGCACCACGTCCGGGTTATAGGCATGATATTCCCCGCCGTGGACATACTTCAGCAGGCCGCCCTGATCGAGCGGTTTTCGTTGTAGCCAGGCACGCTTCGCCAGGTTGACCAGATCCTGTTGGAAGTCAGCAAAGTTTGAACCACCAATCCGGCTAACGACGCCCCGGAAGCACAGGCTGGAGACGTCGCGATGCAGGCCCACAGCCTCAAACAGCTTAGAACAGCGGTAGGAGGCGATAGTCGAAATGCCCATTTTCGACATAATCTTGTACAGCCCTTTGTTGATGCCGTTACGGTAGTTCAGCATCAGCGTACGGTAATCTTTTTCAATCACGCCGCTATCGGCCATTTTCGCTAGGGATTCATAGGCGAGGTAAGGGTAGATAGCCGTTGCACCGAAGCCGAGCAATACGGCGAAATGGTGTGGATCGCGGGCGCTGGCGGTTTCAACGATGATATTTGCGTCACAGCGCAGGTTTTTCTCTACCAGGCACGTTTGGATTGCCCCCACGATCATGGGTGCCGGAACCGGCAGGCGCTGTTCGCTGATAGCGCGATCGGAAAGCACCAGCAGTACCGTACCGTTACGAACCATGCTTTCCGCTTTAGCGCAAAGTTCATGAATCGTCGCTTCCAGCGTTTGCTCTGCCGGATTAAACGTACAGTCGAGGGTATCAGCGCGATAATATTCGCCTTCCATCGTGGTGAGCTGGCGGAAATCAGAAAAGAGCAGGATCGGCGACTTAAAAGAGACGCGATGCGCCTGGCCTTCTGCCTCGCAAAACACGTTCATTTCACGGCCAATGCTGGTGGCCAGCGACATCACATGATTTTCACGCAGCGGATCGATCGGCGGGTTGGTGACCTGCGCGAACTGCTGGCGAAAATAGTCATAAATGATGCGCGGACGGCTGGAGAGCACAGCAAATGGCGTATCGTCGCCCATTGAGCCGACCGCTTCCTGACCGTTTTCGCCCAGTACGCGGATAATCTGATCCAGTTCTTCACTGCTGTAGCCGAACTGCTTCTGATAGGTGAGTAGAGCAACGTCGTCCAGCTCGCGGCTTCCCACCTGATCGTCAGGCAGATCCTCAAACGGCACCAGGCGCTTAACGTTTTTTTCCATCCAGGATTGATAGGGATGGCGGCTTTTCAGATCGTCATCGGTCTCGGCAGAATGCAGAATGCGGCCCGCACGGGTATCGATAACCATCAGCTCGCCGGGGCCGACGCGCCCTTTTTCCAGAACTTCGTCGGGCTGGTAATCCCAGATGCCGACTTCTGAAGCGCAGGTGATCAGCTTGTCTTTAGTAATAACATAGCGTGCCGGGCGCAAGCCGTTGCGATCGAGGTTACAGGCGGCGTAGCGCCCATCAGACATCACGATACCCGCCGGACCATCCCACGGCTCCATGTGCATAGAGTTGAAGTCAAAGAAGGCGCGTAGTTCAGGCCCCATATCCGGGTTGTTCTGCCAGGCAGGCGGGACCAGCAGGCGCATGGCGCGGATCAGATCCATACCGCCGTTGAGGAATAGCTCCAGCATATTATCCATTGAGCTGGAGTCTGAGCCGGTTTCATTGACGAACGGAGCAGCATCCTGCAAATCGGGAATCAGCGGCGTCTGGAATTTATAGGCGCGCGCGCGCGCCCACTGGCGGTTACCGGCAATCGTATTAATCTCGCCGTTGTGCGCCATATAGCGGAACGGCTGTGCCAGCGGCCAGCGTGGTACGGTATTGGTTGAGAAACGCTGGTGGAACAGGCAAATAGCCGATTCCAGACGCAGATCGGCGAGGTCAAGGTAAAAGCGCGGCAGATCGGCCGGCATACACAGACCTTTATAGATATTGACCTGGTTAGAGAAGCTGCAAATATAAAATTCTTTGTCTTCCAGCGCGTCAATGCGCTTTTCAATACGACGGCGCGCCATATAAAGGCGGCGTTCCATATCACGCGGACGCCAGCCCGCAGGCGCGTTGATAAAAATCTGTTCAATGCGAGGCAGAGAGGAGAGGGCAATAGCACCCAGCACGTCCTGATTGGTTGGCACTTCACGCCAGCCTACAATAGATAACGTTTCGCGTAATACCTCTTCTTCCACAATGCGGCGGCTGATACGGGCCCTTTCTTCATCCTGACTGAGAAACAGCATACCGACGGCATAGTTTTTCGCCAGACGCCAGCCATGCTCTTCTGCGACGATGCGAAAAAAACGATCGGGTTTTTGTAACAGCAGGCCACAGCCGTCACCGGTTTTGCCGTCGGCGAGAATTGCGCCGCGGTGCTGCATACGAGCCAGGGCGTGAATCGCAGTGCGCACTACTTTATGGCTGGGTTCGCCTTCAATATGAGCGATCAGGCCGAAACCACAGTTATCCTTTTCAAGGGATTTATCGTACAACATTTCAGTGAACCTCCCCAGGCTCTGCGGATTCCCGGCGTCAACGGCAGGCGTAGAAAGGGCAGGCGGCTGGTTAGCGCATCATACGCTCATCGGTCGCATTGCTCCCATTCATTGCCTCAGGCATCGGTGACACAAGTATTGCGGACTTGTTTCGAGGGAATCTCAATTACTGCATAAATATGATGAGTGGAACACTCATCCGAAAAGCTTCCAGCGGATTTCCAACTTATCGGGAAAGCGTAAAGAGGTCAACAAGGCTATCTGTTTATGCTATTCGACGCTTTAATACCGTAATCTATTGATTATTATATTTTTTATTGAAGTATTTATCGTGATGGCATTGTCAGCTCCGCCAGCATAGTGTGAGCTGACTCACTATAGGGCAGCGGTCAAATCTCTGCACCATGCTAGTGCTGGCGCGTATTGCAGCATTATATGCTAAGAATTGCGGATGAATTATTGAATATCACTATTTTTCTTAAAGCATTACTTTTTCGCTAAACACAGAATGATTATTAGCAAATCTAATCGGGCATTGAGTGATTAAAAACGCGTTTAATTTGAATGATTATTCTTTAGGTGAGCGAAAGGAGAGACGCAATGGAAGCATACTTTAAAATAATGCAGGTAAAATAGCAGGTTTTGATTAAACAGATGCATCTCCAATGTATGCAACCTCATAAAATAGTCAACATCTTTAACCTGCCAGAGGCGTTTTTTTATCTTTCTGCCTTAACGTGATGCCTTATGCAATAAGCTGGAATAGAGGCCATGAAAATGGGCTACTCTCATCATCAAAACCTCTCTTTGTTTATAAATAAAACGCTATCCCGAAAAGCCTGTACTGCCTGTTGTAGAAAAGAGGCGCGATGGGGTTGGTTAAATAAGTGGATTTTATGTTTAATTTGTTGAATTTCAATGAAAAATTCTGAAAATCCTTCCTGCCTGTACAGACCCTGATTGCCTGTCCTGCCTGTTTGTTCTTCTGAAGCCGAGCGTACCGCCATAAACGCCTGGTTTACGCTTGTCTCAACCGGATAACGACAAAGTGGGGTATGATGGAGAAAGAGACCGGGAAGGAAGCTGATATGAAACAAATTCGTCTGTTAGCGCAATATTATGTCGATTTGATGGTTAAGCTGGGGTTAATTCGTTTTTCCCTGCTGCTGGCCTCCGCGTTAGTTGTGTTGGCTATGGTTGTGCAGATGGCGGTTACTATGCTGTTACGCGGCCATGTAGAAAGCATCGATATGGTGCGCTCCGTCTTTTTTGGCCTGCTGATTACGCCCTGGGCGGTTTACTTCCTCTCCGTGGTGGTTGAGCAGTTGGAGGAATCACGTCAGCGCCTCTCAAAGCTGGTTGATAAGCTGGAAGAGATGCGTAAGCGTGATCTTGAGCTAAACCAGCAGATGAAAGAGACCATCAGCCAGCTTAATCAGGAAATCGCCGACCGCGTTAAAGCAGAGGAAGCACGCTTACTGGTTGTCGATAAGTTAAAAGAAGAGATGGCGCGGCGTGAGCAGGCGCAGATTGAACTTGAACAGCAATCTTCATTTCTGCGCTCATTCCTGGATGCCTCTCCTGATTTGGTATTTTACCGCAATATTGATCAGCAGTTTTCTGGCTGCAATCGGGCGATGGAGCTGCTGATAGGAAAAAGCGAAAGGCAGCTAATCGGCCTGACGCCGAAAGAAGTTTACGATGATGAAACCGCAACCAAAGTGCTGGAAACGGATGAAAAGGTATTTCGGCATAACGTTTCACTGACCTATGAACAATGGCTGCAATACCCCGATGGGCGCAAAGCCTGTTTTGAAATTCGTAAGGTCCCTTATTACGATCGCGTCGGTAAGCGTAGCGGCCTGATGGGGTTTGGGCGTGATATTACTGAGCGCAAGCGCTATCAGGATGCGCTGGAAAACGCCAGCCGTGAGAAAACAACCTTTATCTCTACTATCAGCCATGAACTCCGTACGCCGCTTAACGGTATCGTTGGGCTAAGCCGTATTCTGCTTGATACTGACTTAAATCAGGAACAGCTGAAGTATCTCAAAACTATCCATGTGTCGGCGATAACGCTGGGTAATATCTTTAATGACGTCATTGAGATGGACAAAATTGAGCGTCGTAAAGTGCAGCTTGATAACCAGCCGCTTGATTTCACCAGCTTCCTTGCCGATCTGGAAAACCTTTCTGGCCTGCTGGCGCAGCCGAAGGGGCTTCGGTTCGTGCTTCATCCTTATCTGCCGCTGCCACATAAAATCATCGCTGATGGAACCCGGCTGCGCCAGA
This sequence comes from Mixta intestinalis, assembly GCF_009914055.1. Lineage (NCBI taxonomy): Bacteria > Pseudomonadati > Pseudomonadota > Gammaproteobacteria > Enterobacterales > Erwiniaceae > Mixta > Mixta intestinalis. The sequence continues at coordinate 4,320,153 of NZ_CP028271.1, forward strand.
TACTGTGGAATCTGATTGGCAATGCGGTGAAATTTACCCAGCAGGGCGAGATTGTTGTACGGGTTAGCTACGATGCAGAGCAGCTTCGCTTCGAAGTTGAAGATTCGGGGATGGGCATCCCGTTTGATGAACAGGACAAAATCTTTGCCATGTACTATCAGGTAAAAGATCAGCATGGCGGCAAGCCAGCAACCGGCACCGGTATCGGTCTGGCGGTTTCACGTCGGCTGGCACAGGCGATGGGGGGCGATATTACGGTACGCAGCGCTCCGGGAGAAGGCTCCTGCTTTACGGTTACGCTCAAGGCACCGCGCGTTGCGGAAGAAGTCGAGGATGAAATGCCAGCAGATGAAATGCCGCTGCCTGCGCTTCACGTGCTGCTGGTTGAAGATATTGAACTCAACGTGGTGGTCGCGCGCTCGGTGCTGGAAAAACTGGGCAACAGCGTAGACGTTGCCATGACGGGCCAGGAAGCGCTCGATATGTTCGATCCTGACGAGTTTGATTTGGTGCTGCTGGATATCCAGCTACCGGACATGACCGGGCTGGACGTGGCAAGAGTGATTCACCAGCGATTTAAAGGGCACGTGTTACCGCCGCTGGTGGCGCTGACCGCTAACGTATTAAAGGATAAAAAAGAGTATCTCGATGCCGGTATGGATGACGTATTGAGCAAGCCGCTGGCGGTGCCCGCGTTAACTGCCATGATTAAAAAATTCTGGGATTACCAGGAAGTGACGCCAGTAGCAGTAACGCATGAGCGGCTGGACGATAAAAAGCTGGCGTTACTCGATCTGCCGATGCTTGAACAGTATACCGAGCTGGTTGGCCCTTCGTTGATCGTTCGCAGCCTTGATATGTTTGAGCAGATGATGCCGGGTTATCTGGCGGTGCTGGATTCAAATATGATGGCTCGCGATCAAAAGGGCATCGCTGAAGAAGGTCATAAAATTAAAGGCGCGGCAGGTTCGGTAGGATTACAGCATCTGCAACAGCTGGCGAAACAGATTCAGAGCCCGGAATTGCCTGCCTGGTGGGATAACGTACAGGAATGGATCGATGAGCTGAAGCAGGAGTGGCGTCATGATGTAGCGGTTTTAAGGGAGTGGATAGAGCAGCAGCCAGACGCTGGAAAAAAATGACCCCGGCTTGTGCCGGGGTGCGCGAATACTGCGCCAACACCAGGGAAAAAGGTTGCTCAGGCCATTCTTAGAAGAGTTAACAAGCGGCATAAGCATGGTATTGGGTAACGTCTGGACACACCTTAGCAAATCTCACAGAATCTGTTAAATCATTCATTAAAATTTGTGATGTTGAACAGCGTTTGCACTCAGAAAACATTAATTTGTTGATACAGTCAGTGAAGTAATCAACTGAGGCCCTATATTGGCGTCAATTTGAGCTTTTGTAAAGGATTTCATTGCAAAAAAATTTCCTCATCATAAGAGTGCTACTTACGCGAAATTTTTAGTTATTCACTGTTAACATCAGGGAACATCACTTTTACTTAATGTCTTGTAATTAAATGTAATTACTCGGCATGGCAGAATTTTGTTCGTCTCACTAACAACCCTGTAAAAGTCCCTGAGAGAGACATTCTGGCTGTAAAGTTATCGTAACTTAGTGAGAAACCAAAAGTGATCATTACGAAGATAAAAAGAGAAGAGAAGTGAGCAATGAAAGAGCAGTTTACCTGAACTAATTTTGTCTTTTCTTTCGATTGGTTGGTGCTTTTTTTGCTGTTTTATAAGATTATTGAATGTATTGCATGGTAAGCATCAGTTATGCAATGAGAGACATTTTAAGGTACTCACCAACGTCACTAAACTTTGGAACCGTTCCCTTTGAGACGGAAGCTATTGATGCAAGAAGAAATTAACAAAATCTAAAGTTCTGAATCATAAAAGTTAGTGCAATAAACAGGCTTGCCAGGAGGCGTTTCTTACTTTATTCGCCGTGTTGGGCAAAGCAAAAATGAGAGTAATTGATAAGTGAGAAAAACAGGTAAGAAGCCGAATCGTTTCGGAAAAGGCACAAGAGGAGTGCTGTCTCTTTGCAAGCGTTGGCTGTTAAGGCTGCTCTTTTTGCTGGTTGGCATTTGGCTGGCTGGAATTTTATTATTTTCTTTTTTACCCGTTCCCTTCTCGGCGGTGATGGCAGAGCGGCAGATTGTTGCCTGGCTACGCGGAGAATTTTTATGGGTTGCACATTCCGATTGGGTTGCCAGCGATAAGATTTCACCCTGGGTTTCGCTGGCTGTCATCGCCGCCGAGGACCAAAAGTTTCCTCAGCATTGGGGATTTGATGTCGCAGCAATTGAGTCAGTGCTGAATAATCAGGATAAGCGTCTGCGTGGGGCTTCCACGATTTCACAGCAAACGGCGAAAAACTTATTTCTTTGGGATGGGCGCAGCTGGTTGCGCAAAGGCCTGGAGGCTGGGTTGACGCTGACGCTGGAAGGCGTATGGAGTAAAAAGCGTATTCTGACGGTCTATCTGAATATTGCCGAATTTGGCGATGGGATCTTTGGCGTCGAAGCAGCGGCGCAGCGCTATTTCCATAAGCCCGCCAGCCGCCTGACGATGTCTGAAGCGGCAATGCTGGCCGCTGTGCTACCTAATCCGCTGCGTTTTCGTGCTGATGCGCCATCAGCCTATGTTCGTCAGCGGCAACAGTGGATAATGCGACAGATGCATCAGTTAGGTGGGACAGGCTATATTCAGCGACACCATCTATAACGCTTTACTCTTCGTCGAAGCCCGCATCGAAAAGCTCAATGACCGCCGCCAGCGCCTGTTGCTCCTGCGGGCCGGTAACTTCAATCTCGATATGGCCGCCTTTGGCCGAATCGAGCATCAACAGGGCAATAACGCTGCTGGCCTCTGCTTCGGTACCCGCTTCGTTGCGCAGCAGCACTTCAGCATCAAAGCTTTGCACCAGCTCAAACAGCTTCATCGCCGGGCGTGCATGCATGCCCAGCTTGTTCTTAATTTCAACGGTTTGCCTGACTGTCATGATTTGCGTTTTTCCAGCGTACGATGGCGGGACTGTACATTCTTACCGCGTGATCGGAAATAGTCCGCCAGCTGTTCAGCAATATAAACGGAGCGATGTTTACCGCCGGTACAGCCAATAGCCACCGTTAAATAGCTACGGTTGTTGGTTTCCAGCATAGGCAGCCACAACTCCAGATAGCTGCGCGTCTGGTAAATGAAATTATGGACTTCAGTATGGCGATCGAGAAACGCCGCAACTGGCCGATCGAGGCCGGTCATAGGACGCAGCTTAGGATCCCAGTGCGGGTTCGGCAGAAAACGCACGTCAAAAACATAATCGGCATCAATAGGGATACCATGCTTATAGCCAAAGGATTCAAAGACCATCGTCAGTTCGCGTTCACGTTTGCCAAGCAGGCGGGTGCGCAGCATCTCGGCCAGTTCGTGCACGGACATTTCTGAGGTATCAACAATCAGATCGGCACGCGATCGCAGTGGCTCCAGCAGATCGTTCTCTTCATCAATGGCGCTTTCCAGCGAAAGATTTTTACTGGAGAGCGGATGCAGGCGGCGGGTATCGCTGTAACGGCGAATTAAAGTATTACGATCGGCATCCAGAAACAGCAGCTGTGGGGAAAAGCTGCCGGGCAGGCTGGTTAATGCTTTTTCCAGTACGTCCGGTGTTTCCGGCATATTACGCACATCAATACTGACGGCGGCAGAGATATTACGCTCGGATAGCGAGTTCGCCAGTTCGGGTAGCAGCGTTACCGGCAGATTATCTACACAGTAAAATCCCATATCTTCCAGCGCGCGTAACGCGACGGATTTCCCTGAGCCTGAACGTCCACTGACGATCATCAGCACCATTAAATTCTCTCCCCATTTATCCTGTACGCCGACGATTGCGCCAGCCGTACAGGCAAAAATGCAAGCCTATTAATCAGTGAGTCTCTTCTGGCGTTGCGGTGATGATTTCGTACAGATCTTCATCACTCTGCGCTGCCCGCAGGCGGCGGCAAACCGTTTTATCAGCCAGCCGTTTCGCGACCAGTGAAAGGGTATGTAGATGTGTTTTACATTGATCCGCCGGTACCAGCAAGGCGAATAGCAGATCAACCGGTTGATTATCAATCGCATCGAAGGCGATCGGCTGATCGAGACGGATAAAAACGCCCACCGCACGCAGCGTATCTTCCTCCAGCTTGCCGTGCGGAATAGCAATACCGTTGCCAATACCGGTACTGCCCATGCGTTCGCGCGTCAAAATAGCTTCAAAAACCGTTTGATGCGGCAGATTAAGCTGTTTGGCAGCTAGTTCACTGATGATTTCCAGTGCCCGCTTTTTGCTCTGGCAATGTACTCCGCTGCGGGTACAGTCGAGGTTGAGTACAGTGCTGAGTTCCAGTGAGAGTTCGTTGTTCATCATAGTTTCACTTGCGTGTTCACATTAACTGGCGCATCGCGCTACTTTACGCGTCTTGCGGCGAGAAAAGCAGTAAAATTTGCCAGTGAGGCGTGAATGGAAAAACGGGGCGAAAAGATTCGCCCCCCGACATCGTTTACTGGCCAATCGGCTCGTCTTTCCCTCAGCCATGTGAAGGTTAGTGTTGTTTTAATTTGTCTTTATGTCTGGTTAGCTGACGAGACAGTTTATCAATCAAGCTGTCGATCGCCGCATACATATCCTCAGCCTCAGAAGTTGCATGCAACTCGCCACCGCTGATATGCAGCGTAGCTTCGGCTATCTGCTGCACTCTTTCTACCTTTAGCACAACATGGACCTGAGTTATCCGGTCTGAATATTGTTCCAGTTTGGCAAACTTATTGTTCACAAATTCGCGTAAAGCTGGTGTGATTTCAATGTGTTGCCCGGTAATATTGAGTTGCATAGCGTCTTCCTTCTCAGTGAGTATCAAACCAGCTGTTTACGCTGATTTGATGGCGGGATAGATAAAGACTCTCGATACTTCGCGACGGTGCGGCGCGCTACCATAATGCCCTGATCGGACAGCATGGCAGTGAGCTTGCTGTCGCTCAGCGGTTTGGCGGGGTTTTCCGCCGAGATGAGTTTTTTTACCAGCGCGCGAATCGCCGTTGACGAGGCTTCGCCACCGCCTTCGGTATTGACGTGGCTGGAGAAAAAATATTTCAGCTCAAAGATTCCGCGTGGACTGTGCAAATATTTTTGCGTAGTCACGCGAGAAATGGTTGATTCATGCATATCTACGGCCTGGGCAATATCTGCCAGCACCATCGGGCGCATAAATTCTTCGCCCTGCTCAAAGAAAGCCTGCTGCTGTTCAACAATACAGCGCGTGACCTTAAGTAACGTATCGTTGCGGCTTTCAAGGCTTTTAATCAGCCACTTAGCTTCTTGCAGATTAGTACGAATAAACTGGCTGTCGCTGTCGTTGCGTGCTGAACTGCCCAGCGCGGCATATTGCTGATTAATTTTCAGACGCGGCACGCTATCGCTGTTTAACTCCACCGTCCAGCGGTTACCCGTTTTACGTACCAGCACATCCGGGATCACATACTCCGGCTCACCGGTATTGACCGACTGACCCGGGCGTGGATCGAGTGACTGAATCAGCGCCATCGCCTCTTTTAATACTTCTTCTTTCAACCGGGTTATGCGCATCAGGCTGCGGAAATCGTGATTAGCCAGCAGATCAAGATGCTCGCTGACGATTAGCTGCGCCTCCGCGAGCCACGGTGTATCGGCGGCGAACTGGGAAAGCTGCACCAGCAGGCAGTCGCGCAGGTCACGAGCGCCTACGCCGACGGGATCGAAACGCTGGATTCGTTTTAACACCGCCTCGACTTCATCCAGCGCAATCTCTTCATCGCCCATGCTGTCGCGAATATCTTCCAGCGTAACGGTAAGATAACCGGTATCGTCGATAGCATCGACAATAGAGGTGGCAATAGCGCGATCGGTGTCGGTAAACGGCGTTAGCTCTACCTGCCACATCAGATAGTCCTGCAGCGACTGCGTGGTTTCTCCCTGATAGACCGGAAGCTCATCGTCACGGTAGTCGGTGCCGGTACCTGATGGCGTACCTGCGGTATAAATTTCATCCCATGTGGCATCAAGCGGCAACTCTTCCGGCATATCCTTTTGCTCAAGCGCTTCTCGCGTATCGAGCATTTCGCTCTCCGGCGCCTCGCGAGACTCAACCTCTTCGTGGATATTATCGGTCTGCTCAAGCAACGGGTTGCTCTCCAGCGCCAGCTGAATCTCCTGTTGAAGTTCCAGCGTCGAAAGCTGCAGCAAACGAATTGCCTGTTGCAGCTGCGGTGTCATGGCGAGCTGTTGGCTGAGCCTGAGTTGCAAACCTTGCTTCATATTCAGAATAACGATTCCCGGTAAAACACTGTTATAACCACACCATATCAGAGTCTGAACTCTTCACCCAAATAGACCCGTTTCACCTGCTCATCTTCCAGAATGGCTTCCGGCGTGCCGTGGGCAATCAGACGCCCCTGGCTGACGATGTAGGCGCGTTCGCAAACGGCCAGCGTTTCACGCACGTTATGATCGGTGATTAATACGCCCAGCCCGCTATCGCGCAGGTGTTCAATAATTTTTTTGATATCGATAACGGAAATGGGGTCGACCCCGGCAAAGGGTTCATCCAGCAGGATAAACTTTGGATTCGCCGCCAGTGCGCGAGCAATTTCCACGCGTCGGCGTTCCCCGCCGGAAAGCGATTGACCCAGGCTATCGCGCAGATGTTCGATATGGAATTCTTCCATCAGCTCTTTAGCGCGATCCTGACGCTGCTCCGTTGTCAGGTCGTCACGAACCTGCAGAACGGCCATCAGGTTGTCATAAACACTCAGGCGACGAAATATGGAGGCTTCCTGCGGCAGATAGCCAATACCACGACGCGCGCGCGCGTGAAGCGGCAAAATACTGATGTCTTCATCGTCAATGACGATACGTCCGGCATCACGTGGCACAATACCCACTACCATATAGAACGTCGTGGTTTTGCCTGCACCATTTGGCCCCAGCAGGCCAACAATTTCGCCAGATTTTACCTGAAGGCTGACATCCTCCACCACGCGGCGGCCCTTATAGGCCTTTGCCAGATTTTCAGCGAGTAGTGTTGCCATACGAATCAGTTACTCTTTTTTTGGCTGTTGGATGCGTTTTTGTCCTGCAGCTGCGAAGGTACAAGAACTGTCGTGACGCGTTTGTTTTCGCCCTGGCTGAACGCCTGCATTTTCTGCTCTTTTACCAGATAGGTGATGCGATCGCCTTTGACATTACTGTCCAGTTGTTCGATATAAGCGTTGCCCGTTAACTCAACGAAATCCTTTGCCAGCTCGTAGCGCATTTTCTGCGCATGGCCTTTAACCGGTTTGCCGTTATCCTGCAACTGATAAAAAGTGGCGGGATTACCATAAGCGTCAACGATAGTTTTTTTGCTATCGCCATCAGGGCGTGTAACCACCACTTTATCGGCAGTAATTTTGATCGAACCCTGGGTAACGATAACGTTGCCGGTAAAGGTGGCTACGTTACCCTGGAGATCCAGTGCCTGGTTAGCAGAATCAATGTTAACGGGTTTGTCAGAATCACCCGTTAGCGCCAGCGCCGGAACGCTGGTAGCCAGCAGTGTACTTAGAAGCAGCAGGTTAAGGCTGCGATTGTGCATTGATTTCATAATTGGTTTTGACCTTTTCAATCAGCTCGGCCGTTTTTGTCCGTAAATTACCGCGCATCTTCATACCTGTGGAGTTAAAGCTGCGGCCATAAAGCGTTACCTGGTCGTCAGATTGCACGTCCTGCGTTACCAGATTGACCTGCGCATTGTCGGTTTTGATGCGATCAATCTGAGCATCTTTCGTCAGGCTATTAACCTCAACGTGACCATAAAGATACAGCATACGGTCTTTAGTCAGTTTGGCTTTATCCGCACGAACTGACCAGGCAGGTATTTTGTTTTCGTCATAGGTGGTCATCAACGGATTATCAAACCAGCTGATTTCTTCCGCCGCGAACCAGGTCACTTTATCCGAAACCAGCTTATAGCTGAGCGCTCCCGTCGGGTTATACACCACGGTGCTGGAATTCGCGCTGGTATAGGTAGGTTCCTGATTATTTGTCTCTACCGGCGTCCGATCGTTATCATTGCCAGCAAGGTTCCAGCCGATCAAGATGATGGCGATTAACCCCAGCAGTAACGTTAGCCAACGCCTGGTTTTACTCATATTGACAACCCTTTGGCATCATCAAACTTCTCCTGGGCGATCAAGATCAGATCGCAGACTTCACGTACCGCGCCGCGCCCGCCAGCAATTCGGGTGACGTAATTCGCACGTTCCAGCAACAGCGGGTGTGCATCGGCCACCGCCACGCTCAACCCAACCTGTGCCATTACCGGCCAGTCAATGAGGTCATCGCCAATATAGGCAACCTGCTCAGGACTTAACGACAGTGTATCCAGAAGTTCCCGGAAGGCCAAAAGCTTATCAGATTGCCCCTGGTAAAGATGTGTAATGCCCAGCGTCTGACAGCGATCTTCCAGTAGCTTAGCCTGGCGGCCAGTGATAATGGCTACCTCGATATCGGAAGTCAGCAGGCAACGAATGCCATAACCGTCACGTACGTTAAATGCCTTAAGCTCTTCACCGCTGTTGCCCATATAAATCAGGCCATCAGACATGACGCCGTCTACGTCGCAGATCAGCAGGCGGATCGCCCCGGCGCGCGTGATAACATCCTGGCTTACTGCGCCGTAGCAGGTCTCTACGGCGTCCGGTTGTTGCGTCATACTTATTTCCATCAGATTACACTACGCCCGCGCGTAGCATGTCATGCATGTGTACTACGCCAATCAACTGATCGCCATCGGCAACCATTACGGCAGTAATATGTTTACTTTGCATCAGGTTCAGGGCGTCCACGGCCAACATTCCGGGACGAACGCGTATGCCGCCAGGAGTCATAACGCTGGCGATAGAAGCCTGCTGGAAATCAATTCCCATATCAAATACGCGGCGTAGATCACCATCGGTGAACACGCCCTGAATCTGCATCAGATCGTCCACGATAGCCGTCATGCCCAGATTCTTGCGCGTAATTTCCAGTAGCGCATCACGTAATGATGCATCTTTAGTTACGTGAGGGATCTCGTCGCCGCTGTGCATGATATCACTGACGCGCAGCAGCAGTTTGCGTCCCAGCGCGCCGCCGGGATGGGACAGGGCGAAATCTTCGGCGGTAAAACCACGCGCCTTCAGCAACGCAACGGCCAGCGCATCGCCCATCACCAGCGTCGCGGTGGTGCTGGAGGTCGGTGCCAGTCCCAGCGGGCAAGCTTCCTGAGGTACTTTAACACAGAGATGGATATCTGCAGCGCGCGCCATATTACTTTCCGGACGGCTTGTCAGACAGATCAGCGCTACCTTTAACCTTTTTAGTACCGGAATCAGCGCCATAATTTCGTTCGATTCACCCGAATTGGAGATAGCGATAACCACATCATTCGCAGTGACCATCCCCAGATCGCCGTGGCTGGCTTCGCCCGGGTGCACAAAAAAGGCTGGCGTACCGGTACTGGCGAAAGTGGCCGCCATCTTTTTACCGATATGCCCTGACTTGCCCATGCCCATCACTACTACTTTTCCCTGGCAGTGAAACATCATTTCACAGGCGCGAGTGAAATCATCATTAATATACTGATCGAGCTGTTCCAGCCCCTGGCGTTCAATATGGAGCACTTCTTTACCAGCCTGTTGGAAATCAAAGCCTGGTTCGAGTATGAGGTGAGACATTGATATTCAGTCCTTTATCCAATGAGATAGAGTGGTTCCAGGTAGAGTACCGCTATCCAGACAACGAAGCCGACCAGCAAAATAGCGCCTTTAATGCGCCCAATACGGCGGCTACGCTGCAGGCAAATAAGCATAAACAGAGCGCTGACGCCCAGCATAATCCAGTAGTCACGCGCGAAAGCGGCGCTGTCGAGCGAGCCGGGCTGGAACAGTGCCGGCAGGCCAAGCACAATGGCAATATTATAAATGTTGGAACCGATAAGATTGCCGATGGCAATATCATCTTCTCCTTTTAATGCGCCTGCAATGACCGTAGCCAGCTCCGGTAGACTGGTGCCAACAGAGATGATGGTCAGACCAATCACCAGCTCGCTAACCCCAAGGTAATCGGCAATGACCGAGGCATTATCAATTACCATGCGGGTCGACATTGGCAGAATGATCAGCGCGACCGCCAGCCATAAAAACGCAACGGTATTGCCCGCGTCATCGCGCGGCAGTTCCGCTACCTGTTCCCGCGTCAGCGTATCGTTGTTATTCTGCTCGGCGCGGCGTGCGATGCGAATAATATACAGCAGATAAAGAAGCGCAATCACTACCAGCGCAACGCCGTCGCCGCGGCTTAACTGGTTATCGACCAGCATGACGCCGCACAATAGCGTCACCAACAGCATCAACGGCAATTCGCGTCGCACCAGGCGGGAATGCACCGTCAGGGGGTGCAGCAACGCCGCGCCGCCGAGGATCAGCAGGATGTTGGTGATGTTCGAACCCATCGCCGTACCGACAGCCATATCCATCTGCCCGTGTGTGGCAGCCGTAAAAGAAACAATCAGTTCCGGCAGCGAAGTGCCGATACCGACAATTGTCATGCCGATAATAATGGGTGGGACGCCTAACGAGCGGCAAAGTATGGCGGCACTAAACACTAAACGATCGGCACCGTAAACCAGTAAAACTAAACCGATAACTAACAGTGCAGTGGCTAAAAGCATGAAAAATCCTTGGATCGGTTATACTTGTCGGTTTGCCTGGCTCGTCATTTTGCGGGCGTTGCAAAAAGAATGGCGATGATTTTGACCGCCTGCGAGCAAAAAGTAAAACGTATGCCTGTTTTCGCCACGACGAGGCGGTAAGTTTCTGTAAAACTCGCGGCTATTGCATTTAAAGTACGCTTAACATATTCGATCTGAATCGCCTGAAATGGATAACAGAGGTAGCAATGCACCAGCCATCCACGAATTTGGTTGAGGTTCACGGCGTAAGTTTTACACGTGGCGATCGCACCATTTTCGACAATATCTCGTTAACGGTGCCGAAAGGAAAAGTCACCGCCATCATGGGGCCTTCCGGCATCGGTAAAACTACGCTGCTGCGTCTGATCGGAGGGCAGCTACAGCCAGATGCCGGTGAGATCTGGTTTGATGGAGAAAATATTCCAACGCTTTCACGCTCCCGGCTGTATGAGATACGTAAGCGCATGAGCATGTTATTCCAGTCCGGGGCGCTGTTTACCGATCTCAATGTCTATGAGAATGTCGCCTGGCCGCTACGTGAGCACACCCGTTTGCCGCCCGCGCTGTTGCATAGCACCGTCATGATGAAGCTGGAGGCGGTCGGTCTGCGTGGGGCGGCAGATCTCATGCCCTCTGAACTGTCGGGCGGTATGGCACGCCGAGCGGCGCTGGCGCGAGCGATTGCGCTGGAGCCGGATCTGATTATGTTCGATGAGCCTTTTGTCGGTCAGGATCCCATTACTATGGGCGTACTGGTTAAACTGATCGATGAGCTGAATCATGCTCTGGGCATGACCTGCATTGTGGTATCGCATGATGTGCCAGAGGTCTTGAGCATTGCGGATTACGCCTATATTGTGGCCGGACAAAAAGTTATCGCTCAGGGAACGACACAGGCGCTACAGGAAAACCCGGATGCGCGTGTACGCCAGTTCATCGACGGTATTGCTGATGGGCCGGTGCCTTTTCGCTATCCGGCTGGCGACTATTTTACCGATCTGATCGGTTCAGGGAGTTAATAAGCTGATGTTTTTACAAGCTCTGGCGTCGCTGGGTCGCCAAGGGATTCGTACCTGTGCCTCTTTTGGGCGCGCAGGACTGATGCTGTTTCATGCGCTGGTCGGCAAGCCGGAGTTTCGCAAACATGCGCCGTTGCTGGTTAAACAGCTTTACAGCGTTGGGGTTATGTCACTGCTGATTATCCTGGTTTCCGGCTTGTTTATCGGCATGGTGCTGGGCCTGCAAGGTTATCTGGTACTGACAACCTATAGCGCTGAAACCAGCCTCGGGATGCTGGTGGCACTGTCGCTGCTGCGTGAACTGGGACCGGTGGTCACCGCGCTGCTGTTTGCCGGGCGGGCAGGCTCGGCGTTAACAGCGGAAATCGGCCTGATGAAAGCAACAGAACAACTTTCCAGTATGGAAATGATGGCGGTCGATCCGCTGCGCCGGGTGATATCGCCGCGCTTCTGGGCGGGCTTTATCAGTATGCCGCTGCTGACGATGATTTTTACCGCGGTAGGCATCTGGGGCGGGGCGCTGGTAGGCGTAAGCTGGAAGGGCATTGACGCTGGCTTTTTCTGGTCTGCGATGCAGAATGCGGTCGATTTTCGCGTCGATGTTGTTAACTGCCTGATTAAGAGTGCGGTATTTGCCATCACCGTTACCTGGATCGCCTTATTTAATGGCTATGATGCGATCCCAACTTCTGAAGGGATCAGTCGGGCTACGACGCGTACGGTAGTACATGCGTCGCTGGCGGTACTCGGTTTAGATTTCGTGCTAACAGCACTGATGTTTGGGAACTAAAGCAATGCAAACCAAAAAAAGTGAAATTTGGGTCGGTGCGTTTATGCTGCTGGCGCTGGTTGCCATCCTGTTTCTCTGCCTGCGCGTAGCGGACGTGAAATCGCTGGGCACCGAGCCGACATGGAAACTGTATGCGACGTTCGACAATATTGGCGGACTGAAAACCAGTTCGCCGGTAAAAATTGGCGGGGTGGTGATCGGGCGCGTGACCGATATCTCGCTGGATGAGAAAACCCTGTCGCCGCGCGTTACGATGGCGATTGAAGACAGATATAACCATTTACCCGATACCAGCTCACTGGCAATTCGTACCCAGGGGCTGCTTGGGGAGCAATACCTGTCGCTAAACGTCGGGTTCGACGATCCTGAAATGGGGACGGCGATCCTGAAAGATGGCGATACGCTACAGGACACGAAATCAGCGCTGGTGCTGGAAGATCTGATCGGTCAGTTCTTGTATAAGAGCGGCGATGGTAACCAGAGCAATCAGCAGGAGCAGGGCGCACCTGCGGCACAATCCGCTCCGGCCACACCGGAACAACCTTAAGAGGCTATACGTATGTTTAAACGTTTACTGATGGTCGCGATGCTGGTTATCGCGCCGCTGGCGGCGAATGCGGCAGACCAAAGCAACCCTTATAAGCTCATGAACGAGGCGGCGCAAAAGACCTTTACCCGCCTGAAGAATGAACAGCCTAAAATTAAGCAGGACCCTAACTACCTGCGTGATATTGTACGTCAGGAACTTTTACCCTATGTGCAGGTGAAATATGCTGGCGCGCTGGTGCTGGGCCGTTACTATCGAGAAGCAACGCCGGAACAGCGCGACGCTTACTTTAAAGCCTTCGGCGATTATCTGGCGCAGGCCTATGGTCAGGCGCTGGCGCTCTATCACGGGCAGACTTATCAAATTGCGCCGGAGCAGCCGCTGGGTGATGCCAGCATTATCGCCATCCGTGTGACCATTATCGATCCTAACGGTCGTCCGCCGGTTCGCCTCGATTTTCAGTGGCGTAAAAACAGCCGTACCGGTAACTGGCAGGCCTATGACATGATTGCTGAAGGGATCAGCATGATTACCACCAAGCAGAACGAATGGAGCGATACGCTGCGTACAAAAGGTATTGATGGCCTGACGCAGCTGCTGAAAAACTACGCGGCGCAGCCTATTACGCTGGATCAGAAAAACAATGGCTGATCACCTGAGCTGGCGTATTGAGGCCGGGACGCTTTTTCTTCAGGGAGAGCTCGATCGGGAAACGCTGCTCGGCCTGTGGCAACAGCGGGAAACCGCTATGCAAAATATCGCTGCTATCGATGTCTCCGCTCTGCAACGTGTTGATTCCGCAGGTCTGGCGCTGCTGGTACATCTGCGCCAGATTGCGCAACAGCAGGGAGCCGCGCCGGTTTTTCGCGGCGTTACGGATAAATTGCATTCGTTGATCACGCTGTACAATTTACAGCAGATCATTGTTTCTGCTGATGATACTGCCTGATCGGCAGCGCGTCTTTATTAAGCCCCTGGATTTTCAGGGGCTTTTTGCTTATTTAAGATAAATGCGCTTTCAACTACTATGTCAGCCTGTTTATCATCAACCGAATCCAGAAAAATCATGGAAAATAGTGAAATCCAGGCAGTGCTGATGAACGCCCTGCCGTTGAAAGAAGTCCACGTTAGCGGTGACGGCAGCCATTTTCAGGTTATTGCCGTCGGTGAACTCTTTAGTGAGCTGAGCCGCGTGAAGAAACAGCAGACGGTTTTTGCACCGTTAATGGAATATATCGCCGATAACCGTATCCATGCGGTTTCGATCAAAACCTACACTCCTGAAGAGTGGGAAAGGGATCGTAAGCTGAACGGTTTTTAAGCTGTTGGCGCGGCATACTGTCCGCGACTCAACGGCCCTTTGAGTTCTGACAACAGAGAGCAGTTGCAATGGATAAATTTCGTGTACAGGGTCCGACCCGGTTGAGTGGTGAAGTTACCATCTCCGGCGCTAAAAATGCCGCGCTACCGATCCTGTTCGCCGCTTTACTGGCTGAAGAGCCGGTAGAGATTCAAAATGTCCCTAAGCTAAAGGACATTGATACCACGATGAAGCTGCTGAGCCAGCTGGGGGTAAAAACAGAGCGCAATGGCTCAGTGCATCTTGATGCCAGTAAGGTTGACGTTTACTGCGCGCCTTATGAGCTGGTGAAAACCATGCGCGCCTCCATCTGGGCGCTGGGGCCGCTGGTTGCTCGTTTTGGACAGGGCCAGGTTTCGCTACCCGGCGGCTGTGCTATCGGCGCGCGCCCGGTCGATCTGCATATTACCGGTCTGGAGCAGCTGGGTGCTGAAATCAAACTGGAAGAAGGCTATGTCAAAGCTTCCGTCAACGGGCGGCTGAAAGGCGCGCACATCGTAATGGATAAGGTGAGCGTAGGCGCGACGGTAACCATTATGTCAGCGGCTACGCTGGCTACGGGCACCACGGTTATTGAAAATGCCGCGCGTGAACCGGAAATTGTCGATACCGCAAACTTTTTAAACGCGCTTGGGGCGAAGATCAGCGGCGCAGGCGGCGATCGCATCACCATCGAAGGGGTTGAGCGTCTGGGCGGCGGCGTTTATCGCGTGTTGCCGGATCGTATTGAAACCGGGACGTTTCTGGTGGCTGCCGCGATCTCCGGCGGTAAAGTTGTCTGCCATAAAACCCAGCCGGATACGCTGGATGCGGTGCTGGCGAAGCTGCGCGAAGCGGGTGCCGAGATCGAGACAGGTGAAGACTGGATTAGCCTTGATATGCATGGCAAGCGTCCGAAAGCGGTAAATGTACGCACTGCGCCGCATCCGGGTTTCCCTACGGACATGCAGGCGCAGTTCACGCTGCTGAACCTGGTAGCAGAAGGTACGGGCGTCATTACTGAAACCATCTTCGAAAATCGTTTTATGCACATCCCGGAGCTGATCCGTATGGGAGCGCATGCGGAGATCGAGAGCAATACGGCTATTTGTCACGGCGTGGAAAGGCTTTCTGGCGCACAGGTGATGGCAACCGATCTGCGTGCTTCCGCCTGTCTGGTGCTTGCGGGTTGTATCGCTGAAGGCACAACCTTAGTGGATCGTATCTATCATATCGATCGTGGCTATGAGCATATCGAAGATAAACTGATTGCGATGGGTGCCAACATTGAGCGCGTAAGCGAATAGGTTGCTCTGCCAGATCGATCGGATCGGAAAAGATGAATGAAAACAGCTCCCGTAAGCGGGAGCTTTTTTTTGCCCCGGTGTTATCAGGAGCGAGAACGGATCAATTTTTTACGATCGATCAGCCGGTTCGTTTTAGGATCGTAATAGCGGCTGGGCCAGATCTCCGCCGGGTGCACGGCGATGGCGTCCGCTATAAGCCATTCTCCTTTGGGCCAGGGACGATTAAGTGCGTTTGCCAGCGTAGATGAGCTAAGGCCAGCCTGGCGTGAGACCGCCGCCAGGGACGTTCCCTTTTTATGCAGAGCAGCAATGATATCGGCGGGATGCCAGTCGTGTTTGTGATACTTGCTTTTATTCATAGCGCATCTCTCCCTATGCACAATTTCTTTATGGAACCATGGATGTTTTAAGAGTCATCAAGATATTCTTATTTAAGAAAAATTAGATAATTTCAAAAAGTCGACTTACCTATTGAGTTATGGTTGGTTTTTTATAGCAAACTGGTTCCATATGTTTCCAGTAATTTTTGATTAATGCTGGTAAATTGTGCCTTTCTTCGCAAAATATCTAATAACCGCTGCAACAGCGCAGGGCCGTCATCGGGCTATCCCATAAAATTGGGAAAGTATCGGAAAGGCGTTGGGGAAAGGAAAAGAGAAAAGCGGGAGACTGCATGCGGCAGCGCTCCCGTTAAGCCAGTTATCAGGAGTCGCGCTGTACGGCCATATGGGCAAGCGCTTCAAGCGCGCTGCGCCAGGGAGATTCAGGCAACGCCTGCAAAGCGGCGATAGCCTTATCTGCTTCCTCTTCGGCGCGATTGCGCGTCCACTCCAGCGAGCCGCATTGACGCATGGTTTCCAGTACCGGCTCCAGCAAATGACGCCCATTACCTTGCTCGATCGCCTCGCGAATCATCGCTGCCTGCTGGGTATTGCCGTGGCGCATCGCATGCAGCAGTGGCAACGTCGGTTTACCTTCGCTCAGATCGTCGCCTACGTTTTTACCCAGCGTCTGACCATCCGCGCTGTAATCGAGAAGATCGTCAATCAGCTGGAAAGCGGTGCCGATATAGCGGCCATATGCCTGCAACGCCTGTTCTTCAGCTGCTGTCGCACCAGCAAGAATACCGGAGGATTGCGCCGCCGCCTCGAACAGACGCGCGGTTTTGCTGTAGATAACATGCATGTAACTCTCTTCGGTGATATCCGGATCGTTACAGTTCATCAGCTGTAGTACTTCGCCTTCGGCGATAACATTCACCGCTTCTGACATCAGTTCCAGTACACGCAGTGAACCGAGGCTGGTCATCATCTGAAAGGCGCGCGTATAGATAAAATCACCAACCAGTACGCTGGCTGCGTTACCAAAGGCAGCATTGGCCGTCGCTTTACCACGGCGCATATCCGATTCATCCACCACGTCGTCATGCAGCAGCGTCGCCGTATGAATAAATTCAATCAGCGCGGCGATAGTGACATGCTGGCTGCCTTCGTAGCCCAGCGCACGTGCCGCAAGGATAGCGATCATCGGGCGAATACGTTTGCCGCCGCCGCTGATGATGTAGTAACCCAACTGATTGATGAGCGAAACATCTGAATTCAGCTGTGAGAGAATGGTCTCGTTGACGGCCGCCATATCCTGCGCGGTTAATTCATTAATTTGTTCTAAATTCATCAGTCTGTTCAGCTATTGCTCTGTTCAGCGCCATGTTAAGCGACTTTGCCCATGTCTGTGGGATGTAATGTATTACAGATTGTACTTGAAAAACGAGACTCTGGAATCCCGAGTATGGCGCTGCGTTTTTTTTCTGCAATCCTTTGCTATGTCCTCTTGTCAACGCAGGGAATTTTGCGTAGAATTCGCGCCCTATTGTGAATATTTTATCGCGCCGCCTGACAATTGAAGAGGGCATGCGCAGAAGCGGAGTTTTATATGTACGCGGTTTTCCAAAGTGGTGGTAAACAACACCGAGTAAGCGAAGGTCAAACCGTTCGCCTGGAAAAGCTGGACATCGCAACCGGCGAAACAATTGAGTTCGATCAGGTTCTGATGATTGCTAATGGTGACGACGTGACTATCGGCGCACCACTGGTTTCAGGTGGCGTGATCAAAGCAGAAGTTGTTGCTCATGGTCGTGGCGAGAAAATTAAAATCGTTAAGTTTCGTCGTCGTAAACACTACCGTAAGCAGCAAGGCCACCGTCAGTGGTTCACTGATGTGAAAATCACTGGCATCAGCGCCTGAGAGGAGATCTGACAAATGGCACACAAAAAGGCTGGCGGCTCAACACGTAACGGTCGCGACTCTAATGCACAGCGCCTGGGCGTAAAACGTTTCGGCGGTGAATCTGTTCTGGCCGGCAACATCATCGTTCGTCAGCGTGGCACCAAATTCCACGCCGGTACCAATGTTGGTCTTGGCCGTGACCACACGCTGTTTGCTACCGCAGACGGTAAAGTGAAATTCGAAGTTAAAGGCCCGAAAAACCGTAAATACGTCAGCATCGTTGCTGAGTAAGGTTATCGTGCTGCGGGTTGATTGATTCGATCGGCCTGCCAGAGTTTGAAAGCCCCGCAGAGCATTGCGGGGCTTTTTACATTTTGAGCCTGCCTGATTTGCTGTACACTTTATGTACAGTCTTTCCGCAACGGGTCATCGCTTATGGCCTCGGCGGAACAAGCCGCACCGGCTATGCCGCCGGTTGCCAGGTGGATGATTTACGGAGAAGGTAAATGAAGTTTGTTGATGAAGCGACAATTCTGGTTGTCGCAGGCGATGGCGGCAACGGTTGTGTCAGCTTCCGTCGTGAAAAATATATTCCGAAAGGCGGCCCTGATGGCGGCGACGGTGGCGACGGTGGCGACGTGTATCTGCTGGCAGATGAAAATCTTAACACGCTGATCGATTATCGCTTTGAAAAATCGTTTCGTGCCGAGCGCGGTCAGAATGGCCAAAGCCGTGACTGTACCGGTAAGCGCGGTAAAGATGTTGTGATTAAAGTGCCGGTAGGGACACGCGTTATCGATCAGGGTACCGGCGAAACGCTGGGTGACCTGACGCGCCACGAGCAGAAGTTAATGGTAGCGAAGGGCGGCTGGCACGGGCTGGGCAACACCCGCTTTAAATCGTCGGTTAACCGTACGCCGCGTCAGAAAACGATGGGAACACCGGGCGAGAAACGCGATTTGCAGCTGGAGCTGATGCTGCTGGCGGATGTCGGGATGCTTGGGCTGCCGAACGCCGGTAAATCAACCTTTATCCGCGCCGTTTCCGCCGCGAAACCCAAAGTAGCCGACTATCCCTTTACGACGCTGGTACCGAGCCTGGGCGTAGTGCGTATGGATAGCGAGCAGAGCTTCGTGGTGGCTGATATTCCTGGCCTGATCGAAGGGGCAGCAGAAGGTGCAGGGCTTGGCATCCGCTTCCTGAAACATCTGGAACGCTGCCGCGTGCTGTTGCATCTGATCGATCTGGCACCGATTGATGAATCCGATCCGGTAGAAAATGCCCGGATCATTCTCGGTGAGCTGGAAAAATACAGTGAAAAACTCTTCCACAAGTCGCGCTGGCTGGTATTTAACAAGATCGATCTGCTGGATCGTGAAGAGGCGGAAGCGCGCGCTAAAGCGATCGCCGAGGCGCTGGGCTGGGATGATAAATATTACCTCATTTCTGCTGCCAGCCAGACCGGTGTGAATGCGCTGTGCTGGGATGTGATGTCCTTCCTTAACGACCATCCGAAAGAGGCGGAAGAGGAAGAGAAGAAACCTGAAAAAGCGGAATTCATGTGGGATGATTACCATCGTGAAGCGCTGGAGCAGGCAGAAGAAGAAGTGGATGAGGAGTGGGATGACGACTGGGATGAAGATGACGACGAAGGCGTCGAAATTATCTATCAGCGTTGATACCATTTTCCCTGTTAAAGGCCCGGACGCGTCCGGGCTTTTTTATTGCGGTTTAACGCAGTTCGCCCCATAGCCGCTGCAATCCATCCGTCAGGCCACCGCGCCAGCAGAGCGCATCGTGCCCACCTTCGAATTCGCGGTAGTAAACCTGATGGCCCTGCGCCTGTAACACCGGCAGCAGGATCCGGTTCGACTGCAATATAATCTTTTCATGCAGCCCGGCTTCCAGCCAGAGGCGCTGTGGCTGCGTTGTTTCCATTTGCTGCTTCAGCTGTTCCGTCAGCCGTCCTCCGCTTTCGGGAGTATGACGATCCGGCCACCAAAACGATCCGGACAGCGATATCGCACCGTTAAAGACGTTGGGCCAGTTAAGTGTTGCGTACAATGCCGCCAGGCCACCATAGCTCTGCCCGGCTACCAGCGTTGGCAGCTGGCTGTCCCAGACGGGCAACCATTCACCTACCTGCGGTAGTAGCTCATGCTGCACCGCCAGCCAGAAATCAGCGTTACAGGTCAGTTCCTGCCCGCGCTGGGTCGTTCCCATTGAATCGATAAAAAGATAGCAGGCCGGAGGCAACAGACCCTGTTGCGTAAGCCATTCCAGCACGGCCGCAGCGGGCATACTCTTTAGCCAGAACTGCCCATCCAGCAAAATAGCGAGCGGACGCTGCGCATCCCCGTCACCGGTTTGCAGCAGCCACACCGAACGTCGGTTTGCCAGACGAGCGCTGTGCCAGCGGTATGCGACGGGCTGGCGATTGTTCTCCCGTAAGGGAGATCGATCCAACTGCTGCCATCCCGCCTGTGGCGGCGCGTCAGGCATATGCAGTGGCGAAACCGGATGACCGCGCCCATTTTGCCAGCTGCGTAGTGGATTGAGCGGATCGGCTATCGCGTTGGGCAGATGTGCCTTCCACCACTGGCGCAGCGTATTTACATCCGGCGGCGAAGCAGGAAAATCGTCTGTATCGCTGACAGGAATTAAACAGTAGCTGCCGCGCCAGCGTGAATTGAGCCTCACTTCTCCCTGCCAGACATCGGTGCCAGCGATCCGCTCCAGTGAAAACGGACGTTGCTGACGATGGTGATCGGTTACGCCATTAATATTTAACCAGACGCGCTGTGTCGTGGAGTGGCGCTCGTCGCCCTGCGGATCGCGCCAGTAAAAACGTGTAAGGCAGCTACTGGCGGAGGTTTCCACAATAGCGGGAATACCCTGCTGAATGCGGGACTGCCACCAGGCCTCGCTGCCTGTCTGCAATGAACAAGTCATGACGCTCCTCAGGACAAAACAGAATGACTACCTGTAAATAATAACAATATTGATAACTATTATCATTTTCAATAATCTGTTTCCGGTTATTAACAGGTAAGTAAGCTGTATCACTAACGGAAAAAAAATGACAACGACATCTGAGAAAGTTTATCGCTTTTTAATGCCGCTGACGCTGGCAGGCGTCATGGGCGCAGCAGCGGCAGCGACAGGGGAATCGACGGCCAGAGAAACGGATGAGGCGGAAGAAGGGACGTTGGTCGTGACGGCTCAGCAGCAGACGTTACAGGCACCAGGCGTCTCCACCATCTCTGCGCAGCAGATAGAAAGACATCCACCTGCTCGTGATGTTTCGGAAATTATTCGCACCATGCCGGGCGTTAACCTTACCGGCAATTCTACCAGTGGCCAGCGCGGCAATAACCGGCAAATCGACATTCGCGGTATGGGGCCGGAAAACACGTTAATCCTGATCGATGGACGTCCGGTCACCAGCCGTAATGCTGTGCGTCTGGGCTGGCGCGGCGAACGGGATACGCGCGGCGACAGCAACTGGGTGCCTGCGGAGCTGGTTGAACGTATTGATGTTATCCGTGGCCCGGCGGCAGCGCGCTATGGCAACGGTGCGGCAGGCGGTGTGGTAAATATCATTACTAAAAAACAGCTCGACGACTGGCACGGCTCATGGAACAGCTATTACAACATTCCACAGCATGATGAAGAGGGTTCGACAAAACGCACCAGCTTTAGCCTGAGTGGCCCGCTGGGTGAAGCGCTGAGCTTCCGACTTTATGGTGGATTAAGCAAAACTCAGGCGGATGCTCAGTTTATTAATGAAGGACATCAATCCCTGCGTACCGGCAGCTATAGTGATACGGTGCCTGCAGGACGTGAAGGTTCAGAAAATAAAGATATCAACGCCTTACTGCGCTGGGCTTTCGCCCCAATGCAGGCGCTGGAATTTGAAGCAGGCTACAGTCGTCAGGGTAACCGCTACGCGGGCGACACGCAAAACACGAATACTAACGCGCTGGTAAATAAGTTCTACGGTAAGGAAACTAACCGGCTTTATCGGCAAAATTTCGCCGTGACCTGGACCGGCGGCTGGGATAATGGAATCAGCACTAATAGCTTTGCACAGTATGAAAATACCCGCAACAACAGGTTGAATGAGGGGCTGGCGGGCGGTACCGAAGGTATTTTCGCTAACGAAGGTTTTTCCACAATCGAACTGAACAACGTGCTGCTGCATAGCGAAATCAGCGTACCTTTTAACTGGCTGGTAAACCAGACCGCAACGCTGGGGACGGAATGGAACCAGCAGCGGATGAAAGATCCCAGCTCGACCACGCAACCGCTAACGGGTGGCAATATTGCCGGTATTGCTACCGGTAGCCGTAGCCCCTACAGCCAGGCGGAGATATTTTCGCTGTTTGCGGAGGATAACCTGGAACTGACCGACAGTACGATGCTGGTTCCGGCGCTACGTTTCGATCATCACACTATCGTTGGCGATAACTGGAGCCCGTCACTGAACCTTTCTCAGGCATTGGGCGATGAGGTGACGTTGAAGCTCGGCATCGCCAGAGCTTACAAAGCTCCCAGCCTTTACCAGACCAATCCTAACTATATTCTTTACAGCCGTGGCCAGGGCTGTGCTGCCAGCAGCGGTGCCTGTTATCTGATGGGCAACGACGAGCTACAGGCGGAAACCAGCATCAATAAAGAAGCAGGTCTGGAGTGGAAACATGAGGATTATCAGGTGGGCGTTACCTGGTTCCGTAATGACTACCGAGACAAAATCGAGGCGGGCTATCTTCCCAGCGGGGTTTCGACTAACGGCAAGACCGATCTCTATCGCTGGGAAAATGTGCCAAAGGCGGTAGTTGAAGGTCTGGAAGGAACGGTTAATTTTCCGCTCGGAGAGACGATTATCTGGAGCAATAACCTGACCTGGATGCTGCAAAGTAAGAACAAAGAGACCGGCGATCGGCTATCGATTATTCCGCAGTACACCTTAAACTCGATGCTGAGCTGGCAGGCGACACAGGATCTGTCATTGCAAACCACGTTTACCTGGTATGGACGCCAGACGCCGAAAAAGTACAACTACAAGGGAGAGGCCATTACGGGCAGCGAGAGAGATGAAGTTAGTCCTTACTCCGTTGTAGGGTTAAGCGGCACGCTGGAAGTGAATAAGTATGTCAGCGTTACGCTGGGAGTGGATAATTTACTGGATAAGCGCCATTTCCGCGCCGGCAATGCGCAAACAACCGGTAATGCCGTGACCAATTCTTATATGTATGGCGCGGGCGCGAATACCTATAACGAATCGGGGCGAACCTGGTATCTTGGTTTGAATACGCATTTCTGATCCTGTGCCCGTTAGTCTTAATTAAGGCTGACGGGCAGCCAGCATTGCGCCTCCAGGCCAGAGCGATCCTGGCGGTTCGTTAGCTGTAGTTTGCCGCCATGCAGCTGCAAAATACGCAGTACAATATTTAAGCCCAGCCCGCTACCGCCGTAACGCCGATCGCGACGATGAAACGCCTGAGTTAATTCGCTGGCGCTCTCCTCCTCAATACCTGGCCCCTCATCCACCACGCGCAGCAGGCTGCCGTTAATGTCGGTTACTAACTCCAGCTGGATCAGTGAATCTTCCGGGCTGTAGCGTGAGGCGTTTTCCAGCAGGTTACGCAGCATCAGCCGCAGTAGGACCGCATCGCCCTCTACTTTTCCGTTCGCCAACGGCCAGGTGAGGCGCTGACGCCGCTGTTTCAGCATCTCTCCTGTTTCTGCCTGTAGCGGAGCGAAAATGTCCTGCTGCCAGTGTAGCGTTTGATAGTGACCACTTGCTAATGCCTGGCCGGCACGCGACAGCATCAATAGCTGCTCAATCACGTGCATCAGCTGATCGACGCGCGTTACCAGCATCGGTGCCTGCCTGATCTCCTGCTGTGCCATCAGCTCAAGATGCAGCCGCAGGCCCGCCAGCGGAGTGCGCAGCTCATGCGCCGCATCCGCAGTAAACAGCCGTTCCTGCTGTAGCGTCTGATTCAGCCTTGCCAGCAGCTGATTCAGAGCACGCGTTACCGCTACGATCTCGTCCATTTCTGAAAAGGTAGGAAGAGGTGAGAGGTTATCGGCAGAGCGTTCCGCCAGGCTTGCCTGTAACGCATTAAGCGGACGAATGATCCAGCTGATAGCCCAGAAGGAGAGCACCAGCGTAAAGCCCACCATCACCAGCGAAGGCAACAGCAGCGAAGCGATCGCCTCGCGTATCTCATTTTCGACGTGCTGATTACGTGCTTTCGCCGTCAGCGTTTCGTTAACCAGAAAGCTAATCTGCTCACGGCTTTCGTGCCAGAGCCAGATGGCACTCATCAGCTGGCAGGTAAGCAGAATCAGCGCCAGCATCAATAACAAGCGACGCCGCATACTGTTCACGAGCGTTCTTCCAGCCGATAGCCAACGCCGCGTACCGTTTTAATGCGATCCTTGCCCAGCTTACGTCGCAGATTATGAATATGTACTTCGAGTGTATTGGAGCCGTTATCATCCTGCCAGCTGTAGAGATCCTGCTGTAAAGTTTCGCGATGCACCGTTTGCCCGATGCGCATCAGCAGGCGGGTCAGCAGGGCAAACTCTTTTGGCGTTACCTCTACCGGTTGATTTTCTACCGCCACCTGAAGCGAAGAGAGATTCAGCGCCAGATCGCCATGCTGAAGCAAATTATCGCTGCGCCCCTGGTAACGGCGGATTAGCGCCCGCACGCGAGCCTTAAGCTCCGCCAGTGCAAAAGGTTTCACCAGATAATCATCGGCTCCGGCGTCCAGCCCGCCGACGCGATCTTCCAGCGCATCACGCGCCGTCAGGATCAGAACCGGCAGATCGATTCCCTGCCGTCGCCAGCGGCGCAGCAGATCCGTGCCGTCTGCGTCCGGCAGGCCGAGATCGAGCACGATCAGGCTATATTGTCCGCTTTGCAATAGCGCCTCCGCCTCCACGCCTTTTGCTGCGCAGTCGGTGGCGTAGCCCTCGCCGCCTAAGGCAAGCGCTACGCCTTCCTGTAGCAGCAGATCGTCTTCAACAATCAGTATCTTCATCAGGCTCAGTTGTTCTGGTAGATATCCTTGTATAACCGACTTTCAAAGCGCACCAGCGGCACGCGCCGTATACGTTTATCTTCAGGCGGTACCGCATAGCCGGAAAGGAACTGTACAAAGGCGACGCGCTGCCCGCTGGCGGTGGTGATAAAGCCCGCCAGATTATAGACGCCAGAAAGCGATCCGGTTTTTGCAGAGACCTTGCCGTCAACGCCTGCCTCATGTAGCCCGCCACGATAGCGCAGCGTGCCGTCATAGCCCGCCAGCGGCAGCATTGAGATGAAGTTTAGCTGCTGATCGTTTTGCGCGATATATTGCAACACCTGCATCATGGTTGCTGGCGCAATCAGATCGTGGCGTGACAAACCGGAGCCATCCACCTGAATGCTGTTGCCTAAATCGATATTGGCTTTCTGACGCAGCAAGCGGCGCACGGCGTCAGAGCCTGCCCGCCAGGTGCCGGGAACATTAAAATAGTGACGCCCGATAGTGCGGAAAACCGTATCGGCAATCATATTGTCCGATTTTTTCAGCATAATTTTCAGCAGATCGTGTAACGGTGCAGATTGCGTTTCCGCCAGCAGCGTACCGGGTTCGGTAACGCGCGTCTGGCGTACCAGATGCCCGCTGTAATCGATGCCGGCATCTTGCAGCATCGCTTTCAGAATAGCGCCCGCCCAGGCCGCACCATCCTGAATGGCGAAAGCCAGCGGCAGCGGCTCGCTACGCTGCGTCATGCAGCCGGTAAGCGTGTAGCGGTTAAGTTCTCCCGGCACGACGTCCAGCTCACAGTAGGGCGCATCCGGCGAGCCCTTTGCTAAGGTACGTACCTGGCTGAACATGGTTACCGGATAATAAGAGGCCACGCGGATAAAGGCATTATCGTTGGGGCGCTCAGCGCTGTAGAGCGAAACAGAAAAGCAGTTTTTATCGACAATCGCTGCGGCAGGCGGGGCGCTAAAACACTGCGTATTGTCATTCCACGGCCAGCCCGGTGCCTTATCATGGCTGGAGAAGACCGACGTATCCACCACCAGGTTTCCCTGGATATGAGTGATACCCTGTTTGGTTAACGCTGCCACCATATTGCGAAGATCCTGACGGGAAAGCGTCGGATCGCCGCCGAAACGAGCAATAAGATCGCCTTTCAGCGTACCGTTATCGATCTTACCTTCGGTCTCCAGCGTGGTGCGGAAACGAAAATCGGGCCCCAGCTCCAGCAGGGCTGCGAGCGCAGTCACTACTTTCATCGTGCTGGCTGGCAAAGCCATTTGTTTACTGTGATAATCGACCAGCGGCGTTGATGAACCCACTTTCTGTGCCATCAGCGCCAGGTTTGCGCCATCCGGTAAGTATTGTGTGTATTCTTCCACAGATGCTGCATGAGCCTGCAGCATAAACGCACAGGTTAATCCGGTAACAAGTCGTGAAAATCGCATAATCTCGCGGTAACTGACGGGTGAAGCCGTCATACTACGGTGCATTACGGTAGAAAGTAAACGATGACCCACAGGGAACTCTGGGTTAAAATACGTATCAAAATGCAAACCTGAATCCTGACCTG
Source organism: Mixta intestinalis (assembly GCF_009914055.1). Lineage (NCBI taxonomy): Bacteria > Pseudomonadati > Pseudomonadota > Gammaproteobacteria > Enterobacterales > Erwiniaceae > Mixta > Mixta intestinalis. Next base: position 4,346,807 of record NZ_CP028271.1, read on the forward strand.
GAGCTTGCTCCGGGTCAGGTTTCTTTTGTTTGCGAATCAGCCGGTAGCGTTGCACAACGCGTCAGGCCGACCACTACAGGTCAGGACGACAACAAGCAAACAGGACCGATGACGAGGTATTGAAATGAATCAGATTCCGATGACGTTAAGGGGCGCGGAAAAGCTGCGTGAAGAACTCGAAGAGCTGAAGACCGTCAGACGCCCCCGTATTATTGCCTCGATAGCGGAAGCGCGTGAGCATGGCGATCTGAAAGAGAATGCCGAGTATCACGCGGCACGCGAAGAGCAGGGCTTTTGTGAAGGACGTATTCAGGAGATCGAGGCCAAGCTCTCTAATGCGCAGGTGATTGACGTCACCAAAATGCCGAACAATGGCCGTGTGATCTTTGGTGCAACAGTCTCCGTACTGAACCTTGATACTGACGAAGAGTCGACCTGGCGTATCGTTGGCGATGACGAAGCGGATTATAAACAGAATCTTATTTCGGTGAACTCGCCGATGGCGCGCGGGCTGATCGGCAAAGAGGTGGACGACGTGGTGGTGATTAAAACCCCCGGTGGTGATGTAGAGTATGAAATTCTGAAGGTAGAATATCTTTAAATCTCTGCTGCACTAAACGCCGCCTAAATGTAAAGAAAGGAAAAAGGCCGCGTTGCGGCCTTTTATCCAGTGCAGGAGCATGGCAATTTCTCCCGGCTAAGAAACAGCTAGTGTGATTAACGCGGTAAAGAGATTTTGCGTTCTTCTGACGGGCGATACAGCACCAGCGTCTTGCCGATAACCTGTACGTTACAGGCTCCCGTTTCACGAACAATAGCTTCCACCACCAGGTTTTTGGTTTCCCGGTCTTCGGTAGCGATTTTCACCTTAATCAGTTCGTGATGCGCAAGCGCCTGCTCGATTTCGGCCAGCACGCCTTCAGTCAGGCCGCTGTTGCCCAGCATAACAACAGGTTTCAGCGGGTGCGCCAGACCTTTCAGGTGCTGTTTTTGTTTGGTACTCAGATTCATCGTATATTTTTACTTACATTGGGATTGAAAACGGTACATTCTACCGCCATCTCTGGTATATCACCAAATACGACGTCAGTCTGTTTGGTTATTTATCGCTACGATGAAGAATAGTTGGAAAAAGTATGACAGGTAAAAAGCGTTCGGCCAGTTCCAGCCGCTGGCTTCAGGAACACTTTAGCGATAAATATGTGCAGCAGGCACAGAAAAAAGGGTTGCGTTCACGCGCCTGGTTTAAACTTGATGAGATACAGCAGGGCGATAAGCTGTTCAGACCCGGTATGACCGTCGTAGACCTTGGCGCAGCCCCTGGCGGCTGGTCGCAATATGTTGCTACCCAGATAGGCTCAAAGGGCCGTATTATTGCCTGTGACATTTTGCCGATGGATCCTATCGTTGGGGTCGATTTCCTTCAGGGCGATTTTCGTGAAGAATCGGTAATCAAAGCGTTGATGGAACGTGTCGGTGAAGAGAAAGTGCAGGTAGTCATGTCCGATATGGCACCTAACATGAGCGGTACGCCCGCCGTGGATATTCCCCGGTCGATGTATTTGGTTGAACTGGCGTTGGATATGTGTCGCGATGTACTGGCACCCGGCGGCAGTTTTGTAGTGAAAGTATTTCAGGGAGATGGCTTCGATGAATACCTGCGGGAAATTCGCTCCCTGTTTACGAAAGTGAAAATTCGTAAGCCGGACGCTTCGCGATCACGTTCACGCGAAGTGTACATTGTAGCGACAGGGCGCAAACTATAGTACCCTACGCTGTCTGTTAACACAGTTGTAATATGAGGTTAATCCCTTGAGTGACATGGCGAAAAACCTGATTCTCTGGTTAGTCATCGCGGTCGTGCTGATGTCTGTCTTCCAGAGCTTTGGGCCCAGCGAGTCGAGTGGCCGTAGGGTTGATTATTCAACCTTCCTGTCGGAAGTGAATCAGGATCAGGTCCGCGAGGCACGTATTAACGGGCGTGAAATCAACGTTATTAAGAAAGACAGTAATAAATACACGACCTACATTCCCGTCAACGATCCCAAGTTGCTCGATAACCTGTTGACTAAAAATGTGAAAGTTGTCGGTGAACCGCCGGAAGAACCGAGCCTGCTGGCTTCTATCTTCATCTCCTGGTTCCCAATGCTGTTGCTGATCGGTGTCTGGATTTTCTTTATGCGTCAAATGCAGGGTGGCGGTGGCAAGGGCGCGATGTCCTTTGGTAAGAGCAAAGCCCGCATGCTGACGGAAGACCAGATTAAAACCACTTTTGCTGATGTTGCAGGCTGTGACGAAGCGAAAGAGGAAGTGGGCGAGCTGGTGGAATACCTGCGTGAGCCAAGCCGCTTCCAGAAGCTGGGCGGTAAAATTCCGAAAGGCGTGCTAATGGTGGGCCCGCCGGGTACCGGTAAAACGCTGCTGGCGAAAGCCATTGCTGGCGAAGCGAAAGTGCCGTTCTTTACTATTTCCGGTTCTGACTTTGTTGAAATGTTCGTCGGCGTCGGTGCTTCACGCGTGCGTGATATGTTTGAGCAGGCGAAGAAAGCGGCACCCTGCATCATCTTTATCGATGAAATCGATGCGGTAGGGCGTCAGCGTGGCGCAGGCTTAGGCGGTGGTCACGATGAGCGTGAGCAAACGCTGAACCAGATGCTGGTTGAGATGGATGGCTTTGAAGGCAACGAAGGTATTATCGTCATCGCTGCGACTAACCGTCCTGACGTACTTGACCCGGCGCTGCTGCGTCCAGGCCGTTTTGACCGTCAGGTTGTGGTTGGTCTGCCGGACGTGCGTGGTCGTGAGCAAATTCTGAAAGTGCATATGCGTCGCGTACCGCTGGCTACCGATATTGATGCCGCGATCATTGCGCGTGGTACGCCGGGCTTCTCCGGTGCCGATCTGGCTAACCTGGTGAATGAAGCGGCACTGTTTGCTGCCCGTGGCAATAAGCGTGTAGTTTCAATGGTTGAGTTTGAGAAAGCGAAAGACAAAATCATGATGGGTGCGGAACGTCGCTCCATGGTGATGACGGAAGCGCAGAAAGAGTCAACTGCTTATCACGAAGCGGGCCATGCGATTATCGGTCGCCTGGTGCCGGAACACGATCCGGTACACAAGGTCACCATTATTCCGCGCGGTCGTGCATTGGGCGTTACGTTCTTCCTGCCTGAAGGCGATGCGATTAGCGCCAGTCGGCAGAAGCTGGAAAGCCAGATTTCAACGCTGTACGGCGGTCGTCTGGCCGAAGAGATCATTTACGGTGCGGAACACGTTTCTACCGGTGCTTCTAACGACATTAAGGTAGCGACTAACCTGGCGCGTAACATGGTGACGCAGTGGGGCTTCTCTGAGAAGCTGGGGCCGTTGCTGTATGCGGAAGAAGAAGGAGAAGTTTTCCTCGGTCGCTCCGTAGCGAAAGCCAAGCATATGTCTGATGAAACGGCGCGTATTATCGACCAGGAAGTGAAGCAGTTGATTGATACTAACTATCAGCGCGCTCGCCGTATCCTGAACGAAAATATGGATATCCTGCATGCGATGAAAGACGCGTTGATGAAGTATGAAACCATCGACGCGCCGCAAATCGATGATCTGATGGCACGTCGTGAAGTACGTCCGCCAGCAGGCTGGGAAGATCCGAGTGCAGGTTCCGGTTCAGATAACAACGGCTCGCCAAAGGCACCGCGTCCGGTTGATGAACCGCGTACGCCGAACCCAGGCAACACGATGTCCGAGCAGTTTAATAAATAATCGTGCAAGGCCTCTAAAAACCCCGGCTGGTCCGGGGTTTTTTACATTCAAAAATTGACGAAAGCAGAAAGGAGCAGTTTAAGATGAAGCTGTACGCACGGGATTCCCTGCTGGATCTGTCTCATCCCCATGTCATGGGCATTCTTAACGTTACACCTGACTCTTTTTCCGATGGCGGGCAGCACGCCACTCTGATCGCAGCGCTGACCCATGCCAACGAAATGATTAATGCTGGTGCGACAATTATTGATGTCGGCGGAGAATCGACCCGTCCCGGCGCTGCTGAGGTTAGCACTGACGAAGAGCTGGAACGTGTTATTCCGGTAGTGGAAGCGATCGCGCAACGCTTTGAAGTCTGGATCTCGGTTGATACCTCAAAACCTGAAGTGATAAGAGAATCAGCGAGAGTGGGCGCTCACATTATTAACGACATTCGTTCGCTACAGCTGCCGGGTGCGCTGGAAGCGGCGGCGGAAACGGGTCTGCCGGTTTGCCTGATGCATATGCAGGGAGAGCCGAACAACATGCAGACCGCGCCGCACTATACGAATCTGCTGCAAGAAATTGATGATTTTTTCGCTTACCATATTGCTCGCTGTGAGAATGCAGGGATTAAAAAATCGCAGCTGCTACTCGACCCCGGCTTTGGATTCGGTAAGAATCTCAGCCACAACTATCAACTGTTGGCGCACCTGGCAGATTTCCACCACTTTGGCCTGCCGCTGTTGGTTGGAATGTCACGTAAATCGATGATTGGACAACTGCTGAATGTAGGCCCGTCTCAGCGTCTGACCGGTAGCCTGGCCTGCGCGGTTATCGCGGCGATGCAGGGCGCGCAAATTATACGCGCCCACGACGTTAAAGAGACGGTAGAAGCCATGCGCGTCGTCGAAGCGACACGTTCAGCGAAGGAAGAAAATGCATGAGTAATCGTAAATATTTTGGCACCGACGGTATTCGCGGAAAAGTAGGCGAAATGCCTATCACGCCTGATTTTGTGCTTAAGCTGGGCTGGGCTGCGGGGAAAGTGCTGGCGCGCCACGGTTCGAAAAAAATTATTATCGGCAAAGATACTCGTATCTCCGGCTATATGCTGGAGTCGGCGCTGGAAGCGGGCCTGGCAGCGGCAGGGCTTTCCGCTTCGTTTACCGGCCCGATGCCGACGCCGGCCGTGGCCTACCTGACGCGCACTTTCCGTGCGGAAGCCGGTATCGTTATTTCCGCCTCGCATAATCCGTTTGAAGATAACGGCATTAAATTTTTCTCTTCCGAAGGCACCAAGCTGCCGGATGAAGTGGAAGAAGCGATCGAGCTGGAGATGGAAAAGCCGCTTACCTGCGTTGATTCCGCAGCGCTGGGACGTGCCAGCCGCATCGTTGATGCCGCCGGACGCTATATTGAGTTTTGCAAAGGAACTTTCCCCAGCGAGCTGAGCCTGAACGGCCTGAAAATCGTGGTCGATTGCGCCAACGGCGCTACCTACCATATTGCGCCTAACGTGCTGCGCGAACTGGGCGCAACGGTTATCTCTTTTGGCGTACAGCCCGATGGCGTGAACATCAATAAAGAATGTGGTGCTACTGACGTGCGTGCGCTACAAAAACGCGTGGTGGAAGAGAAGGCAGATGTTGGGCTGGCCTTTGATGGCGATGGCGATCGCGTCATCATGGTCGATCACCTGGGAAATAAAGTTGATGGCGACCAGATCCTCTACATCATCGCACGTGAAGGCCTGCGTCAGGGTCAGCTGCGCGGCGGTGTGGTGGGTACGCTGATGAGCAATATGGGGCTGGAACTGGCGTTAAAACAGCTGGGCATTCCTTTTGCTCGCGCTAAAGTCGGCGACCGCTACGTGCTGGAAAAACTGCAGGAGAAAAACTGGCGTCTTGGGGCGGAAAACTCCGGTCACGTTATCCTGTTGGATAAAACCACTACCGGCGACGGCATCGTTGCAGGTTTGCAAGTGCTTACTGCTATGGCACGTAATCATATGACATTGCACGATCTTTGCAGCGGCATGAAGCTGCTGCCACAGATTCTGGTTAACGTTCGCTTTAGCGGCACCAGCGATCCGCTGGAAAGCGCCGAAGTTAAAACGGTGACCGCCGAGGTGGAAAAAGCGCTGGCCGGACGTGGACGCGTGCTGCTGCGCAAATCGGGCACTGAGCCGCTAATTCGCGTCATGGTAGAAGGCGAAGACGAGGCGCAGGTCACCGCGCTGGCGCATCGCATTGCCGATGCGGTAAAAACGGCTTAAAAGGCGTCGACGTTGGGTTAGTCGGCGTTATTCTGAGTAGTTCCGGGCGCAGCTGTGCAGGTGCGCCCGGCTGGTTAACGGGTATTTTTATCGCTGGATGGCCGCTGGATTTCGACGTAAAAAACAGCGACATGACGTTTTTTTCTGCAAACAGCGCGCGTGCAACAAATTGCGCTTGCAGATGTCGAAACCTTTGGTTAGTATTCACACCCGCTTCTGATGGGTGATGAGCATTATCCCCGTTATTGGTTTGAAGCTTTTGATGTGCGGTAACCGCGCAAGGAAACAGGTTAATTATGTACGAAGCTCTGTTAGTCGTTTTTCTGTTAGTGGCAATTGGCCTTGTGGGTCTGATCATGCTGCAGCAGGGTAAAGGCGCTGATATGGGAGCCTCTTTTGGTGCAGGCGCTTCCGCGACGCTGTTTGGTTCTGCAGGTTCTGGTAACTTCATGACCCGTATGACCGCAGTGCTGGCAACCCTGTTCTTCGTTATCAGCCTGATTCTGGGTAACCTGAACAGCAACAAGACGACCAAAGGTAGCGAGTGGGAAAATCTGTCTCAGCCGGCCCAGTCTCAGCAGACTGCTCCAGCTCAACCGGCAGCGCCGGGCAGTGATATCCCGCAGTAAGTTGTTCTGACGCAGCGAACGCTGTTGTCTTAAGTGCCGAGGTGGTGGAATTGGTAGACACGCTACCTTGAGGTGGTAGTGCCCGATTGGGCTTACGGGTTCAAGTCCCGTCCTCGGTACCAATATTCGATTACAGACGCTAACGGCGTCTGTTTTTGTATCTGTAGTTCGCGTAAATACTGGCTTTCTCCCCGTTTAAACCTTCTCAACGTCAACCTGACGCAATTGATATTAATTCCCTCTGCTGGCGAAATATAACCTGAAAACGGGCGCTTGTCGGTTATGGCTACATTTGTTGGTATAACAGTACTACGCGTTTGTTTCATTACAGTTTGTTGGCCTGATAATAATCAAATTGGCCTTCGTCTCTGTAATAAAATTAATTACTGGTGTTAATAACTTTTTTGTTGTGTCTGAGGCTCCTGTAACTACTGTTTTCTGCCGTGTATTTTTCTTTTATAACGCATTTTCACTTTATCAGAAAAATGGCGCATAAGCGGGCACCATAGCATTCAGGTAACAGTTTATCTGTCGCAGCAATAATATTTAAATTAATATAAAATTCACAAATTTAATTAATTTATGGTGTCTGTAGTTAACAAGAAAAGACCTTTTAGCTGCGGCAGTCATTTTTTCTTTGGTTCAGCAACGGTAGCCACGTCTAAGCAAGCCTCGTAATCCAGCCTCTGCTGGCGGTAAAAAGTTGAACTACCCCCCATTTTTGCCAAACGAAAAGTTCTAAAGTACATAATTACAAAGCTTGTTTATCAATAAAATTATTAACCCATTTTCAGGAAGAGATTATGTCTAAAACATGGGTGTTGATTATTTGCGGCTGTATTATTGGCGCAATTGCTTTAATGCTGGGCGAAGCCGGGAATCCGCCAAATATGGGGGTTTGCGTTGCCTGTTTTTTACGTGACAGCGCAGGCAGCCTTAATTTACACGGTGCCGCTACCGTACAATACTTCAGACCAGAAGTTGTGGGATTCGTTATTGGGGCTTTTGCATCAGCCTTATTATTTCGGGAATTTAGCGCGAAAGGTGGTTCGGCACCCGTTATTCGCTTCACTCTGGGCTTTTTTATGATGCTGGGATGCCTGGTATTTTTAGGTTGCCCGCTGCGTATGATGCTGCGTCTGGGCGCTGGCGATCTGAATGCACTTATCGGTTTAGCTGGTTTGGTAACGGGGATCGGCATTGGGTGCCTGTTTATCAAAAAAGGGTTTACGCTGCCGCGTAATTTCCGCCAGAGTTCGCTGGAAGGTATTATCTTCCCGGCAGCTTGTTTTGTGCTGCTATTGCTCTTTTTACTGAACAGCGAACTGTTTAAATCCAGCGTAAAAGGTCCGGGAGCCAGTCACGCGCCGGTCTGGATCTCTTTAGCTGGCGGATTGCTGATCGGCATTATTGTCCAGCGTACCCGCTTCTGTTTTATCGGTATGGCTAAAAGCGTCTTCCTGACGCGTAATTTCTCCATGGCGCTGGGTGTGCTGGCCCTGACCCTGCTGGTAGCCATCGGCAATCTTTATCTGGGAAAATTTACACTGGGCTTTGAACATCAACCGATCGCCCATTCAGATGGTGTCTGGAACTTTTTATCCATGGCATTAGTCGGGCTGTGTGGCGTGTTTATTACCGGTTGTCCTCTACGTCAGCTGGTGAGTGCCGGTCAGGGAAGTTCTGATGCAGCGATAAGCGTACTGGGCATGTTATTGGGCGCGGCGGCGGCACATAACTTTTCGTTAGCCTCAAGCCCTGCGGGTCCAACCGCAGGTGGTAAAACCATTGTTATCGTTGGTATCTTACTTGCGCTGTGTATTGGAGGAATATATACCCTTAAGGCGCGCAAGATACTGCAAAGCGCAGGCAATGAGGGCCAATGAATATCCGCTACCTTTTTTTGTTTCACACGCCGCTGGGGGCTGTTTTATTAAAGAAAGCGCTGGCCCAGCGGCAAATTATGTTTCGCGTATTCGATGCGCCGCGCCAGCTTACCGCCGAGTGCGGGGTAGCCGTATCTTTTAATCTGCCTCATGATGACTGTTTTCAGCCATTTTTGAATCAGGATGTCAGCGCAGTATATCGTCTGGACAATGAGAGTTTCCCGGTCTTAATGTGGCGAGATGAACAGTAATGGTGCCTGATAGTAAATTAATGTTATTGGCAATATAGCAATTTATCATCGCAGTAGCGCGGATCGTCAATGTCTGTCTGCCCGCAGAAAAGCAGGTGCTGTTGCTTAACGATTTTATTGTTTTGCTTACAGGCAGACGTTCTTACATTCTGGCTACAGGGAGTTCAGAAAGTGAATCACAGACTCACGCTCTGATTTGCTGAGATTTTCAAAACGAATGCGAGCGTCCTGTGCTTCACCGTCATGCCATAAAATCGCTTCCAGAGGATTTCTGGCACGTCCGTCATGCAATAGCGTGGTGTGTTCATTGATTTTTTCCAGCAGCCCCATTCCCCACAGCGGAGGCGTACGCCACTGGCGTCCGTTGGCAACACCATCGGGACGCCCATCAGCCAGCCCTTCGCCCATATCGTGTACCAGCAGATCGGTATAAGGATGAATTAACTGGCCCGCCAGCGCAGGAAATGCCGGGAAATCACCGGTCTTCAGTGAAGTTCGATGGCAGCTTGCGCAGCCGATCTCGCTAAATAATCTCTCGCCGTTCTTCACGTCTGATGCCTCAACGTTGCGGCGTGCGGGGACGGCAAGCACGTAATGATACAGCGTCATTTTATCCAGCGTTTCACTGGTGAGTTCAGGATGGCTATCCTCTTTTTGCGCAAGGCAGGCGGTTTGGACTGCCGGGCAGTTGGGGTGCGGAAACAGAGGTGTCGTAATACCCATATCCCCTAATAACGCGGAGGCGATCTGCTGACGAACCGTTGGCTGATTGGCTTTCCAGCCAAATCGCCCTGGTGCAGTTCGCTGTTTCGTCACATCCCATACGCGGTTTGCGGTACCGGCTACGCCACGACCTTCCCGGCGCTGCTCATCTGCGATAGCGAGTATATCCGCTTCAGGTACCGCCTCCAGTAAACCCAGACCATACATTACGCTGGCAACGCGCAGGGAATACAAGGCGGTGCCGTCCAGCGGGCCGTATGCAAGATTGTGGAAGGTTACTTTGGGCTGACGCAGATTAACCTTTTCACCATCTGGCAATGTCTTGCTCAGGTTTACCCATTCAATACGCGCTTCGCCTTCTCCCGGAACGCCTGGCGCGCCAAACTCATTAAGCTGATCGCCATAGTGCGGCTCATGACGCGGGCCGCCGACGCTATCCTGCCCCGGTATGGAGAGGCGAACCAGCATACTCCGCATCGGCTCTCCATATATTTCAGGTGGCCGTCCACGTCCGTTGTGAGGATGACAGGATATGCAGGAAGGGCGGTTATAAGTCGGGCCAAGACCCGCGACATCAGGCGTTAGCGAAGGAGAAATCACCCAGGTTTGACGAACAAAGCCTCGTCCGGCGCTGGCTGCACGCTGCTGGATTTTATCCAGCTTATCCCAGACGATTTCTTCATAGGCCGCCCGATCCGTACGGGAAGTGGTAAAGTCGCCACCGGCTTTCTCGGCGGCGTGGCAGAGCTGAGTGCCGCCCAGCGTAGCAAGCAACAAAGAGATTAATTTATTCATGGCTGCACGGCCCTCTGATGAGGCGCTAATAGCTGACTGGCTTCGTCCATGCGCTGCTTTAAAGCGTTAATCCATTGATTCTCAATCTTTGTACGCTGTGGCGAAGAGGATTTCTCCGCTTTCTCAGTAAATGCAAAAGTCCGACGTAAAGCGGCATCTTTTTGTTCTGCATCACTCACCAAAGGCGTCGTGAGTAGCTGGCGTGCGCGCTGTACTTCAGGTCTGGCGCTCAGCCCGGCGCTTTCGGCTGCATGCAATGTTTTCCATAGCGTCACCTGCCGATCGTGAAAACGCACCAACATAATGTCGAATATCGCTACCATCAGCCCATGACGCTCCCGTCCAAAGCTGGCGTTATAGCCAAAACTCTGCTGCTGGAAAGGGTTTACCGCGATTCCTGAGATTTCCTGATAAAGAGCAGGACGCACCGGAAGCCGGTGAATATCGGGATGCAGTAGCAGCTTTTGTCCTTCGGTGGAGAGGGCAAAATCAACAAACTCGCGTGCGGTTTCAGGATGCGGAGCCTGTGCGAAAATAGCAATATGGGCCGGGTTATAAACCGTTCGGGAAGGATAGGAGAAGCTAATCTTATTGCTGCCGTCGGTTCCGGTGGCGATGGATATAAAAAAATCCATCGTCATTCTGGCTGCCATTTCACCCGTGGCGACGGCATCTTTTTCATCAGGAAAAGCCGCGCGATTAAAGGTTACGTTTCCGGCAATCTCTGATAACAACGCCCAGCCTTTTTCCCATCCATAGCCCTGTAAAATTGCTTCATATAATACCGATGCGAAGCCCACGCTGCCGGGAATCGGCATCTGAACTTTGCCTGCGTAAGGGATTGCAGCCAGATCGCTCCACTCTTTTGGCGGCGGCAGGCCTAACGCTTTGACCGCTCTGGCGTTATAAGCGATACCATAACCCGCCAGCTCAAAGGCGGCGTAGTAGCCTGCGGGATCGGAAATTTCCACGCCACCCAGATCGCCAGGTAGCGCTTTTCGATCGAGACTGAGCCGGGCCAAACGATTATCTCGTCGCAACATGGCAAAGTTGCCGGGTGCGGGTGACCAGTAAACATCGATACCTTTACCGCCCGTTTGCATCAGATGGTAATAAGCATCTTCGCCGTGTCGCCACAAAATCTCTACCCGTTTTCCGGGATAAGCGCGTTCAAAGGCGGCCTGAAAACGGGTAGAGACTTCTTCCGCATAGCTGGTAAGCACAATTACGCGGTTATCACTGGCCTGCGCAGGTTGACAATAAAAGCTCAGTGACAACAAGAAAAGATAAACAATAGTATGCCAGTGATTACCGCTATTTTCCGTACCTGGCTTTCTATTATATTTCATGAGGGTCACCTGGTTATTAACTTACTGTTTGTGTTTTTTTAGCGATACGAAACCGTTCTTTAATACAAAAAAAGCGCCAGGAAAAATAAACCCTGGCTTTGCCAATGGGAGGATTAATTACCTTTATCGTAATATAAATTTTTATATAACGCAGTGCCTTTTTATCAATCAATATTTTTCACCAGGTTTTTATTTGTGAGTGAAGTCATCAGGAAAATGTGAGCTTAATCGCTTCATTGATGTTATTTATTATTTGATTCCTTGTCCGCTTTGTTTTGCCATCCATTGACATGATTCCGTAACATTATTATTCTGCAATCGTTATAAACTTTAATATATATCGGGTTGGCGGGAGTTTGTCTGAGGTTGACGGACGGCAGTTATTTCATTGTACCGATATTCAACGCAAATCCTTTGTACCAATAAAAATAAAATGACTAAGTCATAATACATGGAGTAATAATGAGATTTAATCAGGGATGCAAAACACTATATCTCCGTCACACCAGAGACTCTCTTCTGGCTGGCCTCTTTATGACTTCAGGCCTTGTATGGTTACCCTCTGAAGCAAAAGCGGAAGATGAGAATGCCGTTTTCCAACTCGGTACTATTACTGTTTACGGGCAGCAGCTTTCGCCATCAGATGCGCTGGAAAGCCAGATAGACTCAGCGACCATCAACCTGTTGGAGAAAAAGAATGTTGCTGAAGCGCTCTCGATGACGCCCGGTGTAACATTTTTAGAAGGAGCTGGCGGGCGTAATGAGTCTTTCGCTATGGTGCGCGGCTTTGGCAGCGTCTCAGTGCCTGTTTATATTGACGGTATACCCGCTTACGTGCCCTACGATGGGAATCTGGATCTGTCACGCTTTACAACGGCAGATATCGCCAGTATTCATGTCGCTAAAGGCTATAGCTCGGTACTGTATGGTCCTAACGCCATTGGCGGTGCCATTAATATTCTGTCGCGTAAGCCCGTGGCCCCTTTTGAAGGAGACGTTACGCTCGGCGCTTTTACCGGTAAAGGTAAGGAGGCCAGCTTTAACCTCGGCTCGCGTCAGGAATACTGGTATACCCAGCTTGGTGCCTCACGCCTGGAGCGGGACTACTATAAAATGGCTAAACGCTATCAGGGAACGCGACGTCGTAATTACCAGGTGGAAGACTGGAAGGTCAGCGCAAAAATAGGTTACATCCCCAATGAAACCGATGAATACACTATCGGCTATCAGCATCAGGAGGCGGAGAAAGGCTATGATCCTCATGCTGATGGCTATGTGGGTACCGCCTGGCGCTGGCCAAAATGGAATCGTAAAACAATCTACGCCGTATCCAACACCCGTATCGGTGACGCTTCTTATATCAAACCCCGCGTTTACTACGATAAATTTGATAACAGCCTTTTGATGCCGCGTTATAACGGTGATACCAGCAGCTATGATGATTACTCCTGGGGCGGCAGCCTTGAGTTGGGTACGGAGCGGATTACCGATAACAGTCTGAAAGGGGTGGTGCATTACAAGCTGGATAATCATCGTGAAATGATGAAAAGCAAGGCGGATAGTCATCACTACAACGATTACACCTACGAAGACAGAAATCTCTCTTTTGGTCTGGAAGATACCTGGCATATTACGCCGCAATGGGATTTACAGTTTGGCCTCTCTTACGATCGTCGGGAAACCAGAAAAGCGGAAACGGTAAAAGAAGCGCTGATTACCATGGATAGCTGGAATCCGCAGATCGGCCTGTTCTGGCAGTACGCTAAAGATCACCAATTTCATGCGACGGTTGCGCGTAAATCGCGTATGCCTTCAATCAAAGAGCGCTTTTCGGTTCATATGGCCGACGATCGGGTTGCCATTCCAAATCCGGGCCTGAAAGCGGAACAGGCAATACATTATGAGATAGGCTATCAGGGGAACCTTTTTGCCGCGACGCATCTCACGACCAATCTGTTTTACAGCCGTATCGACGATAAAATTGAATCGCAGATTTATAAAAAGGGCGATTACCCCGGCTATCCGGATCAATCGGTACGCCAGGCAATTAACGTTAAAGGCGTCGTTGAACGCAAGGGTGTGGAGCTGGGCGTTGATAGTTATATCAGCGAAGTGTTGTCCTTTGGTGCCAGCTATACCTGGATGCAAATCAAAGATCTGGATAACCCGTCTAACCATTTAACTGACGTTCCACGCCATGCTGGCAGCTTTTACGCCGATATTCGTCCGTTTCCCTGGTTGGGTATTATTCCCTCCGTTGAGACCAATTCTGCCCGTTATATCAACCAAAGAGGAGATCGACTGGCAGGTTTTGCACTGACCAACCTGAAATTAAGTTTCACCCCGCCAGAGCTGACGGAACTTACCGTTAATATTGGCGTAAAGAATCTGCTTAATGCCGATGCCCGCTATCATGATACGGAATATCCGGCTGATGGGCGTAGTTATTACGGCAATCTGCGTATTACTTTTTAAGCCGCAAACTACAACAATCAACGTGCCAGGATAATCCGGCGTATCTGTAGTATAAAGGAGGGATTCATAGCGTACGCTCAAAAAACAGAGCGGCGAAGTTACTAAATGGAGCGAGTAATGAGTGCAGACTATGGCAGGACAACGGCGGATATCCTGATTCCCCGCGTGCTTGAGCTGGAAGGCGTTAATAATGTGCGCGATATGGGAGGTTATCCGGTTGCCGAGGGGTATATTCGTCCAGGCAAACTGATTCGCGGAGAAGATCTTTACAGCATTACGCCCGCCGGGGAGCAGCATCTGGCGCAGATCCCGGTAAGGAAAGTGGTGGATCTACGTACCGATGGTGAAGTCAGCGATCGGCCTGACCGTACCCCTGGCGATGCCTCATTGATTCGTCTGGATGTACTTAGCAGCGTGTTAAAAGTACAGAGCGCCAGCCCGGCTGATATGCTTAAGCACCTGGGAGAGCGAGATCCGGCAGCGGCGTTTCAGGATATCTATCAGGCCTTCGTTCACGAGCCTGCCTGTCTGGATCGATGGGGGGAGTTTCTGCATGAGCTGCTTACTCTGCCTGAAGGTGCGGTCTATTTTCACTGTACGGCAGGCAAAGATCGCACCGGCTTTGCTGCCGCACTGGTGTTGATGGCATTGGGAGCCGAGCGGAAAGTGATTATGGCTGACTACCTGCTCAGTAACCGCTATCGTGCGGCGGTTAACCAGCGACTGCTGGCAGAGTACAGCGCCCTGATCGCAGATGCGGATAAAGAGAGCATTCTGACACTGCTTCAGGTGCAGGAGAGTTATCTGAACGCATCACTGCTGGCCATTGATGAACATTACGGCGACAGCAAAACTTTCCTGCACCGTGCGCTGGGTATCGGCCCGGCTGAACGCGCACGCTTGAACGCACTGCTGGTGGAAAAATAGCGTATAGCCTTTAAATCTCTGCCGCTGCCTGATAAGATATGTCTCTCCGTGGCAGAGCTAACCTGCTTGCTGTGGAGCTGAAAGAGCTGTTGTTGTGACTAACGAGTTGTGAGAATATGGTATAAGTCGCTGATTCTTAACTGGTTTATTTATCAACGAGCAAGGCTTCAAATGCAGGCCTGAAGCCCGTAGCAAATCTCAGTTTCACTTGCATTTTGTGCAGGTTCGGTGTAATATTAGCCACGTTTTCGGACGCGGGGTGGAGCAGCTTGGTAGCTCGTCGGGCTCATAACCCGAAGGTCGTCGGTTCAAATCCGGCCCCCGCAACCACTTTCCCTTAGAGTTATTTTTCAAATATACTGTATGTATCTCCGAATGCATCCTCAGCTAATTTTTGAAAAAAATTCTTTGGATGGTGTGCCGGGCCGCAGCTGCGGCATACAGGGTCCAGTCGCATTAAGCCCCGAATTTTCGGGGTTTTTTGTTATCAGGAATCGCAACACTGGGCTATAAGCCCTTTTTTTATGTCTTGGGGGTGGGCTTGTCCACATTAGAGCAGAAATTAACAGAGATGATTTCAGCACCGGTAGAAGCGCTTGGCTACGAACTGGTCGGTATCGAGTTCATTCGTGGTCGCACTTCAACGTTGCGCATCTATATTGATAGTGAAGATGGCATCAATGTTGACGATTGTGCTGATGTCAGCCACCAGGTAAGCGCAGTCATGGATGTGGAAGATCCCATCACGGTCGCTTACAACCTTGAAGTTTCCTCGCCGGGTCTTGATCGCCCACTGTTTACCGCTGAACATTATGCACGATTTACCGGTGAGGAAGTGAGCCTGGTACTGCGTATGGCCGTCCAGAACCGCCGTAAATGGCAGGGCATCATTAAGGCCGTCGAAGGCGAAATGATTACGGTGACCGTCGAGGGTAGAGATGAAGTGTTCGCGCTGAGCAATATCCAGAAAGCGAACCTGGTCCCCCACTTTTAAAAGTCCGGATTGAGGCTAACCAGGATGAATAAAGAAATCTTAGCTGTTGTAGAAGCCGTTTCTAATGAAAAAGCCCTGCCGCGTGAGAAAATTTTCGAAGCGCTGGAGAGCGCACTGGCTACTGCAACCAAGAAAAAATATGAGCAGGAAATCGATGTGCGTGTCAGCATCGATCGTAAAAGCGGCGATTTCGATACCTTCCGTCGTTGGCAGGTAGTGGAAGAAGTTACCCAGCCGACGCGCGAAATCACGCTGGAAGCTGCCCGGTATGAAGATGAAACTCTCAATCCTGGCGACTTCGTTGAAGACCAGATTGAGTCGGTGAAATTTGACCGTATCACCACGCAGACCGCGAAACAGGTTATCGTGCAGAAAGTACGTGAAGCCGAGCGCGCAATGGTGGTCGATCAGTTCCGCGAGCAGGAAGGTGAGATCATCACCGGCGTGGTGAAAAAAGTTAACCGCGACAACATCACGCTCGATCTCGGCAACAACGCTGAAGCAGTGATTCTGCGTGAAGATATGCTGCCGCGTGAAAACTTCCGTCCGGGCGACCGCATTCGCGGCGTACTCTATGCGGTACGTCCTGAAGCGCGCGGCGCGCAGCTGTTCGTCAGCCGCTCTAAACCAGAAATGCTGGTTGAGCTGTTCCGTATCGAAGTGCCGGAAATTGGCGAAGAAGTGATCGAAATTAAAGCGGCCGCTCGCGATCCGGGTTCTCGTGCCAAAATTGCAGTGAAAACTAATGATAAGCGTATCGATCCGGTCGGTGCCTGCGTTGGTATGCGCGGCGCGCGCGTCCAGGCTGTTTCCAGCGAGCTGGGCGGTGAGCGTATTGATATCGTTCTGTGGGATGACAACCCGGCGCAATTCGTGATTAACGCGATGGCACCTGCGGATGTCGCCTCAATCGTGGTGGATGAAGATAATCACACCATGGATATCGCCGTAGAAGCTGGCAATCTGGCTCAGGCGATTGGCCGTAATGGTCAAAACGTGCGTCTGGCTTCGCAACTGAGCGGTTGGGAGCTGAACGTGATGACGGTCGATGATCTGCAGGCGAAACATCAGGCGGAAGCACATGCTGCGATTGATGTTTTCACCAAACACCTGGACATCGATGAAGAGTTCGCCACCGTGCTGGTCGAAGAAGGTTTCTCCTCCCTGGAAGAGTTGGCTTACGTGCCAATGAACGAGCTGCTGGAAATTGACGGCCTGGATGAAGAAACTGTAGAAGCACTGCGCGAACGTGCGAAAAATGCGTTAACGACCCTGGCGCTGGAAAAAGCCGAAAATAATGGCGGCGGTCAGCCTGCGGACGATCTGCTTAATCTTGAAGGTTTGGATCGCGCTCTGGCTAACAAACTGGCGGCACGTGGCATCTGCACGCTGGAAGATCTGGCCGAGCAGGGTGTTGACGATCTGACAGATATCGAAGGCCTGGACGATGAGAAGGCCGGCGCTCTGATTATGGCGGCGCGTAATATCTGCTGGTTCGGCGACGACGCGTAATAACAGGAAGGAACAGCATGACAGATGTAACCGTAAAATCGCTGGCCGCAGAGATTCAGACTTCGGTAGAACGCCTGGTACAGCAGTTTGCTGATGCAGGGATCCGTAAGTCTGAAAACGACTCTGTGACTCAGCAGGAAAAAGAAACCTTACTGACGCACCTTAATCGCGATAACGGCAGCCCGTCAGGCAAATTAACCTTGCAGCGCAAAACGCGCAGCACCTTGAATATTCCAGGCACCGGGGGTAAAAGTAAGTCGGTGCAAATCGAAGTCCGCAAAAAGCGCACCTATGTAAAAGAGGATGCTGAGGCTGAAAAAGCTAAGGCTGAAGCAGAAGCGCAGGCGCAGCGTGAAGCGGAAGAACAGGCTCGTCGTGAGGCGGAAGAAAAAGCCAGGCGTGAAGCAGCGGAAAAAGCGAAGCGTGAAGCCGAAGAGCAAGCCAAACGCGAGGCCGCGGAAAAGGCTAAGCGCGAAGCAGCGGAAAATGAGAAAGTGAGCAACCAACAAACCGACGATATGACCCGGGCCGGACAATCTGAAAAAGCCCGTCGCGAAGCTGAAGCTGCAGAGCTGAAGCGTAAAGCGGAAGAAGAAGCCCGCCGTAAGCTGGAAGAAGACGCGCGCCGCGTAGCGGAAGAAGCGCGTAAGCTCGCAGAGCAGAAAGCTGGCGACTGGGAAGAGAAACCGACCGAGGAAGATGACGCAGATTATCACGTTACTACCTCGCAACATGCACGTCAGGCCGAAGACGAAAACGACCGTGAGGTTGAAGGCGGTCGTGGACGCACCCGCACGGCTAAAGCGCCTCGTCCGCGTAAAGGCAACAAACATGCGGAAGCGAAAACCGATCGTGAAGAAGCCCGTGCGGCGATTCGCGGCGGCAAAGGCGGCAAGCATCGTAAAGGCAGCATGCTGCAGCAGGGCTTCAACAAGCCAGCACAGGCGGTTAACCGCGATGTGGTGATTGGTGAAACCATTACCGTAGCTGAACTGGCTAACAAAATGGCGGTGAAAGGCTCCCAGGTCATCAAAGCGATGATGAAAATGGGTGCAATGGCCACCATCAACCAGGTTATCGACCAGGAAACAGCACAGCTGGTTGCGGAAGAGATGGGACACAAAGTGATCCTGCGCCGCGAGAATGAGCTGGAAGAAGCGGTAATGAGCGATCGTGATACCGGCGCTGCTGCCGAATCACGTGCGCCAGTGGTGACCATCATGGGTCACGTTGACCATGGTAAAACCTCACTGCTTGACTATATCCGCTCCACCAAAATCGCCTCTGGCGAAGCGGGCGGCATTACTCAGCATATCGGTGCTTATCACGTTGAAACCGATAACGGCATGATCACCTTCCTGGATACCCCAGGCCACGCCGCGTTTACCGCGATGCGTGCCCGTGGTGCGCAGGCAACGGATATCGTGGTACTGGTTGTCGCGGCTGACGATGGCGTGATGCCGCAGACTATCGAAGCTGTTCAGCACGCAAAAGCGGCTGGCGTGCCGGTGGTCGTGGCGGTGAACAAAATCGATAAGCCGGAAGCCGATCCGGATCGCGTGAAAAACGAACTGACCCAGTACGGTATCATTCCGGAAGAGTGGGGCGGTGAAAACATGTTCGTTAACGTTTCTGCGAAAGCGGGTACTGGCGTTGACGATCTGCTGAATGCGATTTTGCTACAGTCTGAAGTGCTTGAGCTGACCGCAGTGCGCGCCGGTATGGCCAGCGGTGTGGTAATCGAATCTTTCCTGGACAAAGGTCGTGGTCCGGTTGCTACCGTACTGGTACGTGAAGGTACGCTGCATAAAGGCGACATCGTACTGTGCGGTTTCGAATATGGCCGTGTGCGTGCGATGCGCGATGAACTGGGTCATGAAGTGGTTGAAGCGGGTCCGTCTATCCCGGTTGAAATCCTCGGCCTGTCCGGTGTACCGGCAGCGGGTGATGAAGCGACCGTGGTACGTGACGAGAAGAAAGCGCGTGAAGTAGCGCTCTATCGTCAGGGCAAATTCCGCGAAGTTAAGCTGGCGCGTCAGCAGAAATCCAAGCTGGAGAATATGTTCGCCAACATGACTGAAGGCGACGTGTCCGAGCTGAATATCGTGCTGAAAGCGGACGTACAGGGTTCTGTCGAAGCGATCTCCGATTCGCTGCTGAAACTCTCTACCGACGAAGTGAAAGTCAAAATCGTGGGTTCCGGCGTCGGTGGTATCACCGAGACGGACGCAACGCTGGCTGCGGCTTCGAATGCTATCATCCTCGGCTTCAACGTTCGTGCCGACGCCTCTGCGCGTCGCGTCATCGAGGCGGAAAGCCTGGATCTGCGTTACTACTCCGTCATCTATAATCTGATCGACGAAGTGAAGGCGGCGATGAGCGGTATGCTGGCACCGGAATACAAACAGCAGATCATCGGCCTGGCCGAAGTGCGCGACGTGTTCAAATCACCGAAGTTTGGCGCGATTGCCGGTTGTATGGTGACCGAAGGCGTAGTGAAACGTCACAACCCAATCCGTGTTCTGCGCGACAACGTGGTTATCTATGAAGGCGAGCTGGAATCTCTGCGCCGCTTCAAAGATGACGTGAACGAAGTGCGTAACGGCATGGAATGTGGTATCGGCGTTAAGAACTACAACGATGTTCGCACCGGCGATATGATCGAAGTGTTCGAAGTGATCGAGATCCAACGTACCATCGAATAACGATCGCATTGTAAGTGGTATTTGGGAGGCCTGGTGTCTCCCCTCGCTGAGCCCCGCCCTGTTCCGGTCGGGGCTCAGCCTTATCAGGAGGAATAATTATGGCGAAAGAATTTGGTCGCCCGCAGCGTGTTGCTCAGGAGCTGCAAAAAGAGATCGCTATCATCATCCAGCGTGAAATTAAAGATCCGCGCCTCGGCCTGATGGTCACCGTCTCTGGCGTTGAAGTGTCACGCGATCTGGCCTACGCGAAGGTGTTCGTCACCTTCTTAAACGGTGATGATGCCGATTCGGTTAAAGCGGGCGTTAAGGCGCTGCAGGACGCTTCCGGTTACATCCGTATGCTGCTCGGCAAGGCGATGCGTCTGCGTATCGTGCCTGAACTGACATTCTTCTACGATAACTCACTGGTTGAAGGGATGCGTATGTCCAACCTGGTGACCAACGTCGTTAAAAATGATGCCCAGCGCCGCGGACCGGCGGAAGAAGACGACAAGGAGGAGTAATGAGCCGTCCTCGTCGTCGCGGTCGTGATATCCACGGCGTGTTGCTGCTGGATAAGCCGCAGGGGCTGTCCTCTAATGATGCCTTGCAAAAGGTAAAGCGTATTTTCCGCGCTAACCGTGCAGGTCATACCGGCGCGCTCGATCCGCTGGCGACCGGCATGCTGCCCATCTGCCTGGGCGAAGCGACGAAGTTCTCGCAGTACCTGCTGGATGCCGATAAGCGTTATCGCGTGATCGCCCGCCTCGGCGAGCGTACGGATACCTCCGACGCCGATGGTCAGATTATTACGCAACGCCCGGTAACGTTTGATCAGGCGCAGCTTGATGCCGCGCTGGAAAGTTTTCGTGGCGAAACCCAGCAGATACCGTCGATGTATTCAGCGCTGAAATATCAGGGCCGTCCGCTGTATGAATATGCGCGTCAGGGCATTGACGTGCCGCGTGAAGCACGTCCGATTATCGTCTATGAGCTGCAGTTTATCCGCTGGCAGGGAAATGAGCTGGAACTGGAAATTCACTGCTCAAAAGGCACCTATATCCGTACCATTATCGACGATCTTGGCGAAAAGCTTGGATGCGGCGCGCACGTGATTATGCTGCGTCGTTTGCAGGTGGCGCGCTATCCGATTGAAAAAATGGTAACGCTGGAGCAGCTGTTTGCCCTGCAGGGTGAACCGGGCGAGATAAACGAAGCGGCGCAGGCGGAACTGGATGCTTTACTGATGCCAATGGATAGCCCGGCGGCGGATTACCCGGAAGTTAACCTGAGCACCGTAACTGCCGTCTGGTTTAAGCAAGGCCAGCCGGTGCAGGCTTCCGGCGCGCCGCGTGAGGGGCTGGTGCGGGTAACCGAAGGTGACGCGCGCAAGTTTATCGGCATGGCGCAGATTGCGGAGGATGGACGCGTGGCACCACGCCGTTTAGTGGTAGAATATTCTGCCTGAGTCATTTGCACTCATCTCAGCCTGAGAGTAGAATAATGCGGCTTTACATGGGGTCGCTGAATTAGAGATTGGCACCCTGACATTCATCATTTAACTGGAGTTCATTATGTCTCTAAGTACCGAAGCTAAAGCAGAGATCGTTGCTAAATACGGTCGTGGCGCTAACGACAGCGGCTCAACCGAAGTTCAGGTTGCTCTGCTGACTGCTCAGATTAACCACCTGCAGGGTCACTTCTCTGAGCACAAGAAAGACCACCACAGCCGTCGCGGTCTGCTGCGCATGGTTTCCCAGCGTCGTAAGCTGCTGGACTACCTGAAGCGTAAAGACGTTGCACGTTACACCAGCCTGATCGAAAGCCTGGGTCTGCGTCGCTAAGTCCCAACATGCTGTTTCAGGACATATGCACGTTTCCTGCTTTAGCGGGGTTAAACTGAACAGCATGGTGCAAGTTTCGTGGAAAAGGGGCCTCAGGGCCCCTTTTTTCAACCAACCGGCAGCAATCTATAGCAATATATTGTATTGTTGCAGTATGTGATCTTCACTTGCAGAGGTTCGCGCGGCTAATGAGAGACTTTATGCAGCGGGGCATAAGGATTGTCATTAGTCGCGAGGATGCAATGAAGGTTAAAAACCCACAGCAGGCAGTAAGATTGTGCCTGTTTTGACGTAAAGGAAGTTATTTTGCTGAATCCGATTGTACGTAAATTCCAGTACGGTCAGCATACCGTGACGCTGGAAACCGGTATGATGGCACGTCAGGCTACTGCGGCCGTAATGGCCAGCATGGATGATACCGCTGTATTTGTAACCGTTGTAGGCCAGAAAAAAGCGAAAGCTGGTCAGGATTTCTTTCCGCTGACCGTAAACTACCAGGAGCGTACCTACGCTGCCGGTCGTATTCCGGGCAGCTTCTTCCGTCGTGAAGGCCGTCCAAGCGAAGGCGAAACGCTGATTGCGCGTCTGATTGACCGCCCGGTTCGTCCGCTGTTCCCTGAAGGCTTCGTTAACGAAGTCCAGGTTATCGCTACCGTAGTATCGGTAAACCCGCAGGTTAACCCGGATATCGTGGCGATGATCGGTGCCTCTGCGGCGCTGAGCCTTTCTGGCATTCCGTTCAACGGCCCTATCGGTGCCGCACGCGTTGGTTACATCAACGATCAGTATGTGCTCAATCCGACTTCTGATGAGATCAAACAGTCTCGTCTGGACCTGGTGGTTGCTGGTACGCAGAGCGCAGTACTGATGGTGGAATCCGAAGCGGATATTCTCTCTGAAGAGCAGATGCTGGGCGCGGTAGTCTTCGGTCATGAACAGCAGCAGGTTGTTATCGAAAACATCAATTCGCTGGTTGCCGAAGCGGGTAAACCGCGTTGGGACTGGCAGCCTGAAGCCGCCAACGAAACGCTGAATGCGCGTATCGCGGCGCTGGCTGAATCTCGCCTGAGCGATGCTTACCGCATCACCGAAAAACAGGAGCGTTATGCGCAGGTTGATCTGATCAAATCAGAAACCACCGCGGCGCTGCTGGCGGAAGATGAAACGCTGGATGAAGGCGAAATCAGCGATATTCTGCACGCTATCGAGAAAAACGTCGTGCGTAGCCGTGTACTGAACGGCGAGCCGCGTATCGACGGGCGTGAAAAAGATATGATTCGCGGTCTGGATGTTCGTACCGGCGTCCTGCCGCGTACGCATGGTTCCGCGCTGTTTACCCGTGGCGAAACGCAGGCGCTGGTTACCGCGACGCTGGGCACCGCACGCGATGCGCAGAGCCTGGATGAGCTGATGGGCGAACGCACCGACAACTTCCTGTTCCACTATAACTTCCCTCCGTACTCCGTAGGCGAAACCGGTATGGTGGGTTCACCGAAGCGTCGTGAAATCGGTCACGGTCGTCTGGCAAAACGCGGCGTGCTGGCAGTCATGCCGAAGCTTGACGAATTCCCGTACACCGTGCGCGTGGTTTCTGAAATCACCGAATCCAACGGTTCTTCTTCTATGGCTTCCGTTTGTGGCGCTTCTCTGGCGCTGATGGATGCTGGCGTGCCGATTAAAGCGGCCGTAGCGGGCATCGCGATGGGCCTGGTAAAAGAAGGCGATCGTTATGTCGTGCTGTCAGATATCCTGGGCGATGAAGATCACCTCGGCGATATGGACTTTAAAGTTGCCGGTAGCCGTGAAGGTATCACTGCACTGCAGATGGATATCAAAATTGAAGGCATCACGCGTGAAATCATGCAGGTTGCGCTGAATCAGGCCAAGGGTGCGCGTTTGCATATCCTGGGCGTGATGGAACAGGCAATCAGCACGCCGCGTGGCGATATCTCTGAATTCGCACCGCGTATTCACACCATCAAGATCAATCCGGACAAAATTAAGGATGTGATCGGTAAAGGTGGTTCCGTGATCCGTGCGTTGACCGAAGAAACTGGCACTACCATCGAAATCGAAGATGACGGTACGGTGAAGATCGCGGCGACCGATGGCGACAAAGCGAAACATGCTATCCGTCGTATCGAAGAGATCACTGCGGAAATCGAAGTAGGTCGTATCTACAACGGTAAAGTTACCCGCATCGTTGACTTCGGTGCTTTCGTCGCTATCGGCGGCGGTAAAGAAGGTCTGGTTCATATTTCTCAAATCGCTGATAAGCGCGTTGAGAAAGTCACCGACTACCTGCAGATGGGTCAGGAAGTACCGGTTAAGGTACTGGAAGTTGACCGTCAGGGCCGCGTGCGTCTGAGCATTAAAGAAGCTTCAGAGCAGCAGCCGCAGGCAGAAACGGCAGCCGTGACCCCTGAAGCAGAGTAAAAGCGCGTTCGACATTGAGCTCTCCCTCTTGTGGGGAGAGCTGTTTCGTTGCGAGGGCGGGAATCCTTGTGCATGGCAGGCGGATGACAGGATGTGCATCCCAATGTTGGTATTCGGGAGTGGGAAATGAAGCCTTTTTTGCGCTGGTGTTTCGTTGCGACAGCTATCACGCTGGCAGGATGCAGCAACTCAGATTGGCGTAAGAGCGATGTGCTGGCGGTTCCGCTACAGCCGACTCTGCAACAGGAAGTCATCCTGGCGCGCATGGAACAAATTCTTGCCAGTCGGGCATTGACCGATGATGAGCGCGCACAGCTATTATATGAGCGCGGAGTGTTGTATGATAGCTTAGGTCTGAGGGCACTGGCGCGGAATGATTTTTCGCAGGCGCTGTCTATAAGACCAGATATGCCTGAAGTATTTAATTATTTAGGTATATACTTAACGCAGGCTGGCAACTTTGATGCCGCCTATGAAGCGTTTGATTCTGTACTTGAGCTTGATCCAACTTACAATTATGCGCATTTGAACCGGGGTATCGCCCTCTATTACGGTGGACGGTACAGGTTAGCGCAAGATGATCTGCTGGCGTTTTATCAAGACGATCCTAACGATCCTTTCCGCAGCCTGTGGCTCTATCTCGATGAACAAGAGATGGATGCTAAGCAGGCGAAAGTAATGCTGAAGCAGCGTTACGAGAAGGCGAATCGCGATCAATGGGGATGGAATATTGTCGAGTTCTACCTGGGCGACATCAGTGAAAAAACGCTGATGGAACGTCTTAAGGCAGACGCAACGGATAACACCTCGCTCGCTGAACATCTCAGTGAAACCAACTTCTATTTAGGTAAGTACTACCTAAGTCTGGGGGAGAAGGACAGCGCGGAAGCGTTGTTCAAACTGGCGGTTGCTAACAACGTTCATAACTTTGTTGAGCACCGATACGCATTGTTGGAATTGGCGCTGTTAGGCCAGACACAAGACGATTTAACAGAATCTGACCAGCAATAGCTGACGAACAACTGATCCATTTTTTGCAAAATGTCATCACCTTTCGGGGTGACGGCTTTTTTGTTCGTCAAAACATCTAATTTGAGCCGGTTCACATTTTTCAATGAAAATGATTGCATATTTTCAGAATGAGTTGTGTAGACTGGCCGCCGTAATCTAAGAGGCACGTGTACTACATGACTGATATTCAAACCACTTTTTCCGATCTGGGCCTTAACGAAGCTATCCTCACCGCTCTGAATGACATGGGCTATGAGAAGCCATCGCCAATCCAGGCCGCCTGTATCCCACATCTGCTGGAAGGCCGCGATGTGCTGGGTATGGCACAAACCGGTAGTGGCAAAACCGCAGCGTTCGCATTACCGCTGCTGAACAATATCGACACTGAATTGAAAGCACCGCAGATCCTGGTGCTGGCACCGACGCGTGAGCTGGCGGTGCAGGTTGCAGAAGCCTGCAACGATTTTTCTAAACATATGCGCGGCGTAAACGTGCTGGCCCTGTATGGCGGCCAACGTTATGACGTGCAGCTGCGCGCTCTGCGTCAGGGGCCGCAGATTGTCGTAGGTACGCCGGGGCGTCTGCTGGACCACCTGAAACGCGGCACGCTGGATCTCTCCAAACTGCGCGGTCTGGTGCTCGACGAAGCAGATGAAATGCTGCGTATGGGCTTTATCGAAGACGTGGAAACCATCATGGCGCAGATCCCGGAAGGTCATCAGACCGCTCTGTTCTCTGCCACCATGCCGGAAGCGATTCGTCGCATTACCCGTCGCTTTATGAAAGATCCGCAGGAAGTGCGCATTCAGAGCAGCGTCACTACGCGTCCTGACATCAGCCAGAGCTACTGGACCGTCTGGGGCCGTAAAACCGATGCGCTGGTACGTTTCCTGGAAGCGGAAGATTTTGATGCTGCTATCATCTTCGTACGTACTAAAAACGCTACGCTGGAAGTGGCTGAAGCGCTGGAGCGCAGCGGTTACAACAGCGCCGCGCTGAACGGTGATATGAACCAGGCGCTGCGTGAGCAGACGCTGGAGCGTTTGAAAGATGGTCGTCTGGATATCCTGATCGCGACTGACGTAGCGGCTCGTGGCCTTGACGTTGATCGTATCAGTCTGGTAGTTAACTACGATATCCCGATGGATTCTGAATCCTACGTTCACCGTATCGGTCGTACCGGTCGTGCTGGCCGTGCCGGTCGCGCACTGCTGTTCGTGGAAAACCGTGAACGTCGCCTGCTGCGCAACATCGAGCGCACCATGAAGCTGACCATTCCGGAAGTAGAGCTGCCGAATGCGGAACTGCTGAGCACCCGCCGTCTGGCGAAGTTCGCGGCTAAAGTACAGCAGCAGCTGGAAAGCAGCGATCTGGAACAGTACCGTGCGCTGCTGAGCCAGCTGTCTCCAGAAAGCGATCTGGATATGGAAACGCTGGCCGCCGCGTTGCTGAAAATGGCGCAGGGCGAACGTCCGCTGATTCTGCCGCCGGATGCACCGCGTCCGCAACGTCGTGAATTCCGTGAGCGTGACGATCGTCGCGGTAGCCGTGACGCACGTAGCGACAGCCGTGATGGCGATCGTCCACGTCGTGAACGTCGTGACGTTGGCGATATGGAACTGTACCGCATTGAAGTGGGCCGTGATGATGGTGTTGAAGTTCGTCACATCGTGGGCGCTATCGCTAACGAAGGCGATATCAGCAGCCGTTACATCGGTAACATCAAGCTGTTTGCTTCTCACTCAACGATTGAGCTGCCGAAAGGTATGCCGGGTGAAATCCTGCAACACTTTACCCGCACGCGTATTCTCAACAAACCGATGAATATGCAGCTGCTGGGCGATGCGCAGCCGCACGAACGTGCCGATCGTGGTGAACGTCGCGGTGGGCGTGGTGGTTTTGGCGGTGAACGCCGTGAAGGCGGTCGCGAAGGTGGCGGTCGTCGCTTCAGCGAACGTCGTGAAGGCGGCGGTCGCAGCTTCAACCGCGAAGGCGGTAATCGTGGTCCGCGTCGTGAAGATAGCGCCGGTACCGGTGCTGTACGCCGTCGCGATTACTAATCGCTAAGCACGAAATAAAAAACCAGCCGTAAGGCTGGTTTTTTTATGTCTGTCATTCAGGCTAAGGATAATGCTCAGAGTACCTGAGCAGCCTGCATTGCCAGCTCAAACGAGCGTAAACGCGCCTGCGTATCGAAAATCTGCCCGTTAACCATAATCTCATCCGCCTGAGTTTCACGAATCAGCGCTGCCAGACCATGTTGCACTTTGGTGCTATCGCCGACGATCGACATACTCAACGCCTGCTGAACGCCATACTGCTCCGAAGGAGTCCAGAGCGCATCCATATTCTCTACCGGCTTCGGTAACGGACCCGGTTTACCGCGCCGCAGATTGATAAACTGCTGCTGCATAGAGGTAAACAGGAAGCGTGCCTCCTGCTCGCTGTCCGCCGCGATGACGTTTACGCATACCATGGCGTACGGCTGCGCCAGCCGCGCGGAAGGCTGGAAGTTTTCACGGTACATATGCAGCGCCTGGAACAGCAGGTCGGGAGCGAAATGGGAGGCAAAAGCGAAGGGCAGGCCCAGCTTCGCCGCCAGCTGCGCGCTATAGAGGCTGGAACCCAGCAGCCAGACCGGGATCTGTAATCCCAGCCCCGGCACCGGCTGTACCGGCAGCTGCGCATCTTTATCCGCGTCAAACCAGGCGATCAGGGTTTCGACATCATCAGGAAAGCTGTCAACCATAGAGGCGCTTTGATGGCGACGTAATGCCATCATTGTGCGCTGGTCGGAACCAGGCGCGCGGCCCAGCCCCAGATCGATACGTCCCGGATAAAGCGTCTCCAGCGTACCGAACTGTTCGGCAATGACCAGTGGCGCATGATTTGGCAGCATAATGCCGCCGGAGCCCAGGCGCAGCGTGCTGGTATTGGCTGCCAGATAACCGATCAACACTGACGTAGCGGCGCTGGCGATCCCGGTCATATTATGATGTTCTGCGAGCCAGTAGCGATGAAAGCCCAGTTTCTCCGCCTGACGGGCCAGTGCCAGCGAAGCATTAAAAGCGTCACGCGGCGTAGCACCCTGCGAAACCGGGGCCAGATCGAGCACTGACAGGGGAACGTTTTTTTCTCAGACATATCTGCTCACTTTGTTGGCTGAAAGGCCGGGGCGATAACGTTTCTGTCGGCCTGACAGAAAAACATGCACTTACTCTACCGTATTGCACTTTTAGCAGAGTAGCCAGAATATGCCCTGAGAGCAAAGTGACAGGAGAAGTTAAATAGTAAGTGAAGTCAGGAAAGGCGGCACGGGCGTTGGCGCACCGTGCCGTAGGATCAGGACTGTAGCGCCATACCGGCCAGCTTACGCCAGTAGCCGTTACAGTCGTTGCGCTGGGCCACCATCAACGGTGCCTGGCCTTGTTCATTGGCGCGGAAGCGATCGATCATCTCCAGCGTCCCTTTATCTTCCGGTGACAGGCGCACCACATCCACCAGGCCATGCATACTGGTAAGATCGTTACCGAGGTTATAGCAGTAGCCGCTCATGGTCTGGATGCCGTTCAGCACAAATACCTGCTGATCTTCCTGTGACAGTACGCGACGGCCCTGCGGATATTTAATGCAGCAGGTTTCACAGTCGTCTTTAGGTTTGTCTTCGGAGCGGGCGGTAAAGCAGCGCGCCGACAGCGCCAGCGGCAGATGACCGTAGGCCAGGACTTCCACTTCGAACTTACCGTGGATCCCCAGCTCATGACACTGTTGCTGAATATTTATCAGCCAGTCACGCGACAGCTCCACCGGCATACACCAGCGTATCATGCCCAGACGCAGCAGCATACGCAGCGTCACGGCGTTATAGCAGTTGAGCGCATGTCCGACAACGAAGGGCAGCTTTTGCTCTGCCGCCATGTTTACCGTACCGAAATCGTTCGCCTCAATCAGGAAATCGCCGTTATCCACATAACGTTTAATCTCCTGTAGTTCAGAGGTGGACTGCACCAGTGCCAGCGTACTGAACACCACCTGTTTTCCACTCTCCGCCAGCTGGCGAGCAAAATCCATCCACTGCGGAAAGCGTGTTGCGCGACGTTTGCTGCAAACTGATTCGCCCAGGTAAACAATTTCCGCGCTGCTTTCTGCGGCAGCCTGATAAAAATCGGCCAGCTTTTCCGTTGGCCAGTACCACAGCACTGGCCCTAAAGAATATTTCATCACCTTTCCTTTATTGCCATTTACGGTGGTAAGCGCCCAGCGTGGTCTGGGTGCCTTCCGACAGCGAGCCCAGCTCCGTCATCCAGCTTTCCTGAACGGCAAAGGCTTCCGGGTTCGCTTTACAGCGATCGATAGCCTGACGCCAGATACGCGCCACCTGCGAAACATAGGCGGGACTGCGCTGACGACCTTCGATCTTCACCGAGGCGATATTGGCGGCTAACAGCTCGGGCAATAGCTCAAGGGTGTTCAGGCTGGTAGGTTCCTCCAGCACATGGTAACGCTGCCCGTCGACCTGATAGCGCCCCTTACATAAGGTGGGATAGCCCGCATTTTCATTGGGCTCGTAGCGATCGATCAGCACTTCGTTCAGGCGTGATTCCAGTCCGGCAGGCGTTTGCTGCCAGCGCACATAGCGGGCAGGCGAGCAGGCACCAACCGTATTCGGCGATTCGCCGGTCATCCACGAAGAGAGATAGCAGCGGCCCTCCGCCATAATACAGAGGCTGCCAAAGGCGAAAACTTCCAGCGGCACCGGCGTATTACGCGCCAGCTGGCGCACCTGATGGATAGAGAGCACTCGCGGTAGTACCACGCGCGCCACATCAAAGTGCTGATGGTAGAAGCGAATCGCTTCCAGGTTGGTGGCTGATGCCTGAACCGATACGTGTCTTTCGATATGAGGATAACGGCTGGTCGCGTATTCCAGCATGGCTAAATCAGCAATAATCAGCGCGTCAGCGCCGTTATCCACCGCCATATCAATAGCGTTTTGCCAACGGATAAAGCCATTGGGATGCGCGAAAGTGTTAATGGCGACATGCAGTTTACGCTGATGCTGATGCACCACGCGCGCCGCCTCTTTCAGACGCTTATCGGTAAAGTTAAGACCGGCGAAATGACGAGCGTTCGTGTCATCCTTCAGACCGATGTAAACTGCATCTGCTCCGTTTTCGATAGCTGCCTTCAGCGCGGGCAAATTGCCCGCCGGGCAAAGGAGTTCCATGACATATCCTGTAAGCAATAAAATACTTGCGCCGAGTGTAGTCAACCCACGAATGGGAAATTTTGATTTAAGGCAGCGAATGACGTATTGATTGAATAAGTGTGACAAAATTGTTCATTTTGCAGCGTGATTTATTGATCCAGTCGCTCAGGAGAAAATGGCGCTGTGGCAAAATAGCGTGTAATAGCGCTTATTTGGTCTGAGGAGTAAAACTGTGTTAAAGATGCTTCGCGCTCAGTGTGTTAATCAGGGGCCCGCGCTGTTGCGGTTGCCGGTGCAGTTTACGCCGTTTGCACTGAAAAAAGTGTTACTGCAGCAGCTATTAAATTTGCAGTTTCGCCATGCGCTGGCGGAAGGTGAGTTAGACTTTCTGCAGGGACGCTGGCTGGGCATTGATATCCATGATATTGCACTGCGCTGGACCGTCACGCTGGAAAACGATCGTTTAGAAATTAGCAACCGTGATGAGGCCGACGTCTGGTTTCGCGGCACCGCCAATGACCTGCTGCTGGTTGCCGCACGTAAAACCGACCCGGATACGCTTTTCTTCCAGCGCCGCCTGGTGATCGAAGGTGACACCGAGCTGGGGCT
Source organism: Mixta intestinalis (assembly GCF_009914055.1). Lineage (NCBI taxonomy): Bacteria > Pseudomonadati > Pseudomonadota > Gammaproteobacteria > Enterobacterales > Erwiniaceae > Mixta > Mixta intestinalis. The sequence goes on from NZ_CP028271.1 coordinate 4,378,151, forward strand.
GGAGGTAAAAAATCTGATGGATGCGATCGAGCTGGAGCATATGCCAGCACCGCTACGCATTGGGTTAATGCAGCTGGCTGATTTCGTCGAGGCCGGCCTGAACGAGGACGCGAAATCTTTAGGAGATCGCGCAGGTGCTTCATGTTAATTCGTACAGAGATAGGGGTGGACGCTGCCGGTATAGATAGCCTGCTGCGCCGCTGCTTTACCACCAGCGCCGAAGCGGAACTGGTGCAACGGCTACGTGAAGATGGGCAGCTAACGCTGGGCGTGGTTGCGACTGACGATGAAGGGCAGGTGCTGGGCTATGCGGCATTCAGCCCGGTCACCGTACAGGATGAAGATCGCAACTGGGTTGGTCTGGCACCGCTGGCGGTCGATGAGCGCGTGCGGGGTCAGGGTATCGGCCAGCAGCTGGTTTATGAAGGGCTCGATACGCTGAATGAATTTGGCTATGCGGCGGTGGTGGTGCTGGGCGATCCGGCCTGGTATGGGCGCTGTGGCTTTGAGCCTGCGGCCCGCCATCAGCTACGCTGCGCGTGGCCCGGCACGGAGGCCACTTTCCAGGTCTACCGGCTGGCGGACGACGCGTTTGTTGATGTGAACGGTGAAGTGGCGTATTCCGCGCACTTTAACCGCTTCGCTCGCTGAGCCAGCAGGCCAGCGAAACGGGCTGGCTGGCAACCAGCCTGAGTTTCTCCTGCCGCGATAGCTGTTTCACCTGATATTCCAGGCGGGATGCCATTGCCCGGTCGCCTGCATCGCAGATAAAAAGCAGCTCCAGCGGCCCTTTTCCCCGCAGCGCTTTCGCGCCGGTGCCTTTCTGGTGCTGCAAAAAACGGCGCGGCACATTATTGCTGATGCCGGTATAGAGCCAGCCAGCCGCAGTGCGGATAATATAGAGCTGCCAGGGCGCAGCGACGATCTCACTCATGCTCATCCTCTTCGTTTCAGGAGTGGCATTGTAGCCGCCTCGTCTGCACTCGTCATGATCGGCCCGCTGAATTCGTAATGGAGAGAAATTTGTCTGACGTTAGCGCGATTGCGCGCTTTTTAAAAAAGCAGCATGTGCTGTCGCTATGCTGCCGCGATGCAGAGACGCTCTGGTGCGCCAACTGTTTTTATGTGTTTGACGAAGCACGTATGGCGTTCTGGATCATGACCGAAGAGAAGACGCACCACGGCGCGCTGATGGTGCAGCATCCCCAGGTAGCGGGCACGGTTAACGGTCAGCCGAAAACGGTTATGCTGATTAAAGGCGTGCAGTATCGCGGTGAGGTGCAGCGGCTGAGCGGTGAGCAGGAACAGGCTGCGCGAGCGGCCTATTGTCAACGGTTCCCGGTGGCGCGCGCTGTTTCGGCACCGTTATGGGAAATCAGGCTGGATGAGATAAAAATGACCGATAACGCACTCGGCTTCGGTAAAAAGCAGTATTGGCTGCGCGAAGCGCGTTAACCGTCTGGAAAAGCGCCGTGCGGCGGCAGCGCTGCACGGCGGCGAGCGGTTAGCTCATATTCAGGATACGCAGTGACTCCTGATTAAACGCGGGCAGATCTTCCGGCGTGCGGCTGGTCACCAGCTTGTCGTTATCCACCACAACTTCTTTATCGTAGAAATCCGCACCGGCGTTTTTCAGATCGATCGCGATCGCTTTCACGCAGGTCATCTTGCGTCCACGCACGCCGTTGGCGCTAATCAGCAGCTGCGGGCCGTGGCAAATGGCGAAGATCGGTTTGCCGCTGGCGACAAATTCTTTAGTGAAATTGACAAAACGATCGTCGCCGCGCAGGCTGTCTGGCGAATGACCGCCGGGCAGCAGCAGCGCATCAAATTCCGCCGGGCTGACATGATCAATATCTTTATCTATTTTTACCTGAGCTTTTCCCTGCTTGCCCGTTACCGTTTTACCGGCTTCCATTTCGATGGTCACAACTTCATGGCCCGCTTTGGTATAGGCTTCTGCAGGGGAGGTAAATTCAGAGTCTTCAAATTCATCGGTAATCAGTACCGCTATTTTCTTGCTCATCTTTTCCTCCTTTCTGGGTTGAACTACCGGTTAAGTCTGGTTGAGGATGCCGAAAAATCAAATTCTTCGCGGCAACATCTCTGCTAATCTCAGCTTCATGACGCCCGCGACAGGCTTATGCGGGGCGGCAAACCCTGATAAGGAGAAACGATGAGTCGGATATTGTTAACCGGTGCCAGCGGGCTGGTGGGAAATCATCTGCTGCGCTTGCTGGTGGCAGATGCCCGCGTCAGCGAAATCATTGCGCCGACGCGTCGTCCGCTGCCCGCGATGCAAAAGCTGATTAATCCTGTTGAAGCGGATCTTACCGATGTACTGCGTCCGTTACAGCTGCCGGTGGATATCGTGTTTTGCTGTCTGGGGACGACGCGGAAACAGGCGGGCAGCAAGGCGGCTTTTGTGCATGTTGATTACACGCTGGTGGTGGATAGCGCCATTGCCGGACAGCGGCTCGGCGCGAAGCATATGCTGGCAGTCAGCTCACACGGAGCCAGCATACGTTCACCCTTTTTTTATCAGCGGGTAAAAGGCGAGATGGAGCATGCGCTACGGCAGCAGAACTGGCCGCGGCTGACGCTGATTCGCCCCTCGCTGCTGTTAGGCGATCGCCAGCAGCCGCGTCCGGGCGAAGCTTTTCTCGCTCCGTTATTTAAGCTGCTGCCGGGAAACTGGCGAGCGGTGGCGGCGAAAGAGGTTGCCGCTGTGATGATGCGTGAGGCATTTTCTCCTGCCCACAGCGGGCTGAATATTATTGAATCGGCGGCGATTCCGCGTCACGGCGCGCAGGCGGGAGGCTAAAAGCCAGCCCGCGCGATGTGTTGGTGTTGATGTGGGGGCGACGAAATGGCCCCCTTAACGATATGTTGGGGCGGGTGGTTAATCTGCTTTACGCAGATAGTGGATAACCTGGTTACTGCTGCCGCGCCAGATCAGTTTGGCATCTTTAAGCGCCTGGATAAATTTGCCGTCCACCAGCACATCCAGCTCTGCAACCACCTTACGCTGCGCTTCGCTTAGCTCCGCCAGCGTATAGCCGGTCCACAGCCAGATATCCTTACCGGGGCAGGCACGACGCACGCGGCGCACCAGGCGCAGCACGTCCGGCACGTTGGCCGGATGCAGCGGATCGCCGCCGGAAAGCGACAGCCCCTGACGTGGAATACGGCGATCGTTCAGATCGTTAATCAACTGCTCTTCCATCTCAATGGTAAAAGGCACGCCGGAGTTCAGCCGCCAGGTGCGCTGGTTATAGCAGCCGGGGCATTCATGTTCACAGCCCGCTACAAACAGCGTACAGCGGGTGCCGGGGCCGTTTACTACATCGACCGGGTAATACTGGTGGATATTCACAGATGCTTGACTCGCCGTTTCACTTCTTCCTGCTTCCCGGCGTTGAACGGACGCGCATCCGGGCTGCCCAGATAGCCGCAAACGCGGCGCGTCACTGAAACTCTGGCCGGATCGTGGTTGCCGCAGGCCGGGCAGGTAAAGCCCTTACTGGTACAGTCAAACTCGCCGGTAAAGCCGCAGTCATAGCACTCATCAATGGGCGTATTGGTGCCGTAATAGGGCACGCGGTCATAGCTGTAATCCCAGACATCTTCCAGCGCTTTCAGGTTGTGCTGTAAGTTAGGGTACTCGCCGTAACAGATAAAGCCGCCGTTGGCGATAGCCGGATACACCGCTTCGAAATCGAGTTTATCGTAAGGATTAACCTTCTTCTCCACGTCGAGGTGGAAGCTGTTGGTGTAGTAACCCTTGTCGGTTACGCCTTTCACCTGACCGAATTCGGCGGCATCCAGGCGGCAGAAGCGATCGCAGAGATTTTCGCTCGGCGTGCTGTAGAGGCTGAAGCCGTAGCCGGTTTCCTCTTTCCATTCGTCTACGGCGGTGCGCAGGCGAGTCACGATGGCTACCGCTTTGGCGCGCAGCGCTTCGTCGTCATACACGTGCGTTTCGCCACCGCTCAGCGCGTTGATGGTTTCATGTAGGCCGATATAGCCAAGAGAGATCGAGGCACGCCCGTGCTTGAAGATTTCCGCCACGTTATCGTCTGCATTAAGCCGCACGCCGCAGGCACCTTCCATATAGAGAATCGGTGCCACGCGCGCTTTGGTATGCTCCAGACGGGCGATGCGCGTCATCAGCGCTTTTTTGGCGATCGCTAAACGCTCATCCAACAGCTGCCAGAAACGGTTTTCGTCACCTTTGGCTTCCAGCGCGATACGCGGCAGGTTAAGGCTGATTACGCCAAGGTTATTACGGCCATCATGTACCTGTTCGCCGTTTTCTTCCCAGACGCCAAGGAAACTGCGGCAGCCCATCGGTGTTTTAAAGGAACCGGTAACGCTAACCACGCGGTCATAGTTAAGAATATCGGGATACATGCGCTTGCTGGCGCATTCCAGAGCCAGCTGTTTGATATCGTAATTCACGTCGCCCGGGCGGCGATTCAGCCCTTCGCGGATGGCGAAAACCAGTTTCGGGAACACGGCGGTTTTGCGGTTTTTACCCAGTCCGGCGATGCGGTTACGCAGGATCGACTGCTGGATCAGACGAGCCGCCCAGCTGGTGCCAAGACCAAAGCCGAAGGTCACAAACGGCGTCTGGCCGTTGGCAGTGTGCAGCGTGTTGACCTCATATTCCAGCGACTGGAAGGCATCGAAACACTCTTTTTCAGTGCGTTCACGTGCATAGCGTTCAACTTCGGCGATCTGCCATTCACGCGCTACCGCCAGATGTTTGTTGTAGCTGGCTTCGACAAACGGCGCGAGGATTTCGTCAATGCGGTTGATGGTGGTGCCGCCGTAAATATGGCTGGCAACCTGCGCGATAATTTGAGCGGTTACGGCGGTCGCGGTGGCGATCGATTTCGGCGGCTCAATTTCGGCGTTGCCCATTTTGAAGCCGTTGGTCAACATGCCTTTCAGATCGATCAGCATGCAGTTAAACATCGGGAAGAAGGGTGCGTAATCGAGATCGTGATAGTGGATCTCCCCGCGCTGGTGGGCGCGTACCACATCACGCGGCAGCATGTGCTGTTGTGCGTAATGCTTCGCGACGATGCCTGCCAGCAAATCGCGTTGGGTTGGGATCACCTTGCTGTCTTTATTAGCGTTTTCGTGCAGTAGTGCCGGATCGCTTTGCTCAACCAGGCCGCGAATCGCTTTGCTCAGCTTGCCGCGCTGTTCACGAGCCAGATCGCGATCGTGTCGGTATTCAATATACTGGCGCGCCAGCTGCGGATAGCGTCCTGCCATCAGCAGATCTTCCACCGCCTGCTGGATCTCGTGGATATCAACCCGATCGCGGCTGCACATTTTCTCGCTAACCTGTTGCGCGATGAGAGCGCAATAGTCGTTATCTTCAATCCGGGCGGCACGGGCCGCAGCGCGAATCGCCTCGGCGATACGCTGTTGATCAAAGGCTACCTGACAGCCGTCTCGTTTTATTACCGTCGTTGTCACCACCGCTCTCCTTCAACGCAATTACTATATGTTGGATAGGTGGTGAATAGTAAACGCTATATATGGTGTTTTCGCCTTATTTAACCGTGCTTTTTTTGATGCAGAACAAAGATCGCAGAGGGCGGTTGAAAACTTAAACGCTAATCACAGAAAAGGATTACTCTTACTGCCTTTGATTAAAAAATGCACGACGGCGAGAGCAGGACAGGGTCATTTTAAAGGCTGCTAACGGCTTAAGAACGGAGCAGATCGAGCGTTATTAACAGGCCATAGCGCGCCAGTAATGGATCCTCCGGCAGCGCCAGCAGGATATCGGCCAGGTCAGCTAACGGATGCCCGACGGCGGCCAGCATCACTACCGGAACATGACGGCTACGGGCCAGCAGCGCCGCGTTGCGTAAGTTAACATCTGGCTCTCCGAGGGAAATGATCATCAGTGCCTGATCTTCGTTAAGCATCGCGGCGCTGACGCCGATGAAATGAGGTTCCTGGCTGAGCGTGGTGGTCACGCCCTGCGCCATCAGCTGTTGCTGCACCTGAAGGCCATATATCGCCTCGCTGCCGCCTGCGGTGAAAATAGTCACGCTGCGCGCCTGATGTAGCAGCTGGGCCGCTTCGGCGTAAGAAGAAGAGGAATTTTGCTGTAGCTGCTGATGCAGAGCCTGTTGAACTTCCGCCAGCCGCCGCTCGCCGGCAGAAAGCGGTGCGGCCCCGCCGGGTGCCATATAGCGCGAATGGCTGGCGGAGGCCTGCGCCAGCTTCATGCGCAGCTCGCGTATATCTTCACAGCCGACTGACTTGGCGAAGCGGGTAATGGTGGCCGGGCTGACGCCAGCATGGCTGGCCAGCTGATCGATGGTTGCTGAAGCGGCGAAGCTGACGTTTGCCAATACCGTCCGCGCCACGCGTGCCTCTTGCTGGCTCAGCTCGTTGAGCCGCTTACCAATCTGAAACAGAATGTCGTCAAAATCCTCGCGTCCGATAGAGCGGGCAAAGCGTTTCACCGTCTCAGGACTGACGCCCGCGCCGGCCGCCAGCTTCTCCAGTGAAGAGGTACTGGCGTAATCAACGTCGCCGGTTATCGCTGGCTGTACCCGATGCGTCTCTGCGCTATTTTGCTGGAGCGTGCGCAGCTGCTGCATAAAATCATCCATGTCACGACATCCTACGGATCGGGCGAAGGCAGAAAGGGTATCGGCGCTGACGCCAGCCTGCTGCGCCAGCTGTTCGAGCGTGGCGCTGCATGAGAATTGCAGATTCTCCAGCACGAAACGCGCGATGCGTGATTGTTGCTGAGGCAGCCTTTGCAGGCTGTTCTCCAGTTGCCACACCAGATCCATAGGGTCAAAAACTCCTGTTGCGTTGTGTTTCAGATTTTAATCAGCATAGCGTGATGAAAATTATTTTCAGTAAAGTTTTTTAAGTACGTCTCTGTAATTCGTTATCTTACTGATAAAACTGGTATTAAGTTTATGAATAAGAAAGTGTAGCTGGATAAACGCTACATCGATCACAGCTATGAAAATTATTTTCAATATACTTTTTATCAAAAAGCTTATTAATCAGTCAGTTGAGTTTTTCGGCTAACAAAACCTGCGGCACAGGGTATTTACAGCACCGACTCTCTCTGGCTTATATTTGAGCACATCTTAAAGGAGAAAACGCTATGCATATTGTACTTTGCTGTGCTGCGGGCATGTCTACCAGCATGCTGGTAACCCGTATGAAGGCGGAAGCGGAGAAGCGGCAGCTGGCGGTGCGGATTGATGCCGTACCGGTGGCAGAGTTTGAAAGTATTGTCGACGATGCCGACGTTATTTTGTTAGGGCCGCAGGTGCAGTATGAAGCACCACGTCTGACAGCGCTCGCCGCGCCGCTTGGCAAGCCGGTTGCGGTGATCGATATGATGGATTACGGCACCATGCGTGGCGATAAGGTGCTTGATAAAGCGCTAACGCTGCTACCGTCCTGATTATTCCGGCGTTCCGCCGGTCAATTAATTAACCAGAGAAGCAAACGTGCCTTAACGGTGCGCGGCTTCCTGCATGCCCGTTTCAGCATGGAGAGAAAGATGGACCAGGAAAATATCATTATGGAGCTGCTGGTTCACGCTGGTAGCGCGCGCAGCCATGCGCTTTCAGCGTTACGGCAGGCGCGAGAAGGCGATTTCGCTGCGGCGGAACAGTCACAGCAGGCCGCCCGCGCCGCAATCGGTGAGGCACATCGTATGCAAACCACATTAATCGGTATGGATGAGGGCAGCGGTAAGCTGAAGGTGACGCTGATCCTGGCGCACGCCCAGGATCACCTGATGAACGCGATGCTTATTCAGGATCTGACCGCTGACCTTATCGAACTTTATCGTCGTTTACCTGCTCCAGGAGAACAGCATGCTTAAGATTGCGATTATTGGCGGCGGTAGCAGCTATACGCCGGAACTGATGGAAGGCATTATCCGCCATTATCAGCAGCTACCGGTCACCGAGCTGGCGCTGATGGATGTCGAAACGGGGCGTGAGAAAGTGGAGATCATCGCCGCGCTGACGCGGCGTATGCTGAAGCGCAACGGCCTGGAACGGGTAAAGGTCAGCGTGCACTTTGCCCTCGACGGCGCGGTGCAGGGCGCGGCCTTTGTGCTGACCCAGCTAC